>DATCWR010000108.1:0-46929 GCA_036566245.1 Mycobacteriales bacterium | reverse complement strand
CCGATGTCGGCCAGGTGGTGATGGACGAGTTCCATTTCTACGCCGACCCGGACCGGGGCTGGGCCTGGCAGGTGCCCCTACTGGAACTGCCCCGCGCGCAGTTCGTACTGATGTCGGCGACGCTCGGCGACGTGACCCGGTTCGAACAGGACCTGACCCGCCGCACCGGTCGGCCCACCGCCGTGGTCAGTTCGACCGAACGCCCAGTGCCGCTGATCTACTCCTACGCCACCACCCCGCTGCACGAAACCCTGGAGGACCTGCTGGCCGGTGGGCAGGCCCCGATCTACGTGGTGCACTTCACCCAGGCATCGGCGCTGGAACGAGCCCAGGCACTGATGAGCATCAACGTGTGCAGCCGCGCGGAGAAGGACGCCATCGCCGCGATGGTCGGCGGTTTCCGGTTCACCGCCGGGTTCGGCAAGACGCTGTCCCGGCTGGTCCGGCACGGCATCGGGGTGCACCACGCCGGCATGCTGCCCAAGTACCGTCGACTGGTCGAGACCCTGGCCCAGGCCGGCCTGCTCAAGGTGATCTGCGGCACCGACACCCTCGGTGTGGGCATCAACGTGCCGATCCGCACCGTGCTGTTCACCGCACTGTCCAAGTACGACGGTGTGAGGACCCGGCACCTCAAGGCCCGTGAGTTCCACCAGATCGCCGGCCGGGCCGGACGGGCCGGCTACGACACGGTCGGTGGCGTGGTGGTACAGGCCCCCGAACACGCGATCGAGAACGAAAGGGCCCTGGCCAAGGCCGGCGACGACCCGAAGAAACGCCGAAAGGTGGTCCGCAAGAAGCCGCCCGAGGGATTCGTGTCCTGGGGCCGGCCCACGTTCGAGCGGCTGGTCGCTGCCGAACCCGAACCGCTGACCTCCAGTTTCACTGTCAGCCACTCCATGCTGCTCAACGTGGTGAACCGGCCCGGCGACGCGTTCGCGGCCATGCGCCACCTGCTGTTGGACAACCACGAGTCCCGTCCGGCCCAGGTCCGGCACGTCCGGCGGGCCATCGCCATCTACCGGGCTCTGCTGGCCGCCGGGGTGGTCGAACGGCTGGACACCCCCGACGAGCAGGGCCGTACCGTGCGGCTGACCGTCGACCTGCAACTGGACTTCGCACTGAACCAGCCGCTGTCGCCGTTCGCACTGGCCGCGATCGAACTGCTCGACCCGGCCTCGCCCAGCTACGCCCTGGACGTGCTGTCCACCATAGAGTCCACTCTGGACAATCCGCGGCAGGTGCTGTCGGCCCAGCAGTTCCGGGCCCGCGGCGAGGCGGTGGCACAGATGAAGGCCGACGGTATCGAGTACGACGAGCGGATGGAACTACTCGAGTCGGTCACCTACCCCAAACCGCTGGACGAACTGCTGGAGGCCGCCTACGACATGTACCGGCGCGGGCACCCGTGGGTGACCGACTACGAACTGGCGCCCAAGTCGGTGGCCCGCGACCTGTACGAGCGGGCGATGACCTTCGCCGAGTACGTGGCCTACTACAACCTGTCCCGGTCCGAGGGTCTGGTGCTGCGCTACCTGGCCGACGCCTACAAGGCGCTGCGCCAGACCGTGCCCGAGGAGGCCAAGGACGAACAGATCGACGACCTGACCGAGTGGCTGGGTGAACTGGTCCGCCAGGTGGACTCCAGCCTGCTCGACGAGTGGGAGAAGCTGCGCAACCCGACCGAGGAGGACACCGCCCCGGTGACCCGCCGTGGTGACCAGCCGCCGGCGGTGACCGCGAACGTGCGGGCCTTCCGGGTGTTGGTCCGCAACGCGCTGTTCCGCCGGGTCGAGCTTGCCGCGCTGCGCCGCTACCACGACCTGGGCGAACTCGACTCCGCCGACGGGTGGGACGCCGACGCCTGGGCCGAGGCGCTGGAACCGTACTTCGACGAACACGACCGGATCGGTACCGGCCCGGACGCCCGTGGCCCGGCATTGCTGATCATCAAACCCGAGCCGGAACAGGACCCGCAGCGGTGGGTGGTGCGGCAGATCTTCGACGACCCGGCCGGCGACCACGACTGGGGCATCAGCGCCGAGGTTGACCTGGCCGCCTCAGACGAGGCCGGCGCCGCCGTCCTGCACATCACCGACGTGAACCAGCTCTAGCGTCAACTGACCCGCACGCTGTTCGTCGCGCCCCCACCGTGGGAAACCCGCGCCGGTCACCGGTTCCCTGGTGGGGGTTTTCGCGCTGAAACCCCCACCAGACAGCGTGGGAACGCGGGTCAGGTCTGGCGGGCGAAGGCGCGGTGGGCCAGTGGGTGGGTGTCGGCCAGCACGAGTCGCTGGCCGGCCCGTTCGGCCTCGGCCAGTCTCGGGGCGAGCGGCGAGTCCGGCGGTGCCCAGGCCACCGCGACCCGGCCGTCACCGCTGAACCGGGGTGCCATCGGGGTCACCGCCACGGTCCGGCCCTCCTCGTCGTCCACGAACAGGTCGAAGTCGTCCCGCTTGAAGGTGAGGATGTCCACGATCGGCTTGGGATAGTGGTGGTAACCGGCACCCTTCGGGCGCACCCCGGTGTGCATGGTGGCCGGCAGCGGAATGGACGCGTTGAAGATGCCGTCGGCCCAGGAGGCGACCGTCTCCGGGCTGGTGATCGGTGTTGCCAGCAGGTCGGCCGCGTCGTGGTAGCCCAGTTCGACGTATCCGGGCAGGGTCTCGGGAAACCCGGCCACCACCCGCGCCGCGGTCTGCCGCAGGATGTCCACCTTGGCCGGATCAGCGCAGAACTGTGCTGACCACTCCATGCCGGCCAGGCCCATGACCAGCAGCCACCCCTGGGCGTCCTTCACCCAGATCCCACCGCCGTGGTGGTCCTGGTACGGCTGGTCGCCCAGCGGCCAGGGCTGGGTGGTCTGCACGATTCTGATCATCAACTTCCGGCTGCGGCGGTAGCCGGGACTGTTGGTGCGCTCCGGGTGGTCGGGAACGTTGATCTCCCAGGGAAAGTCTTCCCGCCTGGTGTGCGACATGGATCCCCCCGGTCGAGCCGCCGAGCCGGCATCGCCAGCCCCTCGCCCGAGGGTGACACCCGGCCGGCCGGTCCGCGCGCCGAACCGGCCGGGTCCGGTCGCCGGATCAGCGGGCGTCGGCCAGCACAGGGTCATCGCCGGCTGACGAGGGGGTAGCCGGCCGATCGTCGCGACTACGCAGCGGAATCTCCTTGAGGAACAGCGCGGTCACCAGTGCGATCACCACGAACGGCACCCCGACCAGGAACACGTCGTCCAGTGCGTCGGCGAACGCCCGGAGCACCAGTTCCCGGACCGGCGCGGCCAGTCGGGCGATCGCCTGGACGTCGTTCGCGTCGACGTTCACCGCGCCGGCACCGCCGGCCAGCCCGGCCGGGGCGTGCGCGAACTGGTCGGCCAGGTGGGTGCTCAGTCGGCTGGCCAGCACCGCGCCGAACACCGCGGTCCCGATAGAGGCGCCCATCTGGCGGAAGAACGTGGTGGAACTGGTGGCCACCCCCATGTCCCGGAACTCCACCGAGTTCTGCACGGCGGTGACGATCGTCTGCATGGTCAGGCCCAGACCGGCACCGAAGATGAACTCGGTCACGGCCAGTTGCCAGTACGGCGTGTCGGTGCCCAGCACGGCCAGCCCGCCCAGCGCACCGACCAGGATCGCCGCCCCGAGGATCGGGTAGATCTTGTACCGGCCGGTCCGGGTGATCGCCTGCCCGGAACTGATCGAGGTGGTGAAGATGCCGATCACCGCGGGCAGCATGGCCAGGCCCGACGCGGTCGGCGAGTACCCGAGCACGGCCTGCATGTACAGCGGCAGGAAGATGACCCCGCCGAACATCGCCACACCGGCCAGGAACCCGTACAGGTTGCCGACCCGGAACACCGGGTTGGCGAACAGGCGCATCGGGATGATCGGTTCGACCGCCCGCAGTTCGACCAGCACGAACAGCACGCCCAGCAGGACGAACCCGGCGAGCAGGGCCAGCGGGCCGGGCGCGGTCCAGCCGTAGGCGATTCCGGCCCAGTTCAGGTAGAGCAACAGCGAGCTGACCGCACCGATGATCACGGCGGCACCCAGGTAGTCGATCCGGTGTTCCCGGCGCACCGTGGGCAGCTTCAGTGCCACCGAGGTGATGACCAGGGCGGCGATTCCCACCGGCAGGTTCACGTAGAAGATCCACCGCCAGCCCGGACCGTCGGTGAACCAGCCACCGAGCAGCGGGCCGGCCACACTGGACAGACCGAACACGGCGCCGAAGTAGCCCTGGTACCGACCGCGTTCCCGCGGCGGGATCACGTCGCCGATGATCGCGAACGCGATGGACATCAGACCGCCGCCGCCGATGCCCTGGAACGCCCGGAAGACGATCAGTTCAGGCATGTTCTGGGACAGACCACACAGCGCCGAGCCAACGATGAAGATGCCGATGGCCAACTGGAAGATCAGCCGCCGCCCGTACAGGTCGGAGATCTTCCCCCACAGGGGGGTGGCCGCCGTGGAGGTGAGCAGGTAGGCGGTGATCACCCAGGACAGTTTGTCCAGACCGCCCAGGTCACTGACCACGACCGGGAGCGCCGTGCTGACGATGCTCTGGTCCAGGGCGGCCAGCAGCATTCCGGCCATGATGCCGCCGAGCACGACCAGGATCTGCCGGTGCGACAGGTAACCGTCCGGGCCGGGTCCGCCGGGATGGGGCGGAGCCGACGCGGTGGGTGTGTTGCTGGTCATCGAGCCTCCGTGGCCTGGTCTGCTGGCCTGCCGGTGTCCGCGGGCGGCAGTGTTCACGCGGGATTCGACAGTTCTCCCGGACCGGATCGTACGTCAGATTTCAGAGCAAAGCTCATAATGAGGCTACCTCGCGATATGGTAAACCACGCTATGGACTTCCTATGCCAACAGTGGAGCCGGACATGACCTCCCCGGACACCACCACCGAACTGGTTCGGCTGTTCTTCCGCGTCTCCAAGCGACTACACCAGTGGGCCCTGCACCAACTCGCGCCGCTGGACCTGACCCCCTCGCAGGGGCGCGCCCTGTACGAGGTGATCGAGGCGCCCCAGCCACTGCGGATCGCCGACCTGGCCGGCCGGCTGAAGATCGCTCCCCGGTCGGCCACCGAGGTCGTCGACGCGCTGGAACGCGCCGGCCTGGTCAACCGGCAGCCGAACCCGGCTGACCGCCGCACCCTGCTGCTGGTGCCCACCGCGCACGGCCAGGAACTGTGCGCCAAACTGACCGCGGCCAGCGCCGAGGCCGGCCGGCAACTGTTCGGCCGGCTCACCGCCGACGAACGCGACCAACTACTCCGACTGCTCGGCAGACTCGACGCCCAGACCTGACCGGCGGCCGGAACCGGGTGTCCGCCCTCAGCGGGAGGCCAGGATGCGGGACAACACCGCCGAGTAGTCCCGCGCGCCCAAGCCGGCCCGTTCGGCGTCGAGCAGCCAGTCCCGAACCGCCGGGGCGAGCCGAACGTCAACCCCCGCGTCGGTCGCCGCCTGGACCACCAGGTCGGCGTCCTTGACCGCCAGCGACAGCGAGAAACGCACCGGTCGGTCCACCCCCTCCATCGCGGGCCGGCGACGCTCGACCTGGGCGCCCAGTGGCGAGGAGGACAACACGTCGAACGCCGCATCCCGGGACAGGCCGAGCCCGTCGGCCAACGCGACGGCCTCCCCGAGCAGGCCCAGTACACCAAACAGGGTGGAGTTGACCACCAGCTTGGCCGCCGCGCCGGCACCCAGGGGACCCACGTGCACCGTCGACCCGAACGTGCCCAACAGCGGCATCCACTCCTCGACCAGCGGGGTGGGCCCGCCCACGAACACACGCAGCCTGCCGGCCTCGGCCTCGGTGATACTGCCGAGCACCGGGGCGTCCAGGAGTCCCACACCGACCGGCAGCCCGGCGGCCAGCCGGGCGACCGCCGCCGGTCCGACCGTGGACATCTCCACCACCGTGCTGGACGCCCGTACCCCCGACGCCAGGCCGTGCGGGCCCTCGGTGACCGCACGCAGCGCCTCTGGGTTGGCCAGCATGGTGATCACCACGTCCGCCTCGGCGGCCGCCTCGGCCGGGCTGTCAGCCACGATGGCGCCCCGTTCGGCCAGCGGCTCGGCCCTGGACCGGGTCCGGTTCCACACCACCACGCTGGTGCCGGCGTCCAGCAGCCGTCCGGCCATCCGACCACCCATGGCACCCAGACCGAGGAACGCGATCGTCGTCATGCCGTGATGGTAGTTCTGTCCGCTCCGGGGAACCCGGGACGTACGCCGCCCCGTCGCAGGGTTACGGCCGCCGGGCGATCGGGTGTGCCGGCGCCAGACGAGAGGTGATGAGGTGAGAACGTGCACCCCTCCACACTTTCTGACCTGTGGCAGCAGGTGACCGGTACCCAATCGTACCCGTCGACCGCGGTTCTGTTGGTCTGCGCGGCGTTGGCGTGCAGCGCCGTGCTGGTCCGGGACGTGTGGCTGGTGGCCCGCAACGTGGTCACCATCGCGCATGAAGGCGGGCACGCCCTGGTCGCCCTGGTGGTCGGCCGTCGTCTGGACGGCATCCGACTGCACTCGGACACCTCCGGGGTGACCCTGTCCCGGGGGCGGGCCACCGGACCGGGCATGGTGGCCACCGGCCTGGCCGGGTACCTGGCTCCGTCGCTGGTCGGCCTGGTGTTCGCCGCGATGCTCGCGGCCGGCCGGATCACCGCGCTGCTGTGGATCAGCATCGCGCTGCTGGCTGGAATGCTGGTGTTCGTCCGGAACGCCTACGGCGTGGCGTCGATCCTGGTGACCGGACTGGTGGTGTTTGCCGTGTCGTGGTTCGCCCCGGCGCCGACCCAGGCGGTGTTCGCGTCGTTCTTCACCTGGTTCCTGCTGTTCGCCGGGGTACGGCCGGTGTTCGAACTGCAACGCAAGCGGCGGCGCGGGCGTGCCCGCAACTCCGACGCCGACCAGTTGGCCCGGCTGACCGGCGTGCCGGGACTGGTGTGGGTTCTGTTCTTCGGCCTGGTCACCCTCGCCGCCCTGGCCCTGGCTGGTTACTGGCTGCTGCCGCTCTCGGACGTGCCCGTCCCGGCTCTGCGCTGACCAGGCAGTCGCCCCACCCACCCGCACCCGTCCCCCACTGGGTGCCCTGAGTGACGTCTTCGCGCGAAAACGTCACAGGTAACCGGTCGCAGGACGACGTTTTCGCGGGAAAACGTCGAACCGAACCGGCTGGAGTGAGTTCGTTGAGCTGCCACGCCGAGTAATGGTAACTCGACTTATAATAAGTCGAGTTACCATTCCGCCGTGACTCTTCCCAAGCCCGCCGAGCTGCACGATCGGGAGCGCCCCTGGGCGACGCTCGCGGACTTCGCCACCTCGACGAGCCTGGGAGCCCGGCTGGCCCTGGTGTACGGCCGGCGTCGCCAGGGCAAGACCCTCATGCTCGACCTGCTGGCCCGGGCCACCGGTGGTCTGATCTTCACCGGCATCCCGCAGGCCGGCCCACTGAACCTCCAGCGACTCGCCCGGGCCTACGCGGCGCACGTGGACGGACCGGTTCCGTCGTTCGCCGACTGGGAGCAGGCGATCGACTTCCTGCTCAGGCTCGGCGAACGCGGTGACGGGCCGTCGCTGATCGTGCTGGATGAGTTTCCCTACCTGATCGACTCCGAGCCGGCACTGCCCTCGATCCTCCAGATCGCCCTGGAACCGCTCGGTCGTGCCCGGACCCGCAGTCGGGCACGGCTGGTGCTGTGCGGCAGCGCACTGCACGTGATGCGCGGCCTGCTGGCCGGATCGGCTCCGCTGCGCGGACGTGCCGACTACGAGGTGGTGCTCGCCCCGTTCAGCTTCCGCGAGGCAGCCACGTTCTGGAATCTCACCGACCCGGACGTGGCGTTCCGGGTACACGCCCTGGTCGGTGGCACGCCGGCCTACCGGGCCATGGTCGGCGACACACCCGATGGCCCGGACGATGTCGACAGGTGGGTGGCGCACGGGCCGCTCAACCCTGACCGGGCGGTGTTCCGGGAGGGCGCGGTGCTGTTGCACGAGGAACCACACCTGGCCGACCTGGGGCTCTACTACTCGGTCCTCGCCGCGATCGCGTGGGGTTCGTGCCGACGCAGCGAGATCGCCGGGGTGTTGGGCCGCCCCGACAACACCCTGGCCCACCCGTTGGCCGTGCTGGCGGCCACCCAACTGGTCGAACGGGTGGACGACGCGTTCCGACAACGCCGTCCGGTCTACCGCATCGCCGAACCGGTGATCCGACTGCACCAACTGATCATCGCGCCCAACGAGGCCGACCTGGTCGGTGGGGCCGCCAGCCGGGTCTGGTCCGACAACGCTGACACCGTGCGGTCAAGGATCTACGGCCCGCACTTCGAGGAACTGGCCCGGCAGTGGTGCCGCTGGCACGCTGGCCCGGACACCCTGGGCGGGCGGCCCAGCACGGTGCGGTCGGCAACCCTGGCCTGCCCGCGGCACCGGACCGGCCACGAACTCGACGTGGTGGTGGGCCAGCAGAGGCCCGGCCAGGCCGACGCGGTGTTGGCGATCGGTGAGGCGAAGTGCACCACCGCACCGATCGGACAGGCCGAGTTGACCAGGCTGGAACACCTGCGTGAACTCGTCCCGTCCGACCGGATCGACGCGCCACCCCGACTGCTGTTGTTCTCCCGGGGCGGATTCACCGCCGAACTGCGACGTACCGCGTCCGCGCGACCGGACGTCCACCTGGTCGACCTGGCCCGCCTCTACCACGGCGCCTGAGGTGGTCACCCCGAGGACGGTTCTCGCCACATCGGCCAGAAGGGGGTGCCGTCGGGCACGGTGAACGGCTCACCGCGCAGGTGGTAGCCGTGTCTCAGGTACAGGTCGCGGCTGGCCGGGCTACTCGCCTCCAGGTACGCCGGCGTGCCGGCCCGGTCCAACCGGGCGTGGTGGTGGCGCAGCAACGCACTGCCCAACCCGTTGCCCTGGCGGTCCGGTCGGACCGCCAGGAAGGCCAGGTGGTGGTGGGGTTCGGTCGGGTGGTTGGTCTCCAACAACTCGTCCAACACCCTGAACCGGTCCACCCACCCGCCGACCGCGTCGGTCAGTCTGCGCTGGTAGTCGCGCGGTTCGGGTAGTGGATCGCCGTCGAGCGGAAACCACAGCGCCACCGCGTCCAGGTCCGGCGTGGCATGGACCTCGCCGTGCTCGAACGCGTGGTCCACGAAGATCCGGAAGTCGGCCAGCAGGACGTTGGGACGGGCCGTCGGTTCGGGCACCAGCCAGCCGACCACGGCAAGTTCCGCGAAGGCCTCGGCGATGACCTGGCTCACCACGTCGGCATGGTCGGGGTCGACCGGCGCGACCTGAACGTCGGCCGACCCATCCGGCACCGCAGCCATCAGGCCCTCCGACCGGTGTCGCCGGCGGTGAGCGCGGTCGCCGGCTGGCTCAGGCCGGTGGCCGCCCGGGCACCCAACCCGATGGTGGCATACACCTGCGGGTTGGCCGAGCGCAGCAGCAGCGCCCGGATCACCCCACCCACCGCGACCACCACGAACGAGCCCGGGATCGCCCAACGCAGCACCGAGTCGGGCGCCACCCCGAGCAGGTCGGCGAAGTTCACGAAGGCCAGCGTGACCACCACCAGCAGGGCGAGGCTGGCCAGGCTCGGCGCCACCACGCTGGCCCAGATGCTCTCGCCGTGTTCACGTCGGGCGAAGAACACCAGTGCGGCGATCGAGGTGGTGGTGATGAGCAGCAGCACGCCGAACCCACCGCCGGTGCCCAGCCAGAAGAACAGTTGCACCAGCGGGTCCCAGCCGGCGACCGCGTAGGTGAGGATGACGGCCAACCCGATCACGCTCTGGGTGATCGAACCGACGTGCGGCGCGCCGGTCCGGGCGGTCCGACCGAACGCGGCCGGCAGCACCCGTTCCCGACCCAGCGCGAACATGTAGCGCGCCGTGGTGTTGTGGAAGGAGATCATCGCCGCCAGGATGCTGGTCAGGAACAGCGCGTGGCCGATGTCGACCACCGTGCCACCCAGATGCGCACCGGCCAGGTTGAAGATCAGTTCGGTCTGCTGTTGCTGGGACTGGGCCACCACCTGGTCCGGCCCGGTGGCCACCGTCATCGCCCACGACGACAGCGCGTAGAGCACGGCGATCAGCGCCACCGAGGTGTAGGTGGCCATCGGCACGGTCCGCCGGGGGTCCTTGCTCTCCTCGCTGAACACTGCCGCGCCCTCGAATCCGACGAAGCCGAGCACCGCCAGGGCCAGCAGTGCGCCGACCCCGGGCGTGAACAGGTTGCCCGGTGACAGCGAGTCGAGGCTGAGCTGTCCACCGGCCGGGTGGGCCAACTCGGCGATGTTGAAGACCATGATGACCGCGACCTCGGTGATCAGCAGCAGCGCCAGTACCCGGCCGTTGATGTCGACCCGCAGTACCCCCATGACGGCCACCAGTGCCCACGCACACAGGGCCACCACCCACCAGGGCATGTCCACGCCGAACCACTGGTCGAGCAGCGGCCCGGCGGCGGCCCCGATCGCGCCGTACAGTCCTACCTGGAGTGCGTTGTAGGCGAGCAGTGCCACCCAGGCCGCACCCACCCCGGCTGGTCTACCCAGGCCCTGGGCGACGTAGGCGTAGAACGCGCCAGCGTTGGCGATATACCGTGCCATGGCCACGTACCCGACGCTGAACAGCGCCAGCACGAGGCCGATCAGGACGAAGGCCAGCGGAATACCCAGGATGCCGGTGACGGCGAATCCGGTGGTGACGACGCCGGCCACCACGGTCAGCGGGGTCGCCGCCGACATGGTGAAGATGACCACGGCCGGCACACCGAGCCGGTTACTGGCCAGCGAGGTCTGCATGGCGCTGGGTCTGGTGGACCGTTCGGACAGGGACATCGATACTCCACAACTGGTGAGGGGACAGCAGGTTCCGACTCCCGGGTGTGGTTCCGGGGTCAGGTGCGGTAGCTCAACACGGCCTCTCCGACCGCCGCCTCGGTGTGGTTCAGCAACTCGCGTAGCTGCGGCGGCAGGGTGCCGACGAGTTGGAGCATGTACCGGTGTGCGGGTCCGCGTCCGTCGTCCAGCAGGTAACCGTCCAGTCCGGACACCAGGGCGAGTCCACAGAGCAGGATGTCCAGGGGGTGCATCGGTTCACCCCGACGCAGCACTGTGGACAGACGGGCCCAGTTGGCATCCGTCCTGTTCACGTCGGTCGGCTCGTACCGGACCGACCTTCCCCAGGGCCGACGGCTGGTCTCGCGACGTACCAGTCCGACCTGCCGTAACCGTTGTCCGACCCGTTCACGAGCGTCCGTGGCGAGATAGTCCAGCCAGGCCCGCACCGGATGGCTGCTCGGTTCGGCCGTGATCTGGTCGATCACCGCGTGGGCGAGTGCGTCCGTGGGCGGGGTGCCGTCCACCACCCGCAGTTCACCGTCGGCCAGCGCGATCCTTCTCTCCAGGATCAGTTCGGCGAGCAGACCCGCAGCCAGTCCGAGACCCAGACTGCTGGGAGAGAGTCGAGGCTTTCCGGTGCTGTTGTGCGCCAGGAGAAAGAACTCGTCGGCTAGCGGCATTGTGGACGGTGAATCCTTCCGGTGTGTCGTTCCTGGCGAAGATGACGGCCCGAATGGCTTCTGGTCGATCTCCAAACGACCAGAAAAGACCCAGACAGTGGCGGGCCGAAGGATAGCGGAGATCAACGATCACACCCGTCGTTCTCCACGAGTCGCCAGGACACGATGAACACTCGCCTTTATCCAATATTCACCAACCATTCCAACCACACAAATTCATGATCATTTCGAGAAGGAAAAATGGTCAGCAGGGTAGAAAAGACGACAACCAACTACCGGTGCGGCGCCGACGGATCGGTGTCACCGTCGGTTCCATCGAGGTCAGGGGCGGCAACCCGGGTCAGACGTCGCAGCGCCGCCAGGCCCGCCGGGGTGCCGGGCCAGTGGCGGAACAGGGCGGTGTCACCGGCTCGCCTGACCACCGACCGCAGGGTGACCATGACGATGATCGCGTCGTCAGCGAAACCGAGCACCGGGACGAAGTCGGGCACCAGGTCCACGGGCAGGGCGAGGTATCCCAGCAGCAGCCACAGCCGGATCCGGACACCGCGAGGCAACGACGGGTCCCGGGCCAACCTCGACACCAACCGCACCACGTCGGGCAGCAGCCGAAGCGCCTCGGTCAACGCGTGACCCCGCGGCCGGGCGACGACCAGCGCGACCACCAGGACCAGCCACAGCAGCAAAACCCCGGCCAACACCCCAACCAGCGCGGTCAGCAGGGTCGGCACGTGATCCACGGTAGCCGGGCGTCGTTCCCGGTGACGACGTCGGATGTGTCGGTACCCACGGTTACCGTCGCCAGATGCCAGAAAACCTCACGCCAGCCGGCGCGGTCGGCCCGCTGCTGTTGGACAGCCTGGACCACGTCTGGGCACGTATCCACTCCCGGCTGGAGGGGCTGAGCCAGGACGAGTACCGATGGGAACCGGTACCCGGTTGCTGGTCGGTGCGGGCCACCGATGACGCCGGCTGGCAGGTGGACCGGGTATGGCCCGAGCCCGACCCCGCTCCGGTGACCACCATCGCGTGGCGACTGTGGCACATCGCCTCGGACTGTCTGGCCGGCTACACGTCCAGGGGTCTGGGCCCCTGGTCGTTGGCCGTCCGTGGTCGCACCTGGTACGGAGACGTCACCGACGCGCTCGGCGCGGTGGATCAGGCCTGGGAGGCGTTCCGGACCGGCCTCGGCGCGCTCGGCGAGGAGGACCTGTGGCGGCCGATGGGCGAGCAGTGGGGCCCGTACGCCACCGAGCCGTGGGCCAGTCTGGCCCTGCACGCCCAGGACGAACTGTCCCACCACGGCGCCGAGGTGGCCCTACTGCGCGACCTCTACGCCCGCCGGTAGGTGGGAGCGCCGGGCCAGGGTTGGACAGTTCCGGCCCATCGGCAGGCGACCGACAGATGTTGACCGACACGACCCCTCGGGGCCGTCGAACATCGGTGGGGCGGGCCCCGGATAATGGACTCGGCACCCTGGGCGCGGACATGCGACGCTGTGGGTGTCCCATCGAAAGCAGGAGGTCGGCATGGCCGCCGCCGCACCAGAACCCGGGGTACCCGAGGTACCCGAAGCGTCCGTACAACCTGAAGGTCCGGAGGACCCTGCGGGTACGGGAAATGATGTCAAACGCAGGTTTCGAGAGGCGTTGGAGCGCAAGCAGGCTCAACAGGCCGATGCCAACGCCGCACACCAGGAAAGAGGCACGTCCAAGGCCCGCCTGGCCCACGGACCAGCGCACACCCGACGCTCGTTCCGCCGGAAGAGCGGCTGACCCGCACCGAACTCCCTCGTTCACCATGGTGTGACCCTCTACCTCGCACCCGAACTGGACGCGGCTGACCAGCGGGTACTCCGCGGCATCGCGGTGTCGCGGAAGGAACTCGGTTACCGGTTGGCTCAGCCGTGCCGCTGGCAGGGACAGTTCCGCCGGACACTGACCGCACGGGCGATCCGGGGTTCCAACTCGATCGAGGGCTACCAGGTGTCGCTGGACGACGCCGAAGACGCGGTCGAACACGAGCCGCCGCTGGAAGGTTCCATCGTCCCGCCGGAGATCGTCGGGTACCGCGACGCGTTGACCTTCGTCCAGCAGTTGGCCGGTGCGCCGCACTTCCGGTACGAACGAATGCTGCTGAGCGCGTTGCACTTCCTCATGCTCGACCATCGGCTGGACATCTCGCCTGGCCGGTACCGGACCGGCACGACCTTCGTGCGCAACAACCAGACCCACGAGGTGGTCTACGAAGGACCCGAGCCGGAACGGGTGCCCGGGTTGGTGGACGAACTTCTCGACTGGCTGGCACACGGGGACGCCGACGCCCCGGT
The DNA here is from genome assembly GCA_036566245.1 of Mycobacteriales bacterium. Lineage (GTDB taxonomy): Bacteria > Actinomycetota > Actinomycetes > Mycobacteriales > DASULA01 > DASULA01. Next base: position 33,037 of record DATCWR010000108.1, on the reverse strand, counting down.
GTATGTGCGCGCCGCCATGGCGCACCTCAACCTGGTGAACATCCATCCGTGGCGGGACGGCAACGGACGGATGTCCCGGTGTCTGCACACCCTGGTGCTGGCCCGTGACGGGGTGCTGGCGCCAGAGTTCGCCAGCATCGAGGAATGGCTCGGCTCCGGCCGGAACACGTACGACTACCACGAGGTCCTGCGCGCGGTGGGCGGCCAGCGGTGGTCTCCGGACACGCCGGGTCGTGACACCCACCCGTGGGTGCGGTTCTGCCTGCGTGCTCACCACATGCAGGCCCAACTGGTACGACGCCGGTTCGACGAGTACGCCCGGCTGTGGATCGAGTTGGAGAATCTGGCCAAGGGCCGCGGTCTGCCCGAACGCGCCGTGCACGCACTGTTCACCGCCGCTCGCGGGCAGCGGGTACGACGGGCCACCTACCAGCATGACGCGGGGCTCAGCGACGGCCAGGCGGTGCGCGACCTGCGCACCCTGACCCGGGCCGGGCTGCTCAACCCGGTTGGTGAGACCAGGGCCCGCTCCCACACCGCGGCCGCCGTGCTGCACGACCTCGGCCGCCGCATCGACCACGATCTTCCCCCGATCGTCGACCCCTACAAAGCGGAGTAACCGCCAACGACCGAGGACCTTCAGCTACGAAGGTATGCGACGGCCTCAATCAGCCACAACAAAGGCCACTGCTCAGTCCAGCCCCAGGTCTCGGGTGAGCGCGGACAACTCGTCGGCCGCGTCGCGGCGCCTCTTGTCGTCCCTGCGCATGTAATCCAGCAGAGAAGCAGCCTTGATGCGCCGATGGGCTCCCACCCTGCGGTATTCGATCTCCCCTGCGTCGAGCAAGCCGATAAGAAAGGGACGAGATACGTTGAGAATGTCCGCCGCCTGCTGAGTGGTGAGCTCGGCGTGTGAGGGCACCACAGACACGCCGTGGCCAGCAGCCATGTGAGCAAGGATCCGCGCAAGCAACTCCACCGCGCCACGGGGAACGACAAGCGTCTCGCCGTCCTCACCGTCAACCACGAGACGAACGGTCCCGACCTCCGGGTGACGCGCGAGGTAGTCCTTGATATGGGGCAACGCACCAATAGCGATACTTACATCATTTTCGTCCGGTTCGGTCTGGCTGGACAGGAGCGATCCCATCACCCTCACCTCCAAGCGCATTATCCGAAACATTCGCAACAAGTGCAACCACGCCGAGCCTGCGCCTGTGGGCTGGGACACACTTCCATCGCTTCAAGGCACCCCCCTACAGCCGGATCAGGCCGGCGTGGGTGGGGGTGAAGCCGCAGGCGTCGAGGTAGAACGGCCGGAGGTGGTCCTCGAAGTCGACGTGCAGCCACTCGCACCCGGCCGCACGGGCCTCCCGCACGGCGACCACCACGAGCTGCGCTCCCACGCCGTGTCGACGCATCCGCGCGGTCACCATGGTGTCCAGGACGAAGGCGTGCACGCCACCGTCCCAGGCCACGTTGACGAACCCGACCAGTTCACCGCCCTGGCGAGCGCACACCCAGCCGAGGCTGTGCCGGTTGACCTGGGCCCACCAGTCGTCGTCCAGCACCCGATGTTCGAAGCCCTCGGCGTGTAACGCGTTGACCGCAGCGTTGTCGAAGTCGCCACGCCACTCGTAGATGATGTCCACGACAAGATGATCTCCTCGACGCGAACCCAGGCGCACCTGTGATTCGGCGGCCGGCCCAGCCGAGGGGCGGCCCGAGTGCCGCATATGGTGGACGGGTGAACCACCCCTCGGCACAGGGCGTTGGCGTGCTGCCGATGGTTCCGGTCCGGCTGGTGATCTTCGATCTTGACGAGACCCTGCTCGACCAGCGGGGCGCGGTCACCGACGCCGTGACCCGGTGGCTCAGCGGGCGTGGCATCGAACCTGACGACGAACTTGTCGGGGCCTGGTTCGCGGCCCAGGAGCGCCACCTGCCGGCCTGGCGGGCAGGTGAGATCAGTTGGAGAGAACAGCGCCGCCGCCGACTACGCGACTTCCTGCCTCTGGTCGGGCTGACCGTCGACGACGGCGGGCAGTTGGACAGGACATTCGCCGGCTACCTCACCCACTACGAGGCCGCGTGGAGAAAGTTCGACGACGTCGATGGTGCGCTGGAGCGGATCCGCCGCACCGACGTCCGGACGGCCGTGCTGACGAACGGCACAGTCGAGCAGCAGAACGCCAAGATCACCGCCGTCGGGCTTACCGACCGTGTTGGCCCGGTCTTCACCGCCGAGGAACTCGGCGCGGCCAAGCCCGACCCGTCCACCTACCTCACCGTCTGCCGGCGGCTCGGGGTGCCGGCTGATTCCGCCCTGCACGTCGGTGACCTCCACGACCTCGACGTCATCGCTCCCCGGGCCGCAGGCCTACAAGCGGTTCACCTCGATCGCCGCGACAACGGGCCGCACCACGAGAAGCACCGGATCACCTCGCTGGCGGAGTTGCCCGACCATCTCGCCGCGCTGGCCGTCGGTCCGCCTTCGACCGACTGAAAGCCGCCGGATCCGTCAGGCCGTGGCGGGCGGGGGAGGCGGGGCCGCAGGTCGCGGATCCGGGTCGACGCGGTGACCCGGCCGGCCAGTTCCAACGCGGTCTCGCAGTCGTCGCAGCCCTGCTCGACCCCGCCCACGGGTCGGTACCCCTATTGGGCTGTTGGTGCGGTCTGGTCCCTGTCCGAGCCTGGTAACTCCCACTTCGCGAAGGCGACCAGGTCCTGGTCACACGCCGCGTAGCGTTTTCCATGCCACACCACCGACCAGCGTGCCGGTTCCTGGTGATCACTCCAGGTGCACACGCCCCTGGCCGACACGCTTCCCGACTCGTGCAGTGCCGGGTCGAACGGCATCACCATCAGGACACCGTCCTGCGGCCAACGAACCCTCTCGTAGTACGACACGGTTTCCCCCAGTTGGTGAACTCATATCGACCAGCGGGAGCGTCCACGCCCGGTCCCGCCCCGACGGCTCGGGAGTATGCCACCGGGGCGTGAGGGCCGGGCGGAAAAAGTACGACCACCGACTGTGGAACGAATCAGGCCGGATGTTGGTCATACTCTGTGAGTTTGGGCGACGAGATTCGAATGATCATTTCCGAACGCGGGTGGCGATGGTGAAGTTCGATTTCGGCCAGACAGAGCGGCTTCGTGCCATCATCGAGCGATCCACGGTCACGGTGGCCTCGGCCGACCATGCGGTCTCGGTCACGGTGAGCCCGGGAGGCGCGATCACCAGACTGAAACTCACCGACCGGGCCATGCGCCACAACGGGCGCACCCTGGCCGGCCTGATCGCCAGCACGATCGTCGAGGCGACATCGGAACTCGACGAGAGACTCGGCGCCGACCTCGACACGGTCGGCGACCGGACCGACAGAACTGACGGCACGGGCGGGGACGACCTGACCCACCTGGTCGCGTTGCTGAGCGGATCCGTGCCCCAGCCGCCGAAGTCCGTGGGTCCGCCGACCTGCTCGACCGGAACCACTGAACCTCTCCGAGGTGACCGGGCCGGTGAGGGACCAGAGGCACTACTCGAACGGCTGCGGGCGGATTCGGACCGCTCCCTCGACGGCTACGTAACGGTTCGCGAGGAGTTGGCCGACGCGACCACGTCGGCCCGTTCAGCCGACGGTTCGATCGAGGTGACCGTGCGCTCGGGTGGCGCCGTGCGGGACATCCACATCGAGGACACGGCACTGCGGCACGGTCCGAAGAACCTGGGCCGCCTGGTGCTGGGCACGATCCAACGTGCCCGGGCCGAGGCGGCGTTGCGGGCCACCGAACAGGGACAGGAGTTCTCCGGGTCGACTCTGCCGACCCTGCCGACCCTCGATCTGGTGCAGACAGCCAGTCCGCCAGAACCGCGGCCGGACGACGACCGAAACAGGCGAGGCCACCGGTGAGCGACCACGGGTTCTCCGTCGACCACCAGGAGATTGCCTCCTGCGTGAGCCGGCTGGCCGAACTGCGCCAACACGCCGCCGGCATCCTCGCGCTCGCCCAGGATGCCAACCCCGAGTGGTACATCTGGGGCGCGGTGGGAGCGCCGATGGCGGCGGTCTACTGGCAGGCCGCCGACGACGTGTACCGACATCTGGAACTGATGGGTGAGGCGCTGGCTGACCGGGTCGACGCCCTCGACTGCACCGCGCGGAACTACCAGGGCGCCAACGACGCACTCACCAGTTCCATCGAGGCCATCAACAAATTACTCAACTGAACACGGCCAAAAATGAAAAAGATTCAAGCGCTGTTGGAGTGGCATGGCCGACGAACGTGATCCGAAGGACAGTGATGTCACCAACGACCTGTCCTCCGGCGGGGGGTCGTTCGCCGGGATCGGGGTGCGGGGTGACTGGAACGGCTCGGGTGGGTCGGGCGCGGTCACGGTCGGCGGGTACGACGTCCTGCGGTTCGACCCGACCCAGGACATCCCCGGACTGGGCGGCCTGACCACGGCGATCCAGAAAAGCGCACACCTGGCCTCCGACGACCCGGACTGGAGAGAGCTCGCCGATATCGGAGGGGGCGTCGCCGACCTCGGCGCGAACATCGTGGCCTATGCCGCCGATCCGCTGAACTTCCTGATCAGCTCCGGCCTGACCTTCCTGGTCGACGTGGTGCAACCGTTGGAGGACCTGCTCGGTCTGGTCACCGGCAACGCCGAACGGATGGACGCCGAGATCGCCAGATGGGGGCGGGTTGCCGCCGCGCTGACCCCGCTCGCCGACGAGATCAAGCAGGCCGCCGACCAGGGACTCCTCGGCTGGCAGGGTCGAACCGCCGACGCGGCAAAGCAACGACTGCACGAGTTCGCCGGCGGGGTCACCGGTCTGACCGACGAGGTGCAGAAACTCACGGTGATCATGAGCATCGCCAGGACCCTGATGGCCATCGCCCAGGGCCTGGTGATCGGCGTGCTGTCCACCCTGGTGGAGTGGTTGGTGTTCACCTGGTCCGCGGCGATGGCCGTGGCGATCCCGACCGCGGGGGCCTCCACCGCCGCGGCCGGCGCGGCCACCACCGTCGAGGTGGCCGAGTCGACCACCCGGGCGGTGCGGTTCGTGGACCGGGTGGTCACCCTGCTCGGGCGACTCCGCGCGATGCTGACACGGATTCACCTGGACCGTATGACAAGGGCGGAGGAATCCTTCCGTCGCCTGGGGACAAACGGGCTGGCTCAGCGGGACTGGCACGGGCCTGGCGTGCCCGTACGCAACCTGTTCACCGACTGGCGCACCTGGCTGTCCCCCGGGGTCCAGGTGGCCAACAACGCCGTCAACGACCTGAGCACCTATCTGGGCTCCCGCGGACATGACCGGCCGTCAGGTGAGCAGATCGACCGTGCCCTGGACGAGGATCGGTGAGGGACCCGTGACGCTGAACACCCTGGCCCATCCGGACAGTCCCTACCCGGTGTTGGCCAACGACCGGGCCGACCGGCCACCACGACTGCCGGAGGGACACGGCGCCGTGGCGCTGTATGCCTGGTGCCCATCGCCAGCGGAACGCTACACGCCCGAGCCCATGGTGGGGGTGGACGGGAAGCCGGCCTGCCGATGCTGGGGTGAGGTGTTTATCGTGCTCCCGGCCGGTGAACACCTGGTCGAGGTGCAGTCCAAATGGTCGATGCGAACCATCCAGGTGACCGTCGCACCAGGCCAACTCGTTCCGGTCGAGTACGCCGCCGCGCTGGACGGGGTATCCCCGGGAGCACTGGGCCTGGGACCGCAACGTCCGCCGGGCCGGGCATCGAACCCGATGGCCTACTTCGTGTTGATTCTGGTGTCCCTCCTGAGCTGTGTGGCCGGTGCGGTGATCGCTGGGCAGGCTGGTCTGTCGGCTGACGGCACCGCGATCCTGTTCACCGTCGCACTGGTGGCCGCCGTCAGCGTCGGGTCGGTCGCGGTGTACCGGCACCACGGCAAACCCGGACCGCGACCGGAACGGAAGGGTGTTCGTTGACCGTCACCAAACCCCGGTTCCTCGGCGACAACGTCGTCACCCCGTTGCGCGGCCGAAAACGCGGAGACACCCCGCCCCCCGAACCGCCGGAGTTGCCGGGCGGCTGGGGTGCGATCGCCTGTCAGTACTCGTTCACCAGCAGCATCGAGGTGATGCGCGGTGACCGGGTGGTCGCGGGAACAGCCAACTACGACGTCTGGATACCGCCCCCGACCGCGCGGGTGGACGGCCGGGAGGTGCCGGCGAACTGGTCGGGGTGGTGGTATCCGCTGCGGCCCGGCCTACACCAGATCGAGGTGTGCGAACCGGCCGCGGCGGAAGTGCCCGTGCTGGTGGAGGCGGGATCCTTCCAGCGGGTGCACTACCGGGTCGAGATCCGCATCCGCCGGGGCCCCACCACCCCCGAACACCTGGGCTGGCGCTCGAAGGCCACCCTGTCCCAGATCTTCGACTGACAGGACGGCCTTCGGGTGCCGGTCATCCCGGGCAACCGACGATCAACCCCGCCCCGGGCGGGGTGGCAGGGGTGGCGGGGTGCGGGACGGGCGGGTGGCCGGATCGGGCGGGGCACCGGCCGGACGGGTCCGCAGCAGGTCGAGCGCCAACCGGACCGCCTCGTCAAGTTGTCGGTCAACACCGGCGACCCAGTCCTGCGGTGCGATGTGCACCTCGACGTCGGGGTCGACACCGTGGTTCTCCACGTTCCAGCCGGCGTCCTTGAACCAGAACGCGTACCTCGGCTGGGTGACCGAGGTGCCGTCCACCAACCGGTACCGCCCGTCGATACCGATGACCCCGCCCCAGGTGCGGGTGCCGACCACCGGCCCGAGCCCCAGTTGCCGGAACATCGCAGTGACGATATCCCCGTCAGAACCGGCCTGCTCGTTCGCGACGGCGACCAGCGGACCGCGCGGAGCATTGTCCGGGTAGGTCTCCAGGCCGCCGTGCCGCACAATGCCGAATCCCTGTGCGGTCCGACGCAACTTCTCCAGCACCAAGCTGGACACGTGCCCGCCACCGTTGTCCCGCACGTCCACGATCAACGCGTCGCGGGCCACCTCCAGGTGCAGGTCGCGGTGCAGTTGCGCCCAACCCTCGGCCATCATGTCGGGAATGTGGAGGTATCCGATCCGGCCGTCGCTGGCCGCGTGCACGGCGGCCCGCCGGCCGGCCACCCAGTCGTGGTAGCGCAACGGTCGTTCGTCGGGCAGCGGTTCGACCACCACCAACCGTTCCGACGGCCCAGATCCGGTCGCCGCTGCCCCCGCTCCCTCGGGCGCAACCCCCTCCGACGCGACTCCCTCCGGCTCGGTGTCCTCCGGCTCGGTGTCATCCGGGGCTGCCCCGGGTTGTTCGGCGACTCCTGACGCGGCATCGGCCACACCATTGGCATCCTCTGCCCCGGCACCGCCCGCGTCCGACGAGGCACCGTCCGACGGGACGGCGTCACGCCGGATGGTCAACTCCACCGGAACCCCGGCCGCACCGGCCAACAGCGGCGCGGGCCCCAGTTCCGGATCCACCGGCCGACCGTCCACCGCCGTGATCACGTCCCCGACCCGCACCGCCACACCCGGGGCCAACAACGGCGACCGAGCCGCCGGCGCGGACGGTTCACCCGGCACGATCCGGGTGATCCGCCAGTTCCCGTCGGGGTCCCGGGCCAGGTCCGCACCCAGATGGCCGAGTCGGCCGGCCCGATCACCGCGTTCGGCCGACCAGGGTGGCGGCACCTCGTAGGCGTGCGAGGTGCCGAGTTCCCCCTGCACCTCCCAGAACAGTTCGGACAGGTCGTCGCGGGAACCGATCCGGTCCAGCACCGGGCGGTACCGGGCCAGCACGCCGGCCCAGTCCACTCCGGCCATGTCGGCGATCCAGTAGTGGTCACGCATCAGCCGACCGGCCTCGTCGAACATCTGCCGCCACTCGGCCGCCGGGTCGATCCGGACCCGCACCCGGTCCACGTCTATGTCCACGGTGGACTCATCATCGTCGGACCCGTCGACGGCGCGGTCGGCGGGCACCATCCGGAGCCGCCGTCCGTCGGTGACCACCAGCGAACGGCCGTCCCCGGTGACCTCCACCGCATCGGCCGGATCGACCAGGGTGAGCAGCCGGCGCCGGGCCAGGTCGTAGCGTTCCAGCCGGGCCCGCGGCCGGTCGCTCGGGTCCGGCCCGCCGGCATCACCGAGCATGCCGACCATCGGCGCGCGCAGCCACACCAGCCCGTCCCGCACCGCGCGCAGGTCGAAGTACCGGCCGGCCGGGACCGGCACCGGCACCGCGCGCTGGTCCAGACCCTCCACGTCGACGACGACCTCCGGCACCCCGCCGGCCTGCTCCTGGTCCCCCTTCGCGCCGTCGCCCGACGAGTCCGGGGAGGTCACCGGCCGGCCGCCCGGCTCCGGGTCGAACGGCGAGGGCGTGGTGGCGGCCAGCGGCAGAAGCTGTGGGCGCACGGTGGCCTGGAAGGACAGGTCGAACACCTGCTGGTCATACACCGGGTCGAAGGTGCGGGCGGACAGGAAGGCCAGGTGTCTGCCGTCCAGGGTGAACACCGGTTCGCTGTCGACGAACCGCAGGGCGGTCACGTCGATCACCGAGAACGGCTCGTCGTCGGCCAGGTCGACCCGGGCCATCCGGATCTGACGTAGCGGGATCGGTCCGGGCCTGGCCCAGGCGAGCCAGCGTGAGTCCGGGGAGAAGGTCAGGCCGGTCGAGTCGCCGAATGGCGAGGTGTCGACGGTACGAACACCACCGGTGCCCACGTCGACCACCAGCACCCGCCCGTCGTGGGTGGCCACGGCCAGTCTGGTGCCGTCGGGTGAGGCGACGAGTTCCAGCACCCGTCCGAGTTGGCCGCCGGCCAGCCGGCGTGGCGCGACCTCGGCCACCTCCGTCCCGCCGGCACCGGCCGGCACGGTACCGATCTCGATGGCGTCCTCGCCGTCGGCGTCGGTGATCCAGGCGACCCGGGTGGGTTGCGCGTTGCCCAACACCCGGGGTAGGCGCGCCCGCACGCCCGGGGTGTCGGCCAGTGCCCGCACCGGGCCGTCCCGGTGGGTCAACCAGTGCACGGTGCCACGTACCTCGACCGCGCTGGCCCGTCCGGTGTGGTCCGGGGTGACGTCCTCGATCTGGTCGCCGGCGTCGATCGGCTGCGGTTCCCTGGCGGTGCGCGGGCCGGCCAGCCGGATGTTCAGCCGACGTGGTTGCGAGTCGGCGGACAGGTCGTCGAGCGACCACAGTTCGCCCAGGCACTGGTAGACCAGTGTGCTGCCGTCGGTGTTGGCGGCCCGGGCGTAGGCGTCACCGTGGTCGGTGTGCCGGCGCAGGTCCGTGCCGTCGGGCCGGCAGGAGTAGACGTTCCCCCAGCCCTCGTGGTCGGACAGCAGCACCACCCGGTCGCCGATCCAACCCGGGTCCTCGAGCTGCCCATCCAACTCAGCCAGGAACCGGACAAACTCCCCGGACCCATCCCGGTCGATCCACAGCGCGCCCGCGGTGCCGCCCCGGTACCGCTTCCAGGACGCCGCACTGCGCCGATTCTGGTTGACGCCCAGCACGGTCGCCCCGCCGGGGCCGGGCGCGATGCCGGTCACCGGCCCGTATGGCATCCGGTCAGGCACCCCACCGTCGGGTGGGACAGCGTAGGCCCAGGTGCGGCTGCGGAACGGCTCACCGACCGCCGAGATGGCCATCACCCGACCGTCGGGAGTCCAGCCGATGACCCGGGTGTGGTCGTCTCCCCAGTGTGTGAGCCGGCGGATCGGACCGCCGTCGATCCCGACGACGTACACCTCCGGATCGCCCTCACGTCTGCTGGTGAACGCCACCATCGACCCGTCGGGGGACAGCCGGGTGCCGGCCACCGGGGCACGATCGGCGGTCAGCCGCCACGCCCGCCCCCCGGACCGTGTGGCCAGCCACACGTCGTCCTCGGCAACGAACGCGACCATCTCACCACGGACGGTCGGGAACCTCAGGTAGGCACCGTTGTCACTCACGCCCGCGACCCTAACCCAGCCGGAGCAGCCGGAGTGTTCCGCTTTTTCCGCCCGGATCCGGCCGGGCATGCCCAGGCTTCGTTGATTGTTCAACGGGTTGTCAGATCAACCCACGGGAGGGTACTCATGACCGACCCGACCACCGCCAACCGGATGCCGGTGCTCTACCTGAGCCACGGCGCACCGACGTTGGCTGACGACCGGCTGTGGACCCGCCAGCTCGCCGACTGGTCGGCCGGGCTGCCCCGCCCGCGCGCGGTACTGATGGTGTCCGCGCACTGGGAGGAGGCACCGGTGGCTGTGGCGGCCACCCGAACGGTGCCGCTGGTGTATGACTTCTGGGGATTCCCCCAGAAGTACTACCAGGTGACCTACCCCGCGCCGGGCGCGCCCTGGCTGGCCGAGAGGGTGAGCACCCTGCTCGGCGAACCGGGTTCACCGGTGCACCAGGCGCCCGACCGTGGGCTCGACCACGGTGCCTACGTCCCGCTGGCCGAGATGTATCCGGACGCTGACGTGCCGGTGTTGCAGTTGTCCCTGCCCACGCTCGACCCGACCGAACTGCTGCGGGTCGGCGGCCGGTTGGCCCCGCTACGCGACGAGGGCGTGCTGATCGTGGGCAGCGGTTTCTTCACGCACAACCTGCGGGCGCTGCGGGCGGCTGCCGACTCGGCACCGCCGACGTGGTCGGCCGAGTTCGACGACTGGGGCGCCCACGCCCTGGACAACCAGGACCTGGACGCCCTGCTGGACTTCCAGCATCGGGCTCCGGCCGGGGCACTGGCCCACCCGCGGACCGAACACTTCGCCCCACTTTTCGTCACCCTGGGTGCGGGCCAGGCTGATCTGGACACCCAACGAACCGTGATCGACGGGTTCTGGCACGGCATGGCGAAGCGGTCCATCCAGGTCGGCTGACCAGCGCCACCCCGGCATCGCCTCGGGGTTTCGGTGCCCGGGGCCGGCACGTTTCGGCCCCGGGCACCGAAGTCTGGTCGGCACGCCACCACACCAGGGTGCGGCGGGCACCGGAACGGTCAGCGCGCGTGTCGGCCCTCGCCAGAACCGTCGAGCATCTGTCGAACCAGTGTGGTGTTGTACCGGCCGGCCCGGAAACTCCGCCAGCCCAACACGTCGCGGAGGAATCCCGCGGTGGTACAGACGCCCGGCCCACAGATCCGGAACTCGGCCAACGCCCGGCCGGCCCGGGCGATCGCCTCGTCACGGTCGCGTCCCCACACCACCAACTTCGCCAGCAGCGAATCGTAGTCGGCGGTGACTCTCATGCCGGTGTACGCATGGCTGTCCACCCGGGTGAACGGCCCACCCGGCGGGTGGAACTCGGTGAGCACACCGGGAGTCGGGACGAAGTCCCGCCGCGGATCCTCGGCGTTGATCCGACACTCGATGGCCGCGCCGCGCCGGGGCACCTCGTCGGATCCGGTACTGATCGGCAGTCCGCTGGCCACCCGAAGCTGTTCGGCGACCAGGTCCAGCCCGGTGACCATCTCGGTCACCGGATGCTCGACCTGGATGCGCCCGTTGATCTCCATGAAGTAGAAGTCACCGTCACCGTCCACCAGGAACTCGAACGTGCCGGCACCGACGAACCCGATCGCCCGGGCGCCGGCGACCGCTGCGGCACCCATCCGTGCCACCGTGTCGGCCGGCAGACCCGGCGCGGGTGTCTCCTCCAGCAGCTTCTGGTGCCGCCGCTGCACCGAACAGTCCCGCTCGCCCAGGTGGACGAAGTTTCCCGAGGTGTCGCACAGCACCTGGATCTCCACGTGCCGGGCGTCGTCCAGGAACCGTTCCAGGTAGACAGCGCTGTCCCCGAAGAGCACCTCGGCGGTGCGTCGGGTGCGGGTGTACTCGGTGGACAGCTCGTCACGATGTCGCACCACGGTCATCCCACGGCCGCCCCCACCGGCGGTCGCCTTGACGATCACCGGATACCCGATGTCGTCGGCCATGCGGACGGCCTCGGCAACCGTGCCGATCGGTTCGGTGCTGCCCGGCAACAACGGCAGTCCGGCCTCGGCCATCAGGGCGCGACACACCGCCTTGTCGCCCAGTCTGGCGGTCAGCTCCGGCGGCGGGCCGACGAAGGCGATGTCGTGCGATCGGCAGATCTCTCCGAAGTCCGGGTCCTCGGACAGGAAACCGTAACCGGGGTGGATCGCCTCGGCACCCGACCGCAGCGCGACCTCAATGATCGCAGCCGGATTGAGATAGCTGCGTCGAGACTCAGCCGGTCCTATGTGGAAGGCCTCGTCGGCGGCCCGAACCGCCGAGGAACTCCGGTCGGGCGTCGAGTACACCGCCACGGTGCGGATCCCCAGTTCCTGGCAGGTTCGGATCACCCGTAGCGCGATCTCGCCACGGTTGGCCACCAGCACCGTCTTGAACATGTCCGCCTCCCCTGGCAAACCAGACCGTCCGGTCCGACCGTGGTTCACCTGCCCGGTGGGCGGTTCGCTCCGTTGCCGTGCAGGCCGCCGTGGTCTGCACCGCCGTGGTCGTCGGCCGCGGCCAGTGCGATCAACGGCTGTTCGAACTCCACCGGGGTCCCGTCGGCAACCAGCACCTCCAGCACCCGACCGCTCTGGTCCGCCTCGATCGGGTTCATCAGTTTCATCGCCTCGAGGATGCCGACCTGTTGGCCGCGGCTGATCAGATCGCCCTCGGACACGAACGGCGCGGACCCGGGTTCGGGGCAGCGGTAGAACGTGCCCACGTGTGGCGCGGTGACCACATGTGCCGCCGGGGTCGGGTCGACCGAACCGTTGCCGGTGTCCGGGGACGCTGCCCCGACGACCGGACCAGGCGGTGAACCGACGGCCTGACCACCCTGACCACCCTGGCCGACCTGGCCAGCCGACTGACCGGCGTTGGGAGGCGGCCACTCGATCTCGACCGAGGTGTCCCCCACCCGCACGGTGAGCCGGCGCAGTGGATGTCCGACCGCACGCAGCAGTTCGGCCGCGCCACGGCAGACATGCTCAAGCGGCAGGGTCGCGGTCTGCCCGTTCGTCTGTGATGTCATCATCGGCTCACCGTCTCTGCTGTCGCCCGTTCGGGCGTCGGTCGGTCTGGAACCGGGTCTGCCGTGTCCGCCCGCTCATCTGTACCCGCCGAAGCGGCCGAACCAACCGACCCGGAGGCGTGCCCGGCTGGACGACCGAACGCACGGAACCTGGCGGCCCGAGCCCGCACCAGTTCGGCGACCGGCCGGTCCAACAGTTCGCCCAGCGCCTCGATCACCGCGGCCCGGACCAGACCGGTGGCCAGGACCGGGTCGTGGTGGGCCCCGCCCGGTGGTTCGGGCACCACGGCGTCGATCACGCCCAGGCGCAGCAACGACGCGGCGTCCAGGCTCAGCGCGGTCGCCGCGGCCGGCGCCGCGGCCGGGTCCTTCCACACGATCGCCGCGCATCCCTCCGGGCTGATCACCGAGTAGACCGCGTGTGCGCAGGCCAACACCCGGTCGGCCACCGCCAGCGCGAGTGCCCCACCGCTGCCGCCCTCACCGGTGACCACGGCCACCGTCGGCACGGTGAGTCCCGCCATCAGCCGGATGTTCTCCGCGATGGCCTGGGCCTGACCCTGTTCCTCGGCCTCCCGGCCGGGGTAGGCACCGGGAGTGTCGATCAGCGTGATCACCGGGATGCGTAGTTTCTGCGCCAGGCGCATCAGCCTGGCCGCCTTGCGGTACCCGTTGGGGCTGGCCATGCCGAAGTTTCGGGCGGCCAGTTCCCGACTGTGGTGCCCCTTCTGGTGTCCGATCACGACAACGGACTGACCGGACAGCTCCGCGATCCCCCCGACGATCGCCGGACAGTCTCCGGAGATCCGGTCGCCGTGCAGTTCCTGGAAACCGTCGAACATTCCGGCGATGTGGTCCAGGGTGGTCGGTCGGTCCGGATGTCGGGCCAGTCGTACGCTCTCCCACGCGTCCAGGCGTTCCGGCCCGCCCATCCCGGCAATACTGTCCACTGTGGCCGTATCTGCTGCCGGCGGGTCCGGTATCGGCGGTACTTCCGGCACGTGCGGCGGGTCCCACGAACCGGCCGGCACCCGGCGTACACCGAGTAGCCGGGCCAACAGCGAGCGCAACCCGGCACGTGGCCGCACCTCGTCGATGAGCCCCTGCCGCAACAGTAGTTCGGCGGTCTGGAACCCCTCCGGCAGCGGCTGGCGAATGGTCTGTTCGATCACCCGTGGACCGGCGAACCCCATCCGGGCGCCGGGTTCGGCCACGACCACGTCAGCGAGGGTGGCGAACGACGCGGCCACCCCACCATAGGTCGGATCGGTGATCAACGAGACCGCCGGCAGCCCGGCCCGGTCCAGATCACCCAGGGCCTGGCTGGTCTTGGCCATCTGCATCAGGGACAGGGTTCCCTCCTGCATCCGGGCGCCGCCCGAGGCGGTCACCATCAGCAGCGGTACCCGCTCACGTAGTGCGTGTTCGGCGGCCTGGGTGATCGCCTCTCCCTCCGAACAGCCCAGACTCCCGCCCAGGAACCGGAAGTCCATCACCGCGGCCACCACCGGCCAGCCACCGATCGTTCCCCGTGCACAGAGCACGGCCTGGTCCAACCCGGTCCGGGCCCTGGTCCTGGACAGGCGCTGCGAGTAGGGCACGGTGTCCACGAAACCGAGAGGATCCTCGGCTGCATGGGCGGTCGGCAGTGGGTGGTGGCTGCCCGGGTCGAGTAGTTGGGCCAACCGTTCGGGCGCGGTCAGCGGGGCGTGCCATCCGCAGCCACACACACCCAGTGCCCGCTCGAACCGCTTGTGGTAGGTGATGGTGTGGCAACGGTTGCAACGTACCCAGGCGGGTCGCGCCCTGGGGGATTCCGACGTGTGCGTCATGTCGCGCCTCCCGGTCCGGTGCCGCGGTGTGTGCCGCATCCGGTGCCGCATCGGGTGCCGTGATAGCTGCTGTACCGGTGCTGTCTGTCGGGTCGTGGCATGCCGGTGCGGTGACGGTCAGGGCCGCGCCGCGCCGGCGCCTCCGGTCGAACGGTGTCGAACGACCGACATCGATGGCGTGGCGGTGCTCAGACCGGCGCGCCGCGGGTGGCCACGCTGTGCACCACCTGGGCGGTGATCATCCATCCCCCGTGGCGGAGCGGTGCCAGTCGCCGGCGGTGCTCCTGGTGCGCCGGGCTGGTCTCGAACTCGCGGAACGCCGCCTCGTCACGCCAGTCACTGATCACGTAGTACACCGACTGCCCGTCACAGCCGCGCATCAGCCACTGGCCCAGACTGGCCGGATTCTCGGCGACCACCGTTGCGATGTCCGCCCAGACCCGCTCGAACTCCGCCTCGCCGCCGCTGTACACGTCCATCCGGAGAATCACCCGGAACACGCCGGGCTGTCGGTCGTGGGGTTCTGTCATCTGCTCGTCCGTCCTGTTCGGATAGTCCCGTTCACATCGCGACGACAGCGGCGACGTTGGCGACCAGGGCCACACTGGCCAACGCGGTGCGGGCCAGGTTCCAGCGCGCCCAACTGGGCCGCGGGTCTATCTGGGCCCACTCGTCGGGCAGGTTCTCCGGGTCGAAGGACGTCGCGAACCGCTTGAGTGGGTTGCTGCGTGCCTTCGAGACCATGATCACGCCGGCCTCACAGGCAGCCGCCACCGCGCAGAGCATCGACACGCCGACAGACTCGACCAGCACCACCAGCATGGCGTCGCAGACCAGTGCCGTGACGAAACAGATCGGCTGGAACGGTTCGGGCCGCCGGGCCAGCAGGCGGTGCATCTCCACGTACCGGTTCGGCGGCAGGGACTGGAGCGCGAGCACCGGGCCCATCGCACTGCCGATCAGCACACCGGCTGCCGGGCCACTGGTCAACAACACCAGCGAGAGCAGGATCTGGGTCACCTCAACCCCCCGCCTCGGTGGCGGCGAGCATGTCCCGGCCCTCGGCCGCCGCCTGTTCGATGAGGCTCTTGATCCTGGTCATCTGTACCACGGAGTTCTGGTTGATCTGCCTGGTCATGGCGGCGTCGTCCACCGGCGAGTCCGATCTCATCCGGAAGTCCTGCACCCACCGCATCGCCACCCCGCCGTCGACCGGCCGGTACTCCCAGTGGATGTCCATGTGCTCGAACCAGCCCGGCTCCACCCGCCGGGACCGCACGGTGCGGGTCTCCGGGTCGGCGGTGCGCTCGGAGACCCAACTCCACTCGTTTCCCTGCGGATCCGGGTGCATGGTCAGTCTGAACCGGACCGTGTTCCCGGCCCGGGAGAGCACCTCTGCCCGGGCGTACTCACTGAACAGCCGCGGCCACGACTCGATGTCGTTGGTCATCGTCCACACCAGTTCCATGGGGGCGGCGATGACGATCTCGTTGTCGGTGTGACCGACATCCGACCGCGCCCCGGACGGCGTACCGGGAGTCGAACCGAGCAGTATCTCGTTGACGTAGTTCACCGCCTCCCGGGGCGTGGTCATCCGCTGCACGGCATCGTCGGGTACCCGGATGCCACGGTCGAGCCCGATCCGACTGGACAGGTCCAGGATGGCCAGCGAGTCATATCCGAGTTCGGCGAACGGCACGTCGAGGGTGTCCGCACCGAGCTCGATCGGCTGGTCGTCGTCGGCGCCGCCGCGCATCAACCGTCTGAGGTCGTCAACCGTGAATTCGTCCATGGCTGTCTCCATTCGTGGTTCATTCCTGGGGCGTGTGCGGTGCGCCCAGCACCAGGGCGGCGTTGAACCCCCCGAAGCCGCGGGCGACGATCAGAACGGTGTGCAACTCGGCCAGGCGCGGGCGGTCACGCACCAGTTCGAGGCCCTCGGGTAGTTCGGGAGCCCGAACGCCCACCGTGGGCGGGACAACGCCGTCGCGTAGCGCCAGTACGGCGGTGGCCACGTCCAGTGCGGCACCGCCGGCGGACAGTCGACCGGTCATCGTCTTGGGCGCGGTGACCGGCACACTACGACCGTCGAGAACCTCGGCCAGCGCGGTCGACTCGGCCCGGTCCAGGTCGGGTAGACCGGCCGCGTCGGCAAAGACCGCGTCGATGTCGCCGGGGGTCACCCCGGCGTCGGCCAGCGCCCTCTCCACCGCCCGACGCAGGGCCGGTGGCCGGACCGATCCCGGTGGCGGATCGAAGGTGGCCGCGTAACCCAGGACCTCCCCGACCGGCCGAACACCACGCCGACGGGCGTCCTGGGCCCGTTCCAGTACGAACATGGCCCCGCCCTCACCGGGCACGTAACCACCGGCGTCCGGGTCGAACGGCCGGTAGGCACGGGTCGGATCCGGGTCGGTACTCAACCGACCGCTGGCGAGTTGACAGGTCAACGCGTAGGGCGACAGGGGAGCCTCGGTGCCGCCGGCCAGCACCACGTCCACCTCGGAGTCGTCCAACAGCCGCCGGGCCTGGCCGAGCACGTCCAGTCCTCCGGCCTGTTCGGTGACCAGCACCCCGCACGGCCCCTTCATGCCGTGCCGGATCGAGATCTGTCCGGTACTGGCCGCGTAGAACCAGGCGATGGACTGGTACGCCGTGACGTGCTCGGGTCCCTTGCTCCACAGGCTCTGGATCTCCCGCTGTCCGAACTCGACACCGCCCGACCCGCTCGCGGTGACCACCGCCATCTGGTAGGGCGGGATCTCCGCCGGATCCAGCCTGGCGTCGGCCAGTCCGAGTTGGGCCGCGGCCAGTCCCAGGTGGGTCCAGTGGTCGGTCTGCGGCAGAACCGGGCCGGGCACGTGGGCCCTGGCGGAGAAGTCAGGTACCTCTCCGGCCAACCGGGTCGGGTATCCGGTGGCGTCGAACCGGCGGATCGGACCGATCGCACCGCGACCGGCCAGAGTGGATCGCCAGTGCTCGGCCGTACCGATGCCCAGTGGGCTGAGCACCCCCATACCGGTGATCACCACGGACCCGGTCACGATGTCACCTGCCCCGATCCGGCCGGCGCCGGGACGGCCAACCCGGGCGCGGCGAGCATGATCGCGCTCTGGAAACCACCGAACCCCGATCCCACCGACAGCACCACGTCGATCTGCTGTTCGCGGGCCACCAGGGGGGTGTAGTCCAGGTCGCACTCCGGGTCTGCCTCGGTGAGGTTCGCGGTGGGTGGCACCACGTTGTGTTCGATGGCCAGTGCGCTGGCGGCCACCTCGATCGACCCGATGGCACCCAGCGAGTGGCCGACCATCGACTTGATCGAACTCACCGGCACCTGATAGGCCCTCTGTCCCAGGCTGACCTTGAACGCGGCGGTCTCGTGTCGGTCGTTCTGCCTGGTGCCGGACCCGTGCGCGTTGATGTAGTCCACCTGGTCGGGGCCGATCCGGGCCTGCGACATGGCGACCCGGATCGCCTCGGCCATCTCCAGTCCGTCCGGCCGCAACCCGGTCATGTGGAAGGCGTTGCTCCGACTGGCGAACCCCACGATCTCGGCGTAGACGTGGGCGCCACGTGCTCGGGCCCGCTGTCGCTCCTCCAGCACGAACACGGCGGCCCCCTCGCCGAGCACGAAACCGTCGCGGGACCGGTCGAACGGCCGGGAGGCGTGCGCCGGGTCGTCGTTGTTCGCCGACGTCGCCTTGATCGCGTCGAAGCAGGCCACGGTGATCGGGGAGATCGGTGCGTCGGTGGCGCCGGCCAGGGCCATGTCGGCGGTCCCCTCGGCGATGATCCGGGCGGCGTGCCCGACCGCGTCCAGCCCGGAGGTGCAGCCGGTGGAAACGGTTGCCACCGGGCCCTCGGCACCACAGGTCCAGGCCACCTCGGCGGCGATGCTGCTGGGCACCAGGAACTGGTAGAGGTGTGGCATGGCGTAACGGTGGTCCACCAGCCAGTCCCGACCGGTGTCGCTGACCACCACGTACTCGTTCTCCAGCCCGGTGGTGCAGCCCACCGCACTGCCGATACTCACCGTCACCCGATCCGGGTCGATCCCGTCCAGGCCCAGGCCGCTGTCCGCCAACGCCTCGCGGGCACAGACGACGGCGAACTGTGCGGCCCGGTCCATCCGCCGGACCTCCCGGGTGGTCAGCCCCTCCCGGGCGGGGTCGAAGTCGACCTCGGCGGCCACCCTGGACCGGAATCCGGACGGGTCGAAGAACGAGATGGTGCGGGTGGCGGTCCGACCCGCGGTGACCAGTTCCCAGAAGTTCTTGGTACCGATCCCTCCGGGCGCGACCACGCCGATGCCGGTGATCGCGGCCACCCGGCCGGTCACGTCACGCCTCCCACGTCCGGTGCCTGGATGGCCGGTTCACGCGGAGGTTCGGTGTCCACGTGGCCGAGGTCGGGCCGGGGGGCCAGCGGTGCAAGTTGGAACACCGCCAGCACCTCCTCGGTGCCGGTGTTCATCAGGCGGTGTCGGGCGTTTTTGGCCACCAGCAGTGCCTCACCGGCCGCCATGGGTACCTCGACGTCGTCCACCCGGATGACCATGGAACCACTGACCAGGTAGACGAACTCCTCGGAGTAGGGGTGGTAGTGCTCGCTGACGTACTCGCCCGGAGCCAGGTTCAGCACTCCCAGGAAACCCGAGGTCGCCCCGACCGTGGTCGGACTGAGCAACACCCGGATGTCTCCGCCCCTGCGGCGGTTCGGCGCGATGTCGGTGGCAGCGATCTTGACTGGGTCGGTGGGCACGGAGCGGTCCTCCTCGGGGTGGTGACCTACCTGGTCTGTGGTCTGGTCGGTGTCGGGGTGTGACATGGTCCTGTGACCGGGCCGTGACGATCCAAGCCGGTCACCGTCTGGTCAGGACCATGGTCGGTCCTGACCAGACGGACGGCGATCCGATACCGGTGCGGGTCGGGACGGTCAGGACCGGCCGGCCTGCACCTGCTCGGCCGGCTTCGCCGACCAGGCGTAGAACTGTTGTGCCACAGCATCTTTCGGCTCTCGCCAGCTCGGGTCGTAGGGCCGGATGTGTGAGGCCAATCGGGTGTTGACCTCCCGGAAAGCCGGGTTGTCCCGCACCAGCGGGAGCGTTGTGGCCACGTCGGTATGTGACTCGATCAGGTGCATGTAGAGCCCGTGGAAGCTGAACAGGGCCCGGTGGGTGACGCCCACCAGGCCCGGTAGTTCGCCGGAATCGGACTCGGCGAAGATCTCGGCCACCGCCGCACTCTCGGCTGGTTCCATCCTTGCCACGATGAGCGTTCTGTTCATGCTGGGCTCCTGTCGAGAACAGGTCGGTGAGTTGACGGAAGGTCGAGGCTAACTCGGCGGGAATGCTCGGTCCTGTTAGGACACGTGCTCGTTGGACTACTGTCCGGTGCGACCGGGCACCTGTCGGCGTGGCGGTCGACTCAGGAAACCTCTACCGGCAAGGTTTTCCTCCCCTATATGGCTTTTGCCAGTTGGTTGATGTCCCAACAGGACACTCCACAGTGGTTATTGACATTGTCCGAAAGTGGGCTGAACATGGTCACGCGGCGGCACCTGCCCACCGCGTCACCTTCCCAGACCGTGCGTTGACCAGGCCTTCCACGCCAACGGGAACGGATCACGTTGGCGACCAGGTTGGCCCAGTCCCGCCCTGGCTCATCCGTCCTCTCAAGGAGTACCGCGATGCCCCGGACAACGTCAGGTAGAACGGCGATGGTCGTCGGTTGCGGCATTGCCGGGCCGGTCACCGCGATGTTCCTCGCCCGGGCCGGCATCGATCCCGTCATCTACGAGGCACACGAGACGCCCAGCGACTGCGCCGGCTCGTTCCTGATGGTGACGCCCAACGGTCTGGGAGTACTACGCACCCTGGGGGTGTTGGACGAGCTGGTCCCACACGGACTGCCCTGCGACGGGATGGTCATGTGGAACAGTCAGGGTCGGCGGCTGGGCCAGGTGCGACACGATCTGGTCCACCACGACCACGACGGGTCCGCACCCGGCAGCCTGATGATCAGGCGTGGCCTGCTACACAAGGTGCTACGCGAGGAGGCGGTGCGGCGTGGCGTGCCTGTCGAGTTCGGCAAACGACTGGCCGACGTCCAGATCGACGGTCCCCACCAGGTGGTGGCCAGGTTCGAGGATGGAACCCGGGCCACCGCGGACTGCCTGATCGGCTGCGACGGCATCCATTCCCGGACCAGAAGGGCCATCGACCCACAGGCCCCCGGCGCGTCCTACATCGGCCGGGTGAACGCCGGTGGCTTTCTGTGTAACCCGGAGATCGCCCCCACCCCCAACGTACTGAACCTCACGCTGGGCCGTCGGGCCTTCTTCGGGCACCTGGTCCGGCCGAACGGCGAGGTCTACTGGTTCAGCGACCTGGCCTACCCGGGCGAGCCGACCCGTCGGGAACTCGATGCCATCAGCCGTGAGGTGTGGAAGGAGCGGCTGCTGGAACTACACCGCGACGATCGCGCCCCGATCCCGGACATAGTCCGGGGTCTGCGGGGTGAGTTCGGGGTGTATCCACTGTGCGACGTGCCCGCCCTGCCGACGTGGCACCGGGGACCGGTCGCGCTGGTCGGCGACGCCGCACACGCCACCTCACCATACGGCGGACAGGGTGCCTCGATGGCGATGGAAAGCGCGATCGTGGTGGCCAAGTGCCTGCGCGACATGCCCGACCCGCCCCGGGCATTCGCCGCCTACCAGCGGCTCCGTAAGGACCGGGCCGAGAAACTGGTTCGGCTGGCCCGGCGCAACGGTCGACACAACAAGATCACCGGACCACTGGCCATGCACGTCCGCGACATCGTCATGCCGTTCGTGCTCAAGACAACGGCCAATGCCCGGGCGCGGTCCTGGGTCTACTCCTACACCGTCGACTGGGACGCCAGGGTGGCGTAGTCGACGCGGGCGCAGGTGAATCCGCTCGGAGGGGCGGATGTCCCCACGCGAGATCATCACGTGGAACCGGTTACCGCCGTCAGTTCTCCCGTGATGTCGTCAGTTGGGGCTGTGGTGACGGTTGAAGTCATGGTTTCGCGAAAGGCCCCCTCAAATACCGTTGCCCGGTGGGGTTCTCACCGGTAAGCCCCCAAGCGGGGACCTGGCTGTTGGCCGCCTGGCATGGTCCGATGTCCTGACCCACCGGTGGCGCCGCCGGCCGAGACGATCCGCGGAGCACGGGATCCGGCTCTGGTTCGGTCACCGACACGGGGGTTTCGACAATCACCCGTTCGTTCCGGACTGCCTTCCGGTGACGTCCTTGCGGTGAACCCCGGCCCGGTGAGCATCGCGACCAGGTGACCGCGACCGAGTGGTCTGGTCCGTCGGGTCACCAGGCGTGGACCGACCGTGGCCCGAATCGACGCCGGCAGGCCCTGCCTGGTCTCCATTTTCGAAATGCCGAGTCCGTTGACCCGTGGTCCACTTCGGACTACAGAAATTCCTCCCGTCCACACAGGACTTCGATTGGGCGTCGACCCCTCCCTCACGGCGGTCGACGACCGACGCTCCGAGGCCAGATCAGGCCCGGCATCACAGACGAAGGGATCGGCAATGCGACTCACCCACACCTCCGCCCTCCGCGGTCTCGCCATGGCCACCGCGGGAAGCGCCCTGTTCGCCTCGGCGATGCTGGCCGGCGCCCAGGCGGCGAACGCGTCCACCGGCACACCGCTGGCACCCCAGGCCGCGGCGGCCGGCGCCCAGACCTACGGGGGCTCCGGCGAGGAGGGCAGTGAGCACCACTGCTCGTGGCACCACCACGGCAAGAAGCACCACGGCAAGAAGGACCACAAGTACAGCAACGGTAGCGAGGAAGAGTCCAGCGCCCAGAGCAGCGAAGGCGAGCAGGGCAGCGAGAACAGCGAACACCACAAGGACGGCAAGAAGGACCACGGCAAGAAGGACCACGAGTACAGCAACGGTGGCGAGGAAGAGTCCAGCGCCCAGAGCAGCGAGGGCGAGCAGGGCAGCGAGAACGGCGACCACCACAAGCACGGCAAGCGGCACCACAAGCACCACTGGAACGGCGAGAACGGGTCGGGCGACATGACCCAGGACGCGGTCTCCGGGTCGAACGGCAACAGCTCTGAGGGCTGCCAGATGCCCACGGGCAGCGTGGAGTCCGGCTTCGGTGGAGCGGCGCTGGCCAGCTCGCAGTCGCCGGTGGCACCGGTCTCCCTCGGTGTGCTGTCGGTTCTCATGCTCGGCGCGGGCATGTGGACTCTGTACCGGACCCGGCGCGGCAGCGTCCGGTCGGTGACGAAGTAACACGGCGGCGCGGTTGCCGGGGTGCGGCGGGTCACCGTCGCACCCCGGTCCGCCGCCACCAGGAGGGAAGGCATCATGTGCCCCAGGTCGCGCCCCAGGAAGTCGGCAGGAAACCGCTCCACGACCCGACCGGCCACGCGACGGAACGTGCGGCGGAACGCCCGTCGGCCGGAGTACCACCCCGCTCTCGACGCCGAACGGGCCACCGAGCTCGTCACCGGGCCTGGCGACCAGGCCGCGGGACAGGTCACCGAACCGACCATGACACCTCCCACCGGTCTGGTGGCGGGACCCACGGCCGGCCATCGGGTGCTGCGACGTGCTCTCGGGTTCGTTCTGGGGCTGGTGCTGGTGTTGGGGGCGGTAACCCTCGGTGCGGTGACCCTGGGCAACACCCTGGTGGCGAAGGTGTCGGCACCGCATTCGGCCACCATTCCGATCCCGGCGTCCACGCCCGAGGCGATCCCGCTGCCCCCACTGGCCACCCACAGCAACGCCCCGGCCGGCCTGCCACACCAGGAACCGGTCCGGGTCTCCATCCCGAGGGTGGGCATCGACGCCAAGGTGACGAAGGTCGACCTGAACGCCGACGGCACGCTGAAGGTGCCGCCGGACAACACGGTCACCGGCTGGTACAGCAAGGGGCCCGCCCCGGGTGACGCCGGCGGTCCGCCGGCGGTGATCGCCGGACACGTCGACTCCCGTGCCGGACCCGCGGTGTTCTTCACCCTGCGGCAGGTGCGCCCCAGGGACAGGGTGCTGATCCAGCGCGCCGACGGCAGCACCGCGGTGTTCGTGGTCTACCGGGTGGCGGAGTTCCCCAAGAACAGTTTCCCGGCCGAGCAGGTGTACGCACCAGGACCCCGGGCCGAACTACGCCTGATCACCTGTAGCGGCACCTTCGACTATGACGCCCGCAGTTATCTGAGTGACTTCGTCGCCTACGCCGCGCTCGAACCGCCCACGAGCCCGACCCCGTCAACCACGCCGTCGACCACGCCGTCGACCACGCCGTCAACCGCGCCCTCGGCCGCAGCGTCGGCCGTGGCGGTGGGTGGCATGCCTGGGGGCGCGATGGCGCCCCACGCGCTGTGAGCACGGTGAACGCCCGAGATCCAACCCTGATCCGTCACGGGGCGACCCTGCCGGCCTGAGCCCGGCGATGTGGTGGCCCCATCCAGAAAGGCGCGGTGGTGATGATGCGGAGGTCATCTACCGGGCTGACCCGGCGATGTGCCCTGGTCCTGCTCGGCGGGGTTGGACTACCGCTGGTCGGCGCGGTCAGCGGAGGGGCCGCCGGACTGACCAGAACGGCCCGCGAGGCGGAGGGTGTGCCGGACCACGCCGCGCCACCGATGCTGCGGCGGTACTTCATCAGCGCCGACACGGTCACCTGGAACTACACGCCCCAGGACCGCGACCTGGTCATGGGCATGCCGTTCACCGCTCGCGAGCAGCGGTTCACCCGCCCTGGACCCAACCGACTGGGCGCGGTGTACGAGAAGTCGCAGTACCGCCGGTACGCCGATCCGGGGTTCACCACCCTGCTGCCCCGGTGTCCGGACGAGGAGTACCAGGGGATCCTCGGGCCGGTGATCCGCGCCCAGGTCGGCGACACCATCCAGGTGCGGTTCCGCAACAACACCCCGTTCCCGGCCACGATGCACCCGCACGGTCTGTTCTACACCAAGGCCAACGAGGGCGTCGCCGCCGACGGCACATCGTCCGAACAGGACTGTCCGGACGACATGACCGACCCTGGTGACGTGGTGGAGCCCGGTGACATCCGCACCTACACCTGGGAGGTGCCGGAGCGGTCCGGTCCGGGCCCGGCCGACCCGTCCTCGGTGGTCTGGCTGTACCACGACCACGGTACCGCCATGGGTGTGCCCGGCACACTGTCCGGACTGGTCGGTCCGATCGTGGTGAGCCGGCGTGGCTCGGCCGGGGCGGATGCCCGTCCGCTGGACGTGGACCGGGAGATGTTCGCGTTGTTCACCGGGTTCGACGAGAACCACAGTCCCTACCTGGCCAGGAACATGGCCAGGTTCGCGCCGGGGCAGGACATCGATCCGAAGAACCAGGATTTCCAGGACACCAACCACAAGTCCTGCATCAACGGTTACCTGTTCGGCAACGGTCCGGACGGCACCACCGAACGCAGTCCGGCGATGCGGATCAGGCTGGGCGAACGGGTGCGGTGGTACGTGTTCGCGTTGGGCGGTGAGGACGACCTGCACACCCCGCACTGGCACGGCAACACCGTGCGGGTGGGCGGCCGGCGCACCGACGTGCTGGAACTGTTGCCGGCCAGCATGGTCACCGCCGACATGCGGCCGGACGACCCGGGTGTGTGGATGTTCCACTGCCATGTGGACGACCACATGATGGAGGGTATGGCGACCCGGTACCAGGTGTGCTGAGGGTGCCGGCCCGCCGCGTGCCGTCTGTCAGTCCACAGGAGAACCATGTTGGGTGGAGTCACGCCCTCGCCCGGTGTAGGTACTCGCCACGGAGCTTCTCAGCGGCGGAACGGTCCAGACTCACCCGGACCAGGCCGACGACCAGCCGCGGCAGGTCCCGGTCGGGTACCAGTCTGGCCAACTCGTCCGGTTCGGTGGGAAGCCCGATCTCGGCGGCTCCGCGCGCGGCCCGGTTGTCCACGAACGGACGCAGGTCCGGCCACACCACCTGGGCCTCACGCAGGAACAGGTCCGCACCGGTGTCCCCGATCCCGGGCAGTTCCTTCAGTCCGGCCCGCAGGCGGTCGACGTCGCCGCCGGCTCGCTCGTGCAGGCGCCGGAGGTCACCGCGCCAGTGGTCCAGCAGCAACCGGGCGCCGTCACCGAGTTGGGAGGAGGTGCGCTCGTCATACCGCCGGTAGTGGCCACGGCCCAGGTCGTCGACCCGACGCTGCCAGGTCGCCTCGGCCATGGCCCGGGCGCTGCGCAACCCGTCCCGGAACAGTTCGGTGGCCGCGGCCACCGCGATCCGGGAACTGATCCGGGCACTGAGTAGCAGTGCGAGCACGGAGAGTTGGTAGAGTGGGCCGGGTTTGTCCTCCAACCGGATGCCCGCGTCCTCGGCGAAGGTCCGGCCATGCCGCCTCACCACGGCACGGGCCAGTGCGCGCCTGTCGGCCATACCGAGGTGCTACCCCGTGCCCGGTCCGGTAACCCGGTAACCCGGTAGCCGGCGGAACCGGTCGGGACCGGTCAGGGACCGGTCAGGGACGGCGGGCCCGGCCGAGCACATGGGTCAGACCGAACGGGAACTGCTCGGCATGGCCGACGTCGAAGCCGGCCTGGCGGATCGCCGCCACGGTGTCCCGGTTCAGGTGGCAGCCACCGGCCAGCCGGGACCACACCGGGGTGAGCGCGTCCTCGACCACCCTGGCCGCGCGCCCGGGTGAGTGGACGTGTTCGTAGAACCGCAACTCGCCGCCGGACCGCAGTACCCGGCGTATCTCGGCCAGTGCCACGGCCTGGTCGGACACCGAACACAGCACCAGGGAGGCGACCACCGCATCGGCCTCGCCGTCCCCGACCGGCAACGACTCGGCCTGTCCGGCCACCACGGTCACCGGCACGGGTGCCGACCGGGCGGCCCGCACCGCCTCGGCGCGCAGCAGGTCGTCGGGTTCCACCGCCAGCACGTGGTCCACGCCGGTCGGGTAGTGCTCCAGGTTCAGCCCGTTGCCCGCGCCCACCTCGACCACCCGACCGGTCAACCCGGCGAGTAACCGGTCGCGGTGCTCGGCCACGCCGCGTGACTCCATCCGCACGCTCATCCACCGGTAGAACCGGGCGAACCAGGGGTGTTGGCGGGTCTCGGGCACCGTTGCCTCCGTTCCACCGGTTGGCCGGCGGGGGTCCACGTGTCTGGGTACGGGCAGAATGCAGGGTATGCGGATCTCGGCCAAGGCGGACTATGCCGTGCGCGCTGCCCTGGAACTCGCCCTGGCCGAAGGAAGGCTGCTGACCTGCGAGGCGGTGGCACGCACCCAGGACATCCCGCAGAAGTTCCTGGAGAGCATCCTGTCCGATCTCCGGCACGCGGGCCTGGTCCGTTCCCAACGCGGCGTGGACGGCGGGTACACCCTGGCTCGGTCCGCGCACACGATCACGGTGGCCGACGTGATCCGGGCGGTGGACGGACCACTGGCGTCGGTGCGCGGACAACGACCACAGGACGTGCACTACGACGGTTCGGCCGCGGTGTTGCGGTCGTTGTGGGTGGCGGTTCGGGCCAGCCTGCGGGAGGTGCTGGAGGGGGTGAGTCTGGCCGATCTGGCCGCCGGGCAGTTGCCGGCCGGAACCAGACGGCTGACCGAGGCCGAGGGGGCGTGGGTCACCCGCTGACGAATCACTCTCGCCAGGCCCGGCCGCGGGTGTTACATTCCTAGTCACCCGATAGGGATTATCGGAAGAGTGGGCCCGCTGCGGGTCCACGAGTGGAGGAGCCGTACACCGTGCGCGAACCGGGGTCCACCAGCGGGGCGCACCGCCGCCCGCGGTCGTGGATGTTCCGGGCCCGGTTGCACGTGGACCTGCTGCGGGTGTCGAGCGCGGTCTGTCCGGACTGACACGGTTCTGTCGGACGGAAGGCTGCCCGGGCTGATTTCGGCCAGGTTGAGGGCCTTGTCCGGCTGACCGGAGTACCCCATCCGGCCTCTCACCGAACCGCACCCGACCACCTGGCGACCCCCGTCTCATCGCGGAGTCGACCGATCAGGTCTGTGCGGTCTCCACTCCTCGGAGCAGTGAATGCACCCGCCCCCTCGACCGTGCGCGCCCCGATCCGCCACCAGGGTCGGGCTGACCAGCAGGGTCGCCCGGACCGCCGTGGTGGTACTGCTGTCGGGCACCACCGGATGTTCGGTGGTCGCCGCCGCCGGACCGGACACGGTGAATCTGGTGGCGTACTCCACCCCCCAGGGGGCGTTCACCGAGATCGCCGCCGAGTTCGTCCGAACCTCACCGGGCCGGGATGCCCGGCTGACCCAGTCCTACGGCGCCTCGGGCGCGCAGAGCCGGGCCGTGATCGCCGGCCAACCCGCCGACGTGGTGGAGTTCTCGATCCAGACCGACATGGACGGGTTGGTGCGCGCCGGCCTGGTCGCGCCGGACTGGAACCGCGACGCCCACCACGGCATGCTGACCAACTCGGTGGTCGTGCTCGTGGTCCGCGAGGGCAACCCGAAGAACATCCACACCTGGTCGGACCTGGTGCGACCCGGGGTGCGGGTGGTCACCCCCAACCCGTTCAGTTCCGGCAGCGCCCGATGGAACCTGATGGCCGCCTACGGTGCCCAACTGGCGCGGGGCAGGTCACCGGCGCAGGCGCTGGACTTCGTCCGGGCCCTGCTGGGCAACACGGTCGCGCAACCGGAGAGCGGTAACAAGGCGACCGCCGCGTTCGTCACCGGCACCGGCGACGTGCTGATCGGCTACGAGAACGAGGCCATCGAGGCTGAGCGGGCCGGCCAGCCGGTAGACCACGTCATCCCGGACGAGACGCTGCTGGTCGAGAACCCGGTGGCCGTCACAACCAACTCCACCAACCCCGAACTGGCCGGGCGGTTCCTCACCTTCCTGCGCACCGACACCGCGCAACGGATCTTCGCCGAGCACGGCTACCGACCGGTGGTGCCCTCGGCGCTGGACCGGACCCGGTTCCCGACCCCGGCGAAGGTGTTCACCATCGACGACCTGGGTGGCTGGCCGGCGGTCGCCGAGGAGTTCTTCGACGCGAGAACCGGTTCGATCACCAGGATCGAGAACGACCTGGGGGTCGGCGGTGGCTGACCACACCGGTTCCGGCCTGCTCGCCGGCGAACCGACCCGCCCGTCCACCGGTGACCGGCAGGGCGGCCGAGCCGGTGCCCGCCCCACCCGAGGTGCTGTACACGGTGCTGTACACGGTGCGCTGGGGCCCGGCGTGGTACTGCTGTACCTGTCGGTGATGGTGGTGCTTCCGGTGGCCGCGTTGACCGGCCGCGCCACCACCAGTGACTTCTGGTCGGCACTCACCTCACCGCAGGCCACCTCGGCACTCACCCTGACCATCGGCATGGCGTTGGCCACCGCGGCCATCGACCTGGTTGCCGGCGTACTGGTCGCCTGGGTGCTGGTCCGCGACGAGTTCACCGGCAAACGACTGGTCAACGCGGTGATCGACCTGCCCTTCGCCCTGCCCACGATCGTGGCCGGGTTGGTCCTGCTCAGCCTCTACGGGCCGGACAGTCCGATCGGGGTGAACGTGGCGCAGACCCGCGCGGCCGTGTTGCTGGCCCTGCTGTTCGTCACCCTGCCGTTCGTGGTGCGCGCGGTGCAACCGGTCCTGCTGGTGGTGGACCGCGACGTGGAGGACGCGGCGGCCAGTCTGGGGGCCGGCCCGGCGGTGACCTTCTTCCGGCTGACCCTGCCGGCGATCCTGCCGGCGGCGTTGACCGGCGGCGGGTTGGCGTTCGCCCGCGCGCTGGGTGAGTTTGGCGCGGTGGTGTTGATCTCCGGCAACCTGCCGTTCCACACCCAGGTCGCCTCGGTGTTCATCGCCGGACGGGTGGAGTCGGGCGCCACCGGGGACGCGGCGGCGATCAGTGTCACCCTGCTGGCCGTGGCGCTGACCGTGCTCGCCGGGCTGGACCTGCTGGCCCGCCGAGGGGGCGGTCGCCGTGGTTAGGCTGGCCGCGCGGGTGGCCGCGCTGGGGTACCTGGCCGCACTGTTGCTCGTGCCGGTCGCCCTGGTCGGCTACCGGACCTTCGCCCACGGCGTCGGGCCGGTAGTGGCCGCACTCGGTTCGGCACAGGCCGGCCACGCCATCGCGCTGTCCCTGCTGGTCACCGCGATCAGTGTGCCGGTCAACGTGGTGTTCGGGGTGGGCGCCGGCCTGCTGCTGGCCCGCCGCCGATTCCCGGGCCGCCGGCTGGTCAACCTGCTCATCGACCTGCCCTTCGCCATGTCTCCGGTGGTGATCGGCCTGGCCATGTACCTGCTCTACGGCCGGGACGGCTGGGCTGGTCGGTGGCTGGGCGGGCACGGCGTGCAGGTGCTGTTCTCACTGCCCGGCATCGTGCTGGCCACCGCCCTGGTGTCCCTGCCGTTCGTGGTTCGCGAGGTCGTCCCGGTGCTGGCGGAGTTGGGCACCGACCAGGAACAGGCCGCGCAGACGCTGGGTGCCGGACCCTGGCGGACCTTCTGGTCGGTGACCCTGCCGGCCATCCGCTGGGCGGTCGTCTACGGGGTGGTGCTGAGCACGGCCCGATCGCTCGGCGAGTTCGGCGCGGTCAGCATCGTGTCCGGCAACGTCATCGGGAGAACCCAGACCCTGCCGCTGTTCGTGGAGGAGCGGTTCCGCAACTTCGACACCACCGGCGCCTACAGCGCCGGTTTCCTGCTCGCCGTCATCTCGCTGGTCATCCTGGCGACGATGAGCCTGGTGGGCCGCCGCAAGGAGCGTTCATGAGTATCCGAGCCCACCACGTCACCAAGAACTTCGGGGACTTCCGCGCGCTGCACGACATCAGCGTGCACATCCCGTCCGGGCGGTTGACCGCCCTGCTGGGGCCCAGTGGCGGGGGAAAGACCACCCTGCTGCGCATCATCGCCGGGCTGGAACGGCCCGACACCGGACAGGTGCACATCGACGGTGTCGACGTCACCACCACCCCGGCCCGCCGACGCGGTATCGGGTTCGTGTTCCAGCACTACGCGCCGTTCACCCACATGACGGTGTGGGACAACGTCGCGTTCGGACTGAGGGTGGCCCGTACCCCCCGCGCGCACATCCGTGAGCGGGTCGGTGAACTGCTCGGCCTGGTCGGGTTGGACGGGTTGTCCCGCCGGTACCCCGGTGAACTGTCCGGTGGGCAGCGGCAGCGGATGGCGCTGGCCCGGGCGCTGGCCATCCAACCCCGACTGCTGCTGCTCGACGAACCCTTCGGCGCGTTGGACGTGCGGGTCCGCCAGCAGTTGCGCGACTGGTTGCGTGACCTGCACGAGCGGATCGCGGTCACCACGGTGTTCGTCACCCACGACCAGACCGAGGCGATGGAACTGGCCGACCAGATCGTGGTGATCAACGCAGGCCGGGTCGAGCAGGTCGGATCTCCGACCGAACTCTACGACCGGCCGAAGAACGAGTTCGTGATGTCGTTCCTCGGCCCCACCACCAGGCTGGGCGAGGCACTGGTCCGTCCGCACGACATCGAGATCCACCAGGACCCGCTCGGCAACACCCACGAGGCCATGATCGAACGCATCGTGGACCTGGGTCACCACAGCCGGGTGGAGACCGTGCTGCCCGACGGCAGCCGGGCCACCGTGCACACCACCCGGTCCGAACTCCGGCAGATCGAGGCGAACACCGGTGACATCGTGTTCCTCCGGGCCGTTCCCCGACTGTCCGACCACGACCACCGGCCCGGGTTGCCGGCGACCCGGGGTGCGGCCTGACCGCGGTCCCGGTGATCGTCCCCGGTGGTGGGTGAGCACGCCCACCCACCACCGGGGCAGCGTGGTCAGGGCAGGAAGTACATCGGGTTGGGCAGCTTGAAGGTCCGTCCGGAATGACCACCGGCCAGGTCGGAGAACTGGTCGCCCACATCGGCGAGAATGGTGTACCCCAGGCTCTCGATGTGCGCCCGGGTCTGCGACTTGTACTCGATGGTGGTGCAGGTGGATCCGCAGCTCAGGTACGCCGGCGGGTTCGCGGTGTTCTTCAGGAACAGGTGGTCGGTGTCGGCGGACACCTGGTAGCCCACCCTGGCCAGGTTGCCGGCGGTCGCGTCGCGCTGGGACTCGGGTCGGCCGGTGACGAAGAAGACGGTGATGCCCTGACCGGCCGCCCGGTTGACCAGCTCCGGCATGCCGAACACCTCGGTCATCCGCTGGGCCTGGACGAACTCGTTGTTGGACACCGGGTCGAAGGCGAAGCCGTGTTCCAGTTCGTAGGTGTAGGTGATCAGGGTGGTGTCGTCCACGTCGAAAACGACCGCCGGCCGTGACGGGCCCGACGAGTGCCGGACCGCGCCGTCCAGGTAGTGGCTGAGCCGGGCCTCGATACCGGCGACCTGCCGAGCGTAGTTGCTGTCCGGCGAGGCGAAGTGCTCACCGTCGACCACGGTGTCGCCGTAGTACGCCTTGATCTGGTTGTCGACCAGGGTGAGGTTGGGGATGTCCTGGTCGGTACGCGGCACCTTCTGTTGCGACGTCGCCGACGTCGCCAGGTCGGCACGGTCGGTGTGGAGGCCGTCGAGGTGGCTGCTGTCGGCACTGGCCACGCCGGAGCCGGTGAGTGCGATGGTGGCCGTCACGGCCACGCCCGCCCACCAGAGTTTCGTGGAGCCCATGGGTCGAGTCTCCTTTCGGGGCCGCGGTGCGCACCAGCGCACCGGGGCACGCAGCACGGGGAAGCGGTCCGGGCGGACCAGATGTCGACTCGAACGGATGGCGACGGCCGGGAACGTAGCGCCGGTGGACGCACCCGTGTCCGAATGACACCGGTCTCGGGGGTGAATCTTCTACAGTCGCCTCATCCAGAGTCAACCCAAACACCGCATCCGCGGCTAAATCGCTTCTTGGTACGTCACCAGACAGCGGTGGAGAGATCTGATCGTTCACCACACCCGACCGTCACCGTTCCGGGTCCCCGGTCGGTACCGTGATCCGTCGTTCCGGGCCATCCGTACGGTCCGGTGCCGGCGTCGGCTCACCGGTGTCGAGCGGCAGCGCGGCCAGGCCACGGTTGAGGTGGCTGCCCCGCCACGGCAGTTCGTCGACCGGGACCGCCAGAGCCAGTCGTGGGTAACGACGCAGCAGTGCGGTGAGCGCCACGGTCAGTTCCATCCGGGCCAACGGCGACCCGGGGCAGTAGTGCGGACCCA
>DATCWR010000073.1:0-30076 GCA_036566245.1 Mycobacteriales bacterium | reverse complement strand
AGGCGCCCGCGCGGTCGGTTCCGTGACCGCCGCCGTGGCCGGGAGCGGTACGCCGGCGAGGCCGAGCCGGTCATCGCCGAGGACGACGTGCTGCTGCCGGTGGCCGGCATCCTCGACGTGCTGGACAACTACGCCTTCATCCGGACCTCGGGCTACCTGACCGGCTCGAACGACGTCTACGTGGCGCTGTCCCAGGTGCGCCGGTACGGCCTGCGCCGTGGAGACGCCATCACCGGCGCGGTGCGGCAACCGCGCGAGGGAGAGCGCAGGGACAAGTACAACGCGCTGGTCCGGTTGGACACGGTGAACGGCGCCGAACCCGACCAGGCCAAGGGCCGACCGGAGTTCCACAAGCTCACCCCGCTCTACCCGCAGGACCGGATGCGGTTGGAAACCGAACCGCACGTGCTCACCACCCGGGTCATCGACCTGGTCATGCCGATCGGCAAGGGACAGCGGGCGCTGATCGTGAGCCCGCCCAAGGCCGGTAAGACCATGGTGTTGCAGGCGATCGCCAACGCGATCACCACCAACAACCCCGAGTGCCACCTCATGGTCGTGTTGGTCGACGAGCGGCCCGAAGAGGTCACCGACATGCAGCGGTCGGTGAAGGGCGAGGTCATCGCGTCGACGTTCGACCGGCCGCCACAGGACCACACCACCGTGGCCGAGCTGTCGATCGAACGGGCCAAGCGGCTGGTCGAACTGGGCCACGACGTGGTCGTGCTGCTCGACTCGATCACCCGACTCGGTCGGGCCTACAACCTGGCCGCCCCGGCCTCGGGTCGGATCCTGTCCGGTGGTGTCGACTCGACCGCGCTCTACCCGCCGAAGCGGTTCCTCGGCGCGGCGCGCAACATCGAGAACGGTGGGTCGCTGACCATCATCGCCACCGCCCTGGTCGAGACCGGCTCCACCATGGACACGGTGATCTTCGAGGAGTTCAAGGGCACCGGTAACGCCGAACTCCGGCTGGACCGCAAGATCGCCGACAAGCGGGTGTTCCCCGCCGTGGACGTCGACCAGTCCAGCACCCGCAAGGAGGAGATCCTGCTCGCCCCCGACGAGCTGGCCATCGTGCACAAGTTGCGTCGGGTGCTGCACGCGCTCGACTCGCAGCAGGCGCTCGACCTACTCCTGGAGAAGCTCAAGCAGACCAGGACCAACGTCGAGTTCCTGATGCAGATCCAGAAGACGACGGTCGGCCCGCAGGACTGACCCCTTCCTTCTGCCCTGGCCCGGTCCGTGCCCGGCGGTGTGGTTCACACCGTCGGGCCGTGGGCGGGTGGTGACCGTCCGTGCGGCTCCGGGGCAGGAATGTTGGAGCCCACCGAGCCGTTCCACCGGCCGTGTGGCCCTCTGGCACACTGAGGCAGGACATCGACAGGCTCCGGTTCACGCCCGCGAATCCGCCGATCCATCCCGGTCGTCAACGACCGGGGGCGGATGCCCACCAGCGTGGCGACCCGGCGGCCCACAAGGAGAGGACCTCGACGTCGTGAAGCCCGGAATCCACCCCGACTACGTCGTCACCACGGTGACGTGTTCGTGTGGTAACTCTTTTGTCACCCGCAGTACCGCCAAGGGCGGCGTGCTACGCGCCGACGTCTGCTCCCAGTGTCACCCCTTCTACACCGGCAAGCAGAAGATCCTCGACACCGGTGGCCGGGTGGCCCGGTTCGAGAAGCGGTACGGCAAGCGCACCCCGCGTGGCGGTGGCAACTCCGCCAACGGCTAGCTGTTCGGTGGCGCCCACCCCGGAACTGACCGTTCCGGCGTGGGCGCCTCGTCGTGTCCGCCGCCGACCGCCGCCGACCGTCACCGGAGCCAGCCATGACCGCCTCTGACCGCCTACCCCTGCTGCTCGTCGAGTACGCCGAGTTGGAGTCGGCCCTGGCCGACCCGGCCGTACACGCCGACCAGGCCCGGGCCCGTGAACTCGGCCGGCGGTACTCGGAGCTGACCCCGGTGGTGGAGACGGCCCGGGAACTGGACACCGTCCGCGACGACCTCCAGGCGGCTCGGGAACTGTCCCGTGAGGACCCCTCCTTCGCCGCCGAGGCGACCGAACTGTCCGCCCGGTCGGCCGCGCTGGAACGGCGACTCCAGGAACTACTCCTGCCCACCGATCCCAATGACAGCAAGGACGTGATCCTCCAGGTCAAGGCTGGTGAGGGGGGCGAGGAGTCGGCGCTGTTCGCCGCGGACCTGCTGCGGATGTACCTGCGTTACGCCGAACGGCACGGCTGGCGGACCGAGGTGCTCGACGCGGTGGAGAGCGACCTGGGCGGTTACAAGGACGTCAGCATCAGCGTCGGGGGCAGGGGTCGGTCGACCGGTGCGGACGGTCCGTGGCGGCGGCTGAAGTACGAGGGCGGGGTGCACCGGGTGCAGCGGGTGCCGGTGACCGAGTCGCAGGGCCGGATCCACACCAGCGCGGTGGGTGTCCTGGTACTGCCCGAGGCCGAGGAGGTGGACGTGCGCATCGACCCCAACGACCTGCGCATCGACGTCTACCGATCGTCCGGACCAGGCGGACAGAGCGTCAACACGACCGACTCGGCGGTACGGATCACCCACCTGCCCACCGGCACGGTGGTGTCGATGCAGAACGAGAAGAGCCAGCTCCAGAACCGTGAGGCGGCCATGCGGGTGTTGCGCGCGCGGCTGCTCGCGATCGCGGAGGAGAAACAGGCCGCCGAGGCCAGTGCCGCCCGGCTGTCGCAGGTACGTACCGTTGACCGGAGCGAACGGATCCGCACCTACAATTTCCCGGAGAATCGAATCTCCGATCACCGCGTCGGGTACAAGTCGTACAACCTCGACCAGGTACTCGACGGCGACCTCGACGGGGTGGTTGGTGCGCTGATCGGCGCGGACACCCAGGCTCTGCTCGACGGGATGGGTGGTGCGACGGGTACGGGGGAGGACATGGAAAGGTGATCTCGGCGCGCGTGGCGCGACGAACCGCCGCCGAGCGGCTCGCCGATGCCGGCATACCGAGCCCGGACAACGACGCCGAGGTTCTGTTGGCGTTCGCCCTCGGCGTGCGCCGGAGCGCGCTGCACGGCGTCGACGACCTCGACGACGACGCGGCCGAGCGGTTCTTCGCGCTGGTGGAACATCGGATCCAACGGGTACCGCTGCAACACCTGGTGGGGGTTGCCGGGTTCCGCCGACTGGAACTCGATGTCGGGCCGGGTGTGTTCATCCCCCGCCCGGAGACCGAACTGTTGGTGGAGTGGGGGATCGGGCAACTGGCCAGGCACCACCGGTTCGGCCCGGTCGTGGTTGACCTGTGTACCGGTTCCGGGGCGATCGCGTTGGCCATCCAGCAGGAGGTGCCCGACGCGCAGGTGTACGCGGTGGAGCGGGATCCCCGGGCGTTGGCCTGGGCGCACCGCAACGCCGAGGCGCGGGTCGCCGCCGGCGACCTGCCGATCACGTTGTGTCGGGGCGACGCCACCGCACCGGGCACGCTTCCGCACCTGGACGGCATCGTGGACCTGGTGTTGTCCAACCCGCCATATCTGCCGTTGGGTGGCCAGGTCGATCCCGAGGTGGCCGACTACGACCCGCCGGTGGCGTTGTGGGGTGGCCCCGACGGTCTGGAGGTGCTGCACGGGGTGGCGCGTCGCGCCGCTGCGCTGCTCCGACCGGACGGGCACCTTGCCGTGGAGCACGCCGACGAACAGGGGCTCGCGGTGCCCACGCTGCTCCGCCAGATGGGCGGATGGGACGACATCGTGGACCACTGTGACCTGACCGGCCGCCCCCGGTTCACCACCGCCCGACGGATCTAGACCACCGATCTCCGTTCCTGGCCGGGCTACGCCCCGGTGAGGCGACGGAAGCACCAACTACAGTGAGTGCCGGAACCGAGGCGTGAGGCGGGCATGTCCAGATGAGTGAGTGGTACGACTGCGCAGACCCCGAACAGCGGACGAAGGGGATCGGCGCGGCCGGCGAGGCGCTGCGGCGGAGCGATCTGGTGGTGCTCCCCACCGACACCGTCTACGGCGTGGGCGCGGACGCGTTCTCGCCCGGTGCGGTGGCCGCGCTGCTGAGGTCCAAGGGCCGGGGCAGGGACATGCCGGTGCCGGTGTTGGTCGGCTCCTGGCGCACCCTGGACGGGCTGGTGTTCGGCGTGCCGGATGTGGTGCTGAGCATGGTCGAGGCGTTCTGGCCCGGTGGGCTGACCATCATCGTGCGGCACGCCCCGTCACTGGCCTGGGATCTGGGCGACAGTCGAGGTACGGTCGCCGTGCGCATGCCCGCACATCCGGTGGCCCTGGAGCTGCTCACCGAGACCGGACCGATGGCGGTGTCCAGTGCGAACCGCACCGGCCAACCACCGGCGGTCACCGTCGTCCAGGCCCGCGAGCAGCTTGCCGACGGCGTGGCGGTCTACCTCGACGGTGGACCCTGCGCCGACCCGGTGCCCTCCACCATCGTGGACGCGACCGGGGATCGGGTCACCGTGCGCCGGGTGGGTGCGCTCCCGGTGGCCCGGCTGCGCGAGGTGGTGCCCGACCTACTGGCGGACGGGGTGGAGTGACCAACCGAACGACTGTCGGGTGACGGCCACCTGCGCCCCCCGTCTGGTGGCTGGTCGGGTCCGTTAGCCTGGCCCGGTGAGTTGTCAGCAGACGCAGGCCGGATGACGCCGCTGTTCCGGCCCCGCGCGGAGTACCTGCTGGTGCTGTGTGTGGCCGCCGCGGTGACCTTCATCCTGACCTCGATCATCCGCGTCGTCGCGGTCCGTTGGGGCGCGATGGCCCGGGTGCGAGATCGGGACGTACACGCCATCCCGACCCCTCGGCTCGGTGGCGTGGCCATGTATGGCGGCATCGCCGCCGCGTTGCTGGTGGCCCAGCTCATGCCCACCCTCCAGCGCAACTTCCGACAGGGGTCGGAGACCACCGCGGTGTTGGTCGCCGGTGGCCTGATCATGCTGCTCGGCGTGCTGGACGACCGCTGGGAACTCGACGCGGTGACCAAGCTGGCCGGCCAGGTGGTGGCGGCCGGGGTGATGGTGTTGCTCGGCGTGCAGTTGGCCCAGTTCTACTTCCCGTTCGGGGGCGGGAGCACGATCACGCTGGGCAGGGACCAGGCGGTACCGCTGACCATCCTCTTGGCGGTGGTCACGGTCAACGCGATGAACATGATCGACGGCCTGGACGGACTGCTGGCCGGTGTGTCGGCGATCGCCGCGCTGGCGTTCTTCTTCTACTCCTACCATCTGAGCCTGGTCGGCTACGGCGACCTGGCGTTCACCCCGACGCTGCTCTCGGCGGTGCTGGCCGGGTCCTGCATCGGGTTCCTACCGCACAACTTCCAGCCGGCCCGGATCTTCATGGGTGACTCCGGCTCGATGTTGGTGGGCCTGATGCTCGCCTCGGCCGCGACCACGGCGACCCGGGCCGACGCGCAGTCGTTCGGCAGTCTTCTCGGCGCGTTGCCGTTGCTGTTGCCCCTGCTCATTCCCGCCCTGGTGTTGGCGGTGCCACTGGTCGACCTCACCCTGGCGGTGTTCCGGCGGGTCCGGGCCGGACGCTCCCCGTTCGCGCCCGACAAGATGCATCTTCATCACCGACTGTTGGAAATTGGTCACTCACAGCGCCGGGCCGTACTGCTCATCTATTTCTGGTCGGCGTTGATCGCCTTCGGCGGCGTGGCCATGTCGATCACCGACAACGCTGGTCGGGTGTTGTCCGTGGTGGGTGTGCTGGCGATTGTCGCCATCGTGTTGTCCAGCGTGCCCACGCTTCGGGAGTTACGTCGCCGGATGCTCTGAAACGACCCGTCCGTCCGCAGTCAGACACTGGTTGGTCAGGTCCGGAGGAGATCTGTTCGGGATGTCGGCACTGGGCCGGGGAACCCCGGGCACGGACTGCGGACGCGTCCTGGGTCCCAACGGCAGGCAAAGATACGGTAGACCCGTGGCAAGCGATTCGAGGGCCTGTGATAGCGTTCGCCTCATCCCGCCGGGTGAGGCGGGAACCTCCGGGACCCCGCTGTGCGCGACGGCCCGATGGCTCATCGCAGCCGTAACCGTGGGTGGGCTGCCAGATCCGAGGAGTTGCCTGTGAGCGGCAGTGGCATGCGGGCACCGTTGGTCA
The DNA here is from genome assembly GCA_036566245.1 of Mycobacteriales bacterium. Lineage (GTDB taxonomy): Bacteria > Actinomycetota > Actinomycetes > Mycobacteriales > DASULA01 > DASULA01. The sequence goes on along the minus strand of DATCWR010000073.1, from coordinate 23,954 downwards.
GCTAGCGGGGTGGGCGTCCGACATGCCGAGCGAGGGCCCCGAACTGTACAGCCTGCTCGGCATGGGTCTGGTGAGCGCGATGTGTGTCGCCGCCGGACTGGCCCTCGGGTGGATCGTCGACGGGTGGCTGAACACCTTCCCGATCTTCATCCTGGTGGGTCTGGTACTGGGCATCGTGGCGGCAGGTACCTACACCGTCGTCAAGGTTCGCAACTGGAAAGACTGGGGTTGAGTTGAGAGGTCAGCCGTGCAGAACGAACTGACTGTCCCGACCAACGCGGCCACCAACATCCGTAGGTCGATCATCATGGCCATCGTCATCGGGGTGGCCGCCCTGGTGGGTACGAGCCTGGCCGGGCACCCGCTGGCCGGGGTTTTCGGCTGCGCCGGGCTCGGGCTGGGCGCTCTGAACGTGCGCCTGGTGCAGCGTTCGGTGGTCCGCTTCGCGGAGGGCACCGCACCCAGACGTAAGCAGCAGTTCGCCGTGTCGGTGTTCGGCCGACTGGCCCTGATCACCGCGGTGGCCGTGGCCCTCGGGCTGCTGGTCCGGCCTGACGGACTGGGGATCTTCGGCGGGCTGGCGCTCTTCCAGCTCCTCATGCTTGGTAACGCCTCGTTTCCGCTGTTCAAGGAGTTTCGGGAGACATGAGCGACCCAGTCCTCGCAGCCGCCGAAGTCGAGGTCGGCCACCACGTCACGCGCGAGTTCCTGGGCGTGACCCTCAATCTGGACACGATCTGGACCACCGCCATCGCGGGCCTGATCGTGATCGGTCTGGGTCTGTACATGCGTCGGCGGGTGACCTCTGGGGTGCCCAGCGGCATCCAGCTCGTCTTCGAGACGGTCACCCAGCAGATGCAGAAGCAGGTCGAGTCCACCATGGGCCTGCGTACCGCACCGTTCGTGGTGCCGCTGTCGGTGACCCTCTTCATGTTCATCCTGTTCGCGAACTGGCTCTCGGTCATTCCGAGTGGGCACGGTCCGGAGTACCTGGCACCGCCCACCGCCGACGTGAACCTGGTCTACGCGATGGCGCTTCTGGTGGTCGGCTGGATGCACGTCACCGGCGTCCGTAAGCGCGGTGCCAAGAACTACTTCGGCCACTTCGCCAAGCCGTACTGGTGGCTGGTGCCGATCAACATCATCGAGGAGATCGCCCGGCCGTTCACGTTGTCGTTGCGGTTGTTCGGCAACATCTTCTCCGGCGTGATCATGGTCACCCTGATCACACTGTTCCCGGCCTACATCCTGTGGGGACCCAACGTGGTGTGGAAGCTGTTCGACCTGTTTATCGGGTTGATTCAGGCATTCATCTTCGCACTGCTCACGATCCTCTACTTCGGGTCGGCGGCCTCGGAAGAGGGAGGGCACTGACGACAAGGACATCCCCCTCCTGCCCGAACCCGTTTTCCCCGTCGTGGGCAGATCCCGCGACGTCCTGAACTGAGGAGAGAAATGGCTGTATCTGACAGCGCCGTGCAGCTCGCCGGAGCGTTCGTTGGCGGTGGCCTGGCCCTCGGCGGTGGCGCCATCGGCGCCGCCATCGGTGACGGTATGGCCGGTAGCCAGACCATCGCCGGTGTCGCGCGTCAGCCCGAGGCCCAGGGTCGACTGTTCACCATCTTCTTCCTGACGGTTGGCCTGGTCGAGGCTGCGTACTTCATCAACCTCGCCTTCGTCGCGCTGTTCGTGTTCGTTCTCGCCTAGGCAGTGACAACCATGTCGCAGACCGTCCTGGCCGCGGACAACTTCCTCGTGCCGAACGCGACGTTCATCGTTGAGTTCATCGCGTTCCTGATCATCCTGGCAGTGCTCTGGCGCTACGTCCTGCCACCGCTCCAGCGGGCCATGGCTGAGCGTCAGCAGCAGATCCAGAGCCAGATCGAGGAGAGCCAGCAGGCCAGAGAGCGGCTGGAAGCGGCCCAGTCCGCCTACGAGAACGCCCTGTCGGAGGCCCGAACCGAGGCCGCAAAGATCCGGGACAGCGCCCGTGCCGAGGGCCAGCACATCATCGAGGAGATGCGCACCCAGGCACACGAGGAGGCCGAACGGATCCGGGTCAGGGCCGAGGAACAGCTCGCCACCCAGCGTCAGCAGGTGGTCAACGAGCTGCGTGCCGAGATCGGCCGGTTGGTGGTGACGCTGGCGGACCGGGTGGTCGGTGAGGCGTTGGAGGACGACGCCCGACGCACCCGGACCATCGACCGGTTCATCGGTGAACTGGAGGAGATGTCGGCGAGTACGCCCCCGGGAGGGACGGACCGATGATGCAGGCGGCCAGCCGCGGCTCCCTGGTCGTGGCCCGCGAACAGCTCGACGAACTCATCGCCGGTGAGGACGCCGAGGCGTTGGTGCGCCTCGGCGAGCAGTTGCGTGACACCGTCGGGTTGCTCGTGGAGCAGCCCACGTTGCGACGCGCCCTCGCCGACCCGTCGGCTCCGGCCACGGCGCGGGTGAGCCTGCTCGACGGGTTGCTGGGTGACCGGCTGGCCGACCCCACGCTGCGGGTTCTCCGTGGCGTGGTCTCGGCCCGGTGGTCCCAACCGGACGACCTGGTCGACGCGGTCGAGATGTTGACCTGGCTGGCCATGCTGGCCGTCGCCGAGAAGGACGGGTCCATCGAGAACGTCGAGGACGAACTGTTCCGGTTCGGGCGGATCCTCGAGGGTCAGCCACAGCTGGCCCGGTTGCTCACCGACCCGGCTGCGAAGGGCGAACACCGGGCCGCGCTCCTCACCTCGCTGGTCGCCGACCGGGTCAGTCCGGTGACCGCCCGGCTGTTGGACGAGATCGTGCGGAGGCCCAGGGGGCGTGCTCTCGACGCGCTGGCCGGCGAACTGTCCGAACTGGCCGCTGCGCGCCGGGACCGGTACGTCGCGTACGTGACCGCGCCGGCGCTGCTCGGCGCCGAGCAGGAACAGCGGCTGACCGCGGCACTGTCCCGGGTCTACGGTCGGGCCATCTCGTTGCAGGTCGAGGTCGAACCGGGCCTGCTCGGGGGGCTGGTGGTCCGGGTCGGCGACGAGATCATCGACGGCAGCGTCTCCAGCCGTCTGGACGCGGCACGGCATCGTCTGGCCAGTGGCTGACCGGGGATCGACCGGGGTCAGCCGGAGCCGATCACAGCCCGGGCCGGCGATCACGGTGGGAGTCCCGACAGGCCGCACAACATCACGAAGAATCCACGAGAGCAGGGACCGATAGCCATGGCGGAGCTGACGATCTCCTCGGACGAGATCCGGAGCGCGATCGAGAACTACGTTGCCTCCTACTCGACCGACGTCTCGCGTGAGGAGGTGGGTGTCGTCACCGGTACCGGTGACGGCATCGCCCGTGTCGAGGGACTGCCCTCGGCGATGACCAACGAACTGTTGGAGTTCGCCGACGGCACGTTCGGGGTGGCCCTGAACCTGGACGTGCGCGAGCTGGGCGTGGTCATCCTCGGCGAGTTCGGCGGTATCGAGGAGGGCCAGAAGGTTCGCCGCACCGGTCAGGTGCTCTCGGTGCCGGTGGGTGACGCCTTCCTCGGCCGGGTGGTCAACCCGCTGGCCGTGCCGGTCGACGGACTGGGTGAGATCGAGTCCACCGAGCGACGCAACCTGGAGGTCCAGGCGCCCTCGGTCGTGCAGCGCCAGCCGGTCAAGCAGCCGCTCCAGACCGGCATCAAGGCGATAGACGCGATGACCCCGATCGGTCGTGGTCAGCGTCAGCTCATCATCGGTGACCGGCAGACCGGCAAGACCGCGCTGGCCGTCGACGCGATCATCAACCAGCGGGACAACTGGGCGACCGGGGATCCGGACAAGCAGGTCCGCTGCGTGTATGTCGCGATCGGACAGAAGGGCACCACGATCGCCCAGGTGCGTTCGGTACTGGAGGAGCACGGCGCCCTGGAGTACACGACGATCGTGGCCGCGCCGGCCAACGAACCGGCCGGGTTCAAGTATCTCGCCCCCTACACCGGTTCGGCCATCGGCCAGCACTGGATGTACCAGGGCAAACACGTACTGATCGTCTTCGATGACCTGTCCAAGCAGGCCGAGGCGTACCGGGCGATCTCACTGCTGCTGCGTCGCCCACCAGGCCGCGAGGCATACCCGGGCGACGTCTTCTACCTGCACTCCCGGCTGCTGGAGCGCTGCGCGAAGCTGTCCAACGACCTGGGTGGCGGTTCGATGACCGGGCTGCCGATCGTGGAGACGAAGGGCAACGACGTCTCGGCGTTCATCCCCACCAACGTCATCTCGATCACCGACGGGCAGATCTACCTCGACCCCGGTCTGTTCAACGCCGGTGTCCGACCGGCGATCAACGTGGGTACCTCGGTGTCCCGGGTCGGCGGTAGCGCCCAGGTCCGGGCGATGCGCTCGGTCAGTGGCCGGCTGCGTATCGACCTGGCCCAGTACCGCGAACTGGAGGCGTTCGCCGCCTTCGGCTCTGACCTGGACAAGGCGTCCCAGGACCAGTTGGCCCGTGGCGCCCGGATGGTGGAACTGCTCAAGCAGCCGCAGTACAGCCCGTTCCCGGTGGAGCGCCAGGTGGTGGCTGTCTGGGCCGGAACCACCGGTGAACTGGACGTGGTCCCGATCGCCGACGTCCGCCGGTTCGAGTCGGACTTCCTGGACTACCTCGGCCACCAGCACCAGGGCATCTACGACGAGATCCTGCGCTCGGGCAAGCTGGAGGACGACACGGTCGCGCGGCTCACCGAGGCGATCACCGAGTTCAAGCGGCAGTTCCAGACCTCCGACGGCAGGCCGCTGGTGGGTCGCGAGGATGTTGCCCCGATGGAGGCCGAGGAGGTTGGGCAGGAGGCGGTGCGCACCTACAAGCAGCCGCCGACCCCGCCGACCACCGGGTCGAAGGCGCAGGGCTAGCCGATGGGCGCCCAGCTCCGAGTATTCCGGCGGCGGATCGCCTCGGTCCAGTCCACCAAGAAGATCACCAAGGCGATGGAACTCATCGCCGCGTCCAGGATCGTCAAGGCGCAGGGACGGGTCGCCGCGGCCAAGCCCTACTCCGACGAGATCACCCGGGTGCTGTCCGCGCTGGCCTCCCAGGCCAACCTGGACCACCCGCTGCTGGTCGAGCGGCCGAACCCCCGGCGGGCCGCGGTGCTGCTGGTGACCAGCGACCGGGGTCTGGCCGGTGCTTACAACGCCAACGCGATCCGTACGGCCAACGAGTTGATGGCCCTGCTGCGCGAGGAGAACAAGCAGCCGGTCCTCTACGTGATCGGCCGCAAGGGCGTCGGGTACTACCGGTTCCGTAACCGGGAGATCGCCGGGGAGTGGACCGGGTTCTCCGAGCAACCACGGTTCACCGACGTGCGTGCCGCCGGACAGACGCTGATCCGGGCCTTCCTGGCCGGCGGCGACGACGAGGGTGACGCCCCCGGTGCGGACGGTATTCTCGGCGTGGACGAGATCCACCTCGTCTACACCGAGTTCCACTCGATGCTCACCCAGACCCCGGTGGCCCGGCGAATCGCGCCACTGGTGGTGGAGGAGGCCGCCGGGCCCGCCCCGGCCGGTTACCTGCCGGCGTACGAGTTCGAACCCGAGCCCGAGGCGCTGCTGGGTGCGCTGCTGCCGAAGTACATCAACACCCGCCTGTTCGCCGCGCTGCTCGACTCGGCGGCCTCCGAGTCGGCCGCCCGTCGGCGGGCGATGAAGGCGGCCACCGACAACGCCGAGGAACTGATCAAGTCCCTCACCCGCGAGGCCAACCAGGTCCGCCAGGCCGAGATCACCCAGGAGATCAGCGAGATCGTCGGCGGCGCCGACGCGCTGGCCGCAGCAGGAAGTGACCGATCATGACCGCCGTATCCGAGAACAGGACCGCCACCGGCCGCGTCGCCCGGGTTATCGGTCCCGTGGTGGACGTGGAGTTCACCCGCGACACCATTCCGAACCTGTACAACGCACTGCACGTCGACGTGGAACTGGGTGGCACCACCAACACGCTGACCCTGGAGGTTGCCCAGCACCTCGGTGAGGGTCTGGTGCGGGCGGTGTCCATGCAGCCGACCGACGGTCTGGTCCGCGGCGCCGGGGTCACCGACACCGGCGAGGCCATCTCGGTGCCGGTGGGCAACGTCACCAAGGGGCACGTGTGGAACGTGCTCGGTCACCCGCTGGACGTGGCTGAGTCCGACCTGGACATCACCGAGCGGTGGCCGATCCACCGGTCGGCCCCGGCCTTCGACCAGCTCGAGGGCAAGACCGAGATGTTCGAGACCGGGATCAAGGTCATCGACCTGCTCACCCCGTACGTGCAGGGCGGCAAGATCGGTCTGTTCGGCGGTGCGGGTGTCGGCAAGACCGTGATGATCCAGGAGATGATCCGCCGGGTCGCCCAGAACTTCGGTGGTGTGTCGGTGTTCGCCGGTGTGGGCGAGCGCACCCGTGAGGGCAACGACCTGTTCCTGGAGATGGGCGAGTCCGGTGTGCTGGACGCCACCGCGCTGGTGTTCGGGCAGATGGACGAGCCGCCGGGCACCCGGCTGCGGATCGCGCTGTCCGCGCTGACCATGGCCGAGTACTTCCGGGACGTGCAGAACCAGGACGTGCTGCTGTTCATCGACAACGTCTTCCGGTTCAGCCAGGCCGGTTCGGAGGTGTCCACCCTGCTTGGCCGGATGCCTTCCGCGGTGGGTTACCAGCCCACACTGGCCGACGAGATGGGTGTACTCCAGGAGCGGATCACCTCCACCCGTGGTCACTCCATCACCTCGATGCAGGCCGTCTACGTGCCGGCCGACGACATCACCGACCCAGCCCCGCACACCACGTTCGCTCACCTGGACGCCCGCACCGTGCTGTCCAGGTCGATCTTCGAGAAGGGCATCTATCCGGCGGTGGACCCGCTGGACTCGTCCTCCCGGCTGCTCGACCCGCAGTACGTCGGCCAGGAGCACTACGCGGTCGCCAACGAGGTGCGCCGGATCCTCCAGCGGTACAACGAGCTCCAGGACATCATCGCCATCCTCGGTATCGACGAACTGTCCGAGGAGGACAAGGTTCTGGTCGGCCGGGCTCGCCGGATCGAGCGGTTCCTGTCCCAGAACCTGTTCGTGGCCCAGCAGTTCACCGGCCAGGAGGGCTCCTTCGTTCCGCTGAAGGAGACCATCGAGGCGTTCAAGGCGGTGGCGGCCGGCGACTACGACCATCTGCCCGAGCAGGCGTTCCTGCTTGCTGGTGGGCTGGAGGACGTCGAGGCCAACGCCAGGAAGTTGCAGGGTAAGTAAGCGGGTCGGCCCGGCCTCCGGTCCGCCGGCAGGCCGGCTCACCCGGTCGAACCGGGTCGGCCGCCGGTTGCGGCTGACCCGGTCGGCTCGGTCGGTTTGGCTGGCTGGCCCGGTGCACGGTCCGGGCCGGTCGGTGTCCTAAACTGCTCGCCTAACCTCGTCGCGAAGGAGCCTGTACGTGGCGACACTGCACGTCGAGCTGGTCTCGGTCGAACGCATGATCTGGTCCGGCGAGGTCTCCATGCTCATCGCCCGGACCACCGAGGGTGAACTCGGGGTGCTGCCCGGTCACACTCCGTTGCTTGGGCAGCTCGCCGACGGTGGTGTGGTGCAGCTCAGGCGCGAGGACGACGAGGACCTGGCCGTCGCCGCACACGGAGGGTTCCTGTCGGTTACCGAGTCGGGTGTGTCGGTACTCGCCGAGGTGGCCGAGTTGGCCGAGGAGATCGACGTTCCCCGGGCACGGGCTGCCCTGGAGCGGGCCCGAGCGGCCGGTGACGACCCCGACGCGAAGGCCGCCGAGGCCCGGGCGCTGTCCCGCCTCCGTGCCGCCGGTCAGCAGGTCTGAGACCGACGAGAGCCCTGGCGGGGGAGCGAGGACACGATGGGCGTCATCGAGGTCCTCGCCGGGGTGCTCGTGCTGGGCATATGTGCCCTGTTCGCGCTCGCACTACGGCGCCGTTTCCTGCTGCGCGGGAACGGCGCGATCGACCTGAGTCTCCGGCTGCGTGACGGTGCCGCGGGGCGCGGTTGGGCGCTGGGCGTCGGCCGTTACCTGGGTGATGACCTCCTGTGGTACCGGGCCTTCACGTTCGCCTGGCGACCGGCCCGGGTACTCTCCCGCCGTTCCCTGGAGGTGACCGGTCGGCGCGAACCCGTGGGAGCCGAGGCCTGGTCGGTGCAGGCGAACGCGGTCGTGGTGGAATGCCAGAGTGACGGCCAGCGGGTGGAGATCGCGATGGCCGCGGACGCGGTGACCGGCTTTCTGTCCTGGTTGGAGTCGCAGCCGCCCGGCTACACCGTGCCGGGCTACGCGGCGGGATGACGCGGCCGGAACACGTTCCCGGTGGCCGTCCGGAGCGGCCGGTGGCAGGCAGTGACACGGTGACACACACGGCGAGGTAGGGAGGCGGACCGGATGGTCGGCACGGGAATGGTGTGGGCGGACGCGGTGCGGGTCGCCGAGGAGTCCAGCGGCAACGAGGTTTGGACGATCGTGGTGTGGGTGATCGCCGCCCTGGCGTTCCTGGTGACCGGCATCTGCATGAAGGTATGGCGCTAGGCTGGTCGCCTTTTGGCCCGTGGTCCCCGGTGGTCTGGTAGCGATCCCGTGGTTCTGTGAGAAGCGGCGTGGACGGGTCAGTCCGTGGTGCGACCGGCCCCGGGGCGCCACAGCACGTCACCGTCCGGGTTGGCCACCCGGGCCAGGATGAACAGTAGGTCCGACAGCCGGTTCAGATAACGCCCGGGACCGGTGCTGGTGTGCTCGGGGTCGGCCTCCACCAGGGCCCAGATGCTGCGCTCGGCCCGCCGCGCCACCGTGCGTGCCTGGTGCAGCAACGCAGCCCCCGGCGTGCCACCGGGCAGGACGAAGCTGGTCAGGTCGGGCAGCCGGGAGTTGAACTCGTCGCACCAGCTTTCCAGCCGGGTCACGTACTCGTCGGTGACCCGGAGCGGTTCCCGCCGTGGGTTCTCCTCGACCGGCACGCACAGGTCACTGCCAACATCGAACAGGTCGTTCTGTACCTGGGTCAGCACGTCACGCACCTCGTCGGACAGTCCGCCGAGGGCCAGGGCGACCCCCACGACCGAGTTGGTCTCGTCCACGTCGGCATAGGCGTGCAGCCGTGGGTCGGTCTTGGCGATCCGTCCCCCGCTTCCCAGAGCGGTGGTGCCGTTGTCGCCGGCGCGGGTGTAGATGCGGGTGAGGTGGACGGGCATGCTCCCACCCTAGCCGGTCGGGTCCGGGCCCCCGCCGGGACGGAGCCACCACCCGTACCGAGGATCGGGCCGAGGTGTCAGCGCGCGCAGACCGGTCTCCGGTCCCCTTACCATGTTCCGGTGCACCAGTTCTGGGTTACAGGGGGCGCACGGTTGGCCGGCCAGGTGTCGGTGCCCGGCGCCAAGAACAGCGTTCTCAAGCTCATGGCCGCGTCGTTGCTCGCCGAGGGCACCACGACGCTGACCCGGGTACCCGACATCGTCGACGTCCGGTTCATGAGCGAGGTGCTGCGTCGCCTCGGTTGCGAGGTGACCAGGTACGACGGTCGGCTCCACGTCGGTGTGCCGGAGAGACCGAGTCCCGAGGCGGACTACGACCTGGTCCGCCGGCTACGGGCCTCGATCTGCGTACTGGGGCCCCTGGTGGCACGCTGCGGGGAGGCGAAGGTCGCGCTACCCGGCGGGGACAACATCGGGTCACGCCCACTGGACCTGCACATGGCCGGCCTGGAGCGGCTGGGTGCGACCGTGTTCAGCGAACACGGGTTCATCGTGGCTCGGGCGAGCCAGTTGCGCGGCGCCACGATCTGGCTGGACTTTCCCAGCGTGGGTGCCACCGAGAACCTGCTCACCGCGGCGGTGCTGGCCAGGGGCACCACGGTGATCGACAACGCCGCGCGCGAGCCGGAGATCGTGGACCTGTGCACGATGTTGGGCGAGATGGGCGCCCACATCGACGGAGCCGGCACCTCCACCCTGGTGATCGACGGGGTGGACACGCTCAAGCCGGTCGAGCACGCCACCGTGCCGGACCGGATCGTGGCCGGCACCTGGGCGGTCGCCGCGGTGATGACGCAGGGTGACGTGACCGTGTGCGGCGGCGTGCCCGAGCACCTCGAACTGGCGCTGGACAAGCTGACCACAGCCGGGGCGACGGTGCAGGCACTGCCGGCCGGGCAGGGTTTCCGGGTGACGATGCAGGGCCGTCCCCGTGCGGTGGACGTGGTCACCCTGCCGTATCCGGGCTTTCCGACCGACCTGCAACCGGCGATGATCGCGCTGGCCGCGGTGTCGGACGGCGTGGCCATGGTGACCGAGAACGTCTTCGAGTCACGGTTCTTCTTCATCGACGAGCTGGGTCGACTCGGTGCCGACGTCCGTACCGACGGGCACCACGCGGTGGTGCGCGGGCGGCCACGTCTGTCGGCCGCGCCGGTGCGTGCCACCGACATCAGGGCCGGGGCAGGGCTGGTGTTGGCCGGGTTGGTGTCGGACGGGGTCACCCAGGTGAGCGACGTGCACCACATCGACCGTGGTTATGCCGACTTCGCGGCGGATCTGAGGTCGTTGGGAGCGAACGTGGAGCGGGTCGAGTGTGACCCGGCACCGGCTCGCCTCGGCTGACCATCCCCGGCGGTCGGATCGTGATCGTTATCGGAAAGTTATGACTCGGCGGCCATATCACACGGTGTTCGAGCGTCCTCACAGGTAGCGCCTGATGGTCGGGGCCGGGTCGGGGGGCCCGTCAGGCGCGCGGAGGTGAGGCCGATGAACGCAACCGCCGACGTCGGGCGAGGCCAACGGATCACGCTGGGCGGGCGACTGGACGCCCGAGGTGCCTCGGCGGCGCGCGCCGTCCTGCATGCCGCCGTGCTGGACGGGCGCGGGAACCTGGTCGTGGACATGTCGGGCGTGGAGATGGTGGACGCGGTCGGGTTGGGCGTGCTGATGGGTACCCGTCGCCTCGCCTTCCGGCACGGGCGGACCCTGTTGCTGGAGGCGTGTCCGTCCACGGTGGCGCGGGTGTTGGGTGCCGCCGGCCTGCACGGGCTGTTCACCGACGGTGGGTCGGAGCGCCGACCGGGCTGAGCGCGTGGCCTGCCGGGTCGGTGGCGCAGATCACCGCGCCACCACGATTACCGGTCAGTAGACTCTGTGGGCATCCTCGGAACGGAGGGCGCCGTGCCGTACCCCTCGTCCACCGACCGTGACCGGCCCTGGGTGATGCGAACCTACGCCGGGCACTCCTCACCGGCCGAGACCAACGCCCTGTACCGGCGCAACCTGGCCAAGGGACAGACCGGCCTGTCAGTGGCCTTCGACCTGCCCACCCAGACCGGCTACGACCCGGACTCGCCACTGGCCGTGGGCGAGGTGGGCCGGGTGGGAGTGCCGGTGGCACACCTCGGCGACATGCGTGCGCTGTTCGCGGACATACCGCTGGAACAGGCCAACACCTCGATGACCATCAACGCGACCGCCATGTGGCTGCTCGCCCTGTACCAGGTACTCGCCGAGGAACAGGGTGCTGACCTGACCAAACTGGTGGGTACCACCCAGAACGACATTGTCAAGGAGTACCTGTCCCGGGGCACCCACGTGTTCCCGCCCGGGCCGTCGCTGCGGTTGATCACCGACACGGTCGCCCACACCGTGGCACACCTGCCCCGATGGAACCCCACCAACATCTGTAGCTACCACCTCCAGGAGGCTGGAGCCACCCCGGTCCAGGAGATCGCCTACGCGCTGTGCACCGCGGTGGCGGTGCTCGACGCGGTGCGCGACAGCGGACAGGTTCCGGCCGAACGGATGGGCGACGTGGTCGGTCGGATCTCGTTCTTCGTCAACGCCGGCATCCGGTTCGTTGAGGAGATGTGCAAGATGCGGGCATTCGTCGTGTTGTGGGACGAGCTGACCCGGGACCGGTATGGGGTGTCCGACGCCCGGCAGCGGCGGTTCCGGTACGGGGTGCAGGTCAACTCGCTCGGGCTCACCGAGGCGCAACCGGAGAACAACGTGCAGCGAATCGTGCTGGAGTTGCTCGGGGTGACGCTGTCCCGCGACGCCCGAGCCCGGGCGGTCCAGTTGCCGGCATGGAACGAGGCGCTCGGGTTGCCCCGCCCCTGGGACCAGCAGTGGTCGCTGCGGGTGCAGCAGGTGCTTGCCCACGAGACCGACCTGCTCGACCACGACGACCTGTTCACCGGGTCGGTGGTGGTGGAATCCAAGGTGGACGAACTGGTGACGGCGGCGCGCCAGGAGATCGACCGGGTGCTGGACATGGGCGGTGCGGTGGCCGCGGTCGAGTCCGGGTACATGAAGTCCGCACTGGTCGCCTCCCTGGCCGAACGCCGTGGTCGGGTCGAGTCCGGTGTCGACACCGTGGTGGGTGTGAACCGGTTCACCAACACCGAACCGAGCCCCCTGCTGGCCGATGTGGACAGTGCCGTCCAGACGGTGGATCCGGCGGTGGAGCAGGCGGCGGTCGAGTCGGTACGTCGGTGGCGCGCCGACCGGGATCCCGACCAGGTGGAGGCCGCACTCGACGGGTTGCGGGCCGTGGCGGGAACGACGGCCAACCTGATGGACGCCACGCTGCGGTGTGCCCGGGCCGGGGTGACCACAGGGGAGTGGGCCGGGGCGTTGCGCGAGGTGTTCGGCGAGTACCGCGCACCCACCGGGGTGTCCGGTGTGGTGGGTGCGGTCGGTGGCTCCGGGCGGGAGCTGGAGGCGGTGCGCGACCGGGTGCGGCGGACCGAGGCCGAACTCGGCGGAAGGCTGCGCATGCTGGTCGGTAAACCCGGCCTGGACGGGCATTCCAACGGTGCCGAGCAGATCGCGGTCCGGGCCCGGGACGCCGGGTTCGAGGTGGTCTACCAGGGCATCCGGCTGACCCCCGAGCAGATCGTGGCCGCGGCGGTCGCCGAGGACGTGCACGTGGTCGGGTTGTCGGTGCTGTCCGGTTCGCACCTGTCGGTGGTGCCCGCCGTGCTCGACGGCCTGCGCGCGGCCGGATGTGATGACGTGCCGGTGGTGGTGGGCGGGATCGTGCCGCCGGCTGACGCCGCGCTACTGCGGGACCGGGGTGTGGCCCGGGTGTTCACCCCCAGGGACTACGCACTGACCGAGATCATCGACGAGATCGTCACGGTCATCCGCCAGACCCGTGGCCTGGCCGGACCGGTCTCCGGCGACCAGCGGGTGGTGCTGTGACGTGAGCTGATACCGGCCGACCGGCTGAGGGGCGCGGCGTAGGCTGCTGGATATGGGATACGACAACGTGTTGGTGGAACGCGACGGGCCGTTCACGACGATCACCATGAACCGGCCGGAGCGCCGCAACGCACTGTCCCTCGCTCACATCGAGGACCTGCTGGCCGCATTCAAGGAGGTCGGCGCGACCGACGCGCGCGGCGTGGTGCTGGCCGGGGCGGGGCCGGTGTTCTCCTCCGGACACGACTTCGTCGACACGCACGAGGCGAACCTGCCGGAGATCCGCCGGCTGCTGTGGACCTGCACCGAACTGATGCAGACGATCCAGTCGGTGCCGCAGGTGGTCGTGGCCCGGGTGCACGGGCTGGCCACCGCGGCCGGCTGTCAGTTGGTGGCGACCTGCGACCTGGCGGTGGCCGGTGAGTCGGCCAGTTTCGCCACCCCCGGCGGCAAGGGCGGATGGTTCTGTCACACCCCACTGGTGGCCATCGCCCGCAACATCGGCCGCAAGCGGACCATGGAGATGGCGTTGACCGGCGACCGGTTCGACGCGCGCACCGCCTGCGAGTGGGGTCTGGTCAACTACGTGGTACCCGACGAGGACCTGGACAAGGCGACCCGACAGTTGCTCGAACGCACCTCACACGGCAGCCCGGCGGCCAAGGCGCTGGGCAAGCAGGCCCTGTACGCGCAGTTCGACCGGCCCGAGCATGACGCGTACACCTACGCGGTCGAGGTGATGGCGGCGGCCAGCCAGACCCCCTACGCCCGCGAGGGCATGCACGCCTTCATGGAGAAGCGTCCCCCGGTCTGGCCCGCCTGATCCGCCGTTGGAGTATCGAGGTCACGGCACCGACCTCGCGATATCCCCGGGTACGTATGCCGTCTTACAGCAAATGATTGCTAACCGTCGCGAAGTGTAGTTTCGTGGCGGGTGGGCCGCCCCTGGCGGTGCCGGTGATCGGCGGAGGGGGCGGCAGATGTGCGGGATCAGCGGCTGGGTCGGTTACGACCGAGACTTCGAGCGGGACAACGGGCCGCAACGCGAGGTCGCCGCAATCATGGCCGAGACAATGAGTTGTCGGGGTCCGGACGCCGGTGGCCTGTGGCTGGGCCCGCACGTGGCGTTCGGTCACCGCAGGCTCGCCGTCATAGACCTGGCCGGTGGTGCGCAGCCCATGCGGGTGAGCGAGGACGGCCGGACGCTGGCGGTGCTCACCTACAGCGGCGAGGTCTACAACTACCGGGAACTGCGCCGGGAGTTGACCGCGAGTGGGCACCGGTTCCACACCGACAGCGACACCGAGGTGGTGCTGCGGGCGTACCTGGAGTGGGGCGAGCACCTGGTCGACCGACTCAACGGCATGTACGCGTTCGCGGTGTGGGACACCCGCACCGAGGAACTGCTGTTGGTCCGTGACCGGATGGGCATCAAGCCGCTGTACTACCACCCGACACCCGACGGTGTGCTGTTCGGCTCCGAGCCCAAGGCGATCCTGGCCCACCCGGATGTCTCGCCGGTGGTGAGCCTGGACGGCCTGCGGGAGCTGTTGTCCTTTGCCAACACCCCGGAGCATGCCGTCTACCAGGGGATGGCCGAGGTGCGGCCGGGCCAGGTGGTCCGGGTGACGCGTGGTGGGGTGACCAGGCGACGGTACTGGCGTCTGGAGGCCGCCGAACACACCGACGACCTGGCGACCACGGTGGGCACCGTGCGGGAGTTACTGGAGGACATCGTCACCCGGCAGTTGGTCTCCGACGTGCCGCTGTGCTCGTTGCTGTCCGGCGGCCTGGACTCCTCGGTCATCACGGCGCTGGCCGCACGAACGCTGCACGCCGTCGGCGCCGGACCGGTGCGTTCGTTCGCGGTGGACTTCGCCGGCTACACCGAGAACTTCCAGGCCGACGCGATGCGCGACACCCCCGACGCGCCGTTCGTACACCAACTTGCCGAGCATGTGGCGGCAGAGCACACCGACATCGTGGTGTCCACCGCCGAGTTGATGGCACCGGCCGCCCGGGCCGCGGTACTGCGTGCCGACGACCTGCCCAACGGCCTGGGCGACATGTACACCTCGCTGTACCTACTGTTCGCGGCGGTAAGGGAGCATTCCACGGTCGCGTTGTCCGGTGAGTCGGCCGACGAGGTGTTCGGCGGGTACCCGTGGTTCCACGACCCGACGATGGTGGGCGCGGACACCTTTCCCTGGCTCTCGATGCTCCAGGCGGCCGGTTTGGACGAGACCGGCCTGCTTGACCGGGACCTGTGCGTCAGGCTCGACGTGGCCGGATACCGCGACGCCAGTTACCGGGCGGCACTCGCCGAGGTACCCCGCCTGGACGGGGTGGACGGCCTGGAGCGACGGATGCGGGAGGTGTGCTACTTGCACCTGACCCGGTTCGTGCAGATCCTGCTGGACCGCAAGGACCGGATGAGCATGGCCAGCGGCCTGGAGGTGCGGGTGCCGTTCTGCGACCACAGGCTGGTGCAGTACGTCTTCAACACCCCGTGGTCGATGAAGACTTTCGACGGCCGGGAGAAGAGCCTGCTGCGGGCCGCCACCCGCGACCTGCTGCCGGCCGCGATAGCCGAACGGCGAAAGAGCCCCTATCCGAGCACCCAGGACCGCGGTTACGAGGCGGCACTGCGCGAGGAGTTGGCTCGGTTGCTCGCCCGGAAGGAGTCCCCGGTGACGCCGTTGCTCGATGCCGGGCGGGTCAGGGATGCGTTGACCGAGCCGACGGGCAGCTTCCGGAGCATCTGGAGCCGGAGACACATCGAGATGCTGCTGGCCCTGGACGCCTGGCTGTCCAACTCCACGGTCACCCTGGATCTCGACCGGTGACCGGCGTCTACCGACGGGGCACAGGTCGACCAGAACCGGCGGTGGCGCGGCGGTAGGGTTGGCGACCGTGCGGCTGGTGATTGCTCGGTGCAGCGTGGACTACGTGGGTCGGCTGACCGCGCACCTACCCATGGCGACCCGGCTGTTGTTGGTCAAGGCCGACGGTTCGGTGTCCGTGCACGCCGACGATCGCGCCTACAAACCGCTGAACTGGATGAGCCCGCCGTGCACGTTGCGGGAGCAACCGGGCAACTGGACGGTGACCAACCGGGCCGGCGAGCAACTGCTGATCTGCATCGAGGAGATCCTGCACGACGTCACCCACGAACTGGGGGTGGACCCCGGCCTCCAGAAGGACGGCGTGGAGGCGCACCTCCAGGAACTGCTGGCCGAACATATCGACACCCTGGGCGAGGGTTTCCGGTTGGTCCGCCGGGAGTATCCGACCGCGATCGGACCGGTCGACATCATGGCCCGCGACCGGGCCGGCCGCGCGGTCGCGGTGGAGATCAAGCGGCGCGGGGAGATCGACGGGGTGGAACAACTCACCCGGTACCTGGAACTGCTGAACCGGGATCCGCTGCTGGCCCCGGTGCGCGGGGTGTTCGCCGCCCAGGAGATCCGTCCGCAGGCCCGGGTGCTGGCCACCGACCGGGGTATCGAGTGCGTCACCCTGGACTACGACGCGCTGCGCGGCACCGACGACCCATCCCTGCGCCTGTTCTGAGGGACCGTCGGTAAATCTAAAGATCTCCCCAAGCACGAGTCATCCGAGGTCAGTTCGGCAATGATGCCCCCTTGGTCATCCGGCCGTCGGGTGACCGTGGAGAAGGGACTGACTCGAAACGTGGGACGTCTCGCACGCATACCCATCCTGCTGATTGTGCTGGGCTTCGGCTCGCCGATCCTCGAACACTTCAACTATCACTTCACGTTGTTGGCCTGGGCAGATGACTACCAGCCCGTGGCCGGAGTGATGATCGGGCTGCTCGGTGTGGCGCTCCTGCTGCTGTTGAGGGCGCGTTCGCGGGCCGGACAGACGCAGGGTGGCCACCAGGTCGGCGCCGGTTACACCGGTCCGGGCGGACCTGGTGCCGGAGGTGTCGGAGGTGTCGGAGGCCCCGCCGGCTACGGTCCGCCGCCCGCGGCGCCCATGCCGCCGGGATCGCCGATGCCCACACCGCCGGCCTATGGTCCGAGAGATCCGAACGGTCCGGCCGAGCCGCGGAGGTAGTGCGTACCGTCCTGGTCCGGTGGCGGATCGAAACCGGCCACCGGATCAGGCGGTAACGCCTTCCACCCCTTCACGGCACGGTTACCGGAAAGTAGGGTTTGGCCGGAACCCGACGAGACGGCGACGCACGGCCTGGGGGAACGCCCATGGGTGACGGAACGTACGACTACGTGATCGTGGGCGCGGGCAGCGCGGGATGCGTGCTGGCCAACCGGCTCACCGAGGACCCCGGTACCAGCGTTCTGGTGTTGGAGGCCGGGCCGAGCGACGACTGCGACGAGGTACGCATCCCGGCCGCGTTCTACCGGCTGTTCCGGACCCAACGCGACTGGGCGTACCACACCGAGGAGCAGAAACAGCTCCAGGGCCGGCGGCTGTACTGGCCGCGTGGGCGGATGCTCGGCGGCTGTTCGTCCATCAACGCGATGATCTACATCCGCGGTAACCGGCTGGACTACGACACCTGGCGGGACGTCCACGGTTGCACCGGCTGGGGCTACGCCGACCTGCTGCCCTACTTCCGGCGGGCCGAGGACCAGGCCCGCGGCCCGTCGCCGTACCACGGGGCCGGCGGTCCGCTGCGCGTCGAGGACCTGCGGGAGGTGCACGAACTGTCCCGGGCGTTCCTGGCCGCCGCGGTGGACTGGGGCCTGCCACCCACCGACGACTTCAACGGGGCCGAACAGGACGGTGTCGGCCAGTACCAGGTCACCCAGCGGCGGGGCCGGCGCTGGTCGACCGCCGACGCGTACCTGCGCCCGGCGGCGGACCGGCCGAACCTCACCGTCCACACCGACGCGTTGGTCACCAGGGTGCTGCTGGACGGCGGTCGGGCCACCGGGGTGACCTACCGGCACCGGGGCGTCGAACACACCGCGCGGGTGGACGCCGAGGTGATCCTGGCCGGTGGGGCGATCAACAGTCCCCAACTGCTCATGCTGTCGGGGATCGGCCCGGCCGCCCACCTGCGCGAGTTCGGCCTGGACGTGGTCGCGGACCTGCCCGGGGTGGGGGCGAACCTGCACGACCATCCGGCGGTGCCGGTGCTGTGGTTCACCCAGGGCACCGGCGACCTGTACGCGGCCGAGAACGCGCTGGGCATGCTGAGATGGTTCGTTGCCCGGCGCGGCGGTTTCACCTCCAACGTGGCTGAGACCGGTGCGTTCCTGCGCACCCGCGACGACCTGCCCGCGCCGGACATCCAACTGCACGTGGCGCCGGCGATGTTCGTCAACCACGGTCTGACCGAACCCCCCGGGGTCGGGTTCACCATCGGCCCCACGTTGGTCAGTGTGGCCAGCCGGGGCGCGCTACGACTGCGGACCACCGATCCCCGACTGTCTCCACTGATCGAACCGAACTACCTGGACGCCGCCGAGGACCTCGAGTCACTGGTGGCCGGTATCACGGTGGCCCGTCAGATCGGCGAACGACCGCCGCTGCGCCGGTTCCTGCGCTCGGAGTACCTGCCCGGACGCGAGGTCCGCAGCACCGAGGAACTGCGGGAGTACGTCCGCTCGGCGGCCGAGACGCTGTACCACCCGGTCGGTACCTGCGCGATGGGTACCGGACCGGACGCGGTGGTCGATCCCGAACTTCGGGTGCGGGGTGTGACCGGCCTGCGGGTGGTGGACGCCTCGGTGATGCCGACGGTTCCGCGTGGCAACACCAACGCCCCAACCATCGCGCTGGCCGAACGGGCCAGCGACCTGATCCGGGGTCGGGTGCCACTGGCCGCCTCGGCGCCGGCCATGTCGAGTGCGGGAGGGGCGCGATGACCAGCACACACGAGGTCCCACCACAGGCCGACCAGGCGGTGGACCAGGTGCCAGAACAGGCGGTGGACCGGTTCGAGTCGCTGGACCCGGCCACCGGGGCGGTGGTGGGTCGCTTCCCGGTGCACGACGCGGCCGCGGTCCGCGCGGCGGTGAACCGGGCCCGCGCGGCGGCCGGATGGTGGGTCGAGCTCGGTTTCGAGAACCGGGCGAAGCGACTGCGGGAGTGGAAGGCGATCCTGGCCCGGCGGATGCCGGTACTGGCCGAGTTGATCCACCGCGAGACCGGCAAGCCGGTTGACGACGCGCTGATCGAACTCGTCCTGGTCGTCGACCACCTGGACTGGGCGGCCAAGCACGCCGCCCGGGTGTTGGGCCGCCGGCGGGTGTCGCCGGGCATGCTGATGGTCAACCAGGCCGCCACCGTGGAGTACGTGCCCTACGGCGTGGTCGGGGTGATCGGGCCGTGGAACTACCCGGCGTTCACTCCGATGGGGGCGATCGGGTATGCGCTTGCCGCGGGTAATGCGGTGGTGTTCAAGCCCAGCGAGTTCACCCCGGCGGTGGGTACCTGGCTGGCCGACACGTTCGCCGAGGTGGTGCCCGAACATCCGGTGTTCCAGGTGGTCACCGGTCTGGGCGAGACCGGGGCGGCGCTGTGTGCCGCCGGTGTCGACAAACTGGCCTTCACCGGGTCGACGGCCACCGCCAGGCGGGTGATGGCCGCCTGCGCGCAGACCCTCACCCCGGTGCTGGTCGAGTGCGGTGGCAAGGACGCGATGGTGGTCGACGCCGACGCGGACCTGTCCGCCGCCGTGGACGCCGCGCTGTGGGGCGGCATGTCCAACGCCGGGCAGACCTGCGTGGGTGTGGAACGGGTGTACGTGGTCGAGTCGGTGTACGAGCAGTTCGTGCGGATGCTGGTGGAACGGGCCGGTCAGGTGCGCCCGGGGGAGGACCGGGAGGCGTCCTACGGTCCGATGACCATGCCGTCGCAGTGCGAGGTGGTGCGCCGGCACATCACCGACGCGTTGGACCGGGGTGCCCGGGCGGTGGTGGGCGGCCCCGAGTCGGTGCGTCCCCCCTATGTGGATCCGGTGGTCCTGGTCGACGTGCCCGAGGACGCCCTGGCGGTGCAGGAGGAGACGTTCGGACCGACCCTGACGGTGAGCAGGGTACGTGACGTGGACGAGGCGATCGCCCGGGCGAACGGCACCCGCTACGGACTGGCCGCCGCGGTGTTCGCCGGGCGGCGCGGGGAGGAGATCGCCCGTCGGCTCCGGGCCGGCATGGCCAGTGTGAACTCGGTCATCGCGTTCGCGGCCGTGCCGGGGTTGCCGTTCGGCGGGGTGGGTGACTCGGGTTTCGGCCGGGTGCACGGGCCGGACGGGCTGCGGGAGTTCGCCCGGGCCAAGGCGATCACCCGGCAACGGTTCGCCCCTCCGGTGTTGGTCACCTCGTTCCGCCGGGCCGAACGCCGGTTCGCCCGGATGGTGTCGGGGGTGCAGGCCATGCACGGCCGGCGTTCCTGACCAACGCCGGACCACCGGCGTCCGCTGTGGAGTGAGCGGGACCTGTGGGGCTGGTCACGGCGGCCGGGGTTGGTGTTGTGCGGTCGGCGTCGGGGCCGAAGGCACGTGGCAGACTCGGGGCACGGGTCGACGGGCGAGGGAGTGAGCTGTGGCGCGGGAGATCACCAGGGTCGGCGTGGTCGGACTGGGCACGATGGGGGCCGGCATCGCCGAGGTCTTCGCCCGTTCCGGTCTCCAGGTGGTGGCCGTCGAGCAGAACGAGAAGGCGCTCGTGCGTGGCCGGGAACACCTCGAACAGTCCACCGCCCGGGCGGTCCGGCGGGGCAAGCTGTCACCCGAGGGCCGGGATGAACTGCTCGGCCGGATCACCTTCGCCGGTTCGCTGGAGGACCTGGCCGACAGGGATCTCGGACTGGTCGTCGAGGCGATTCCCGAGCGGCTGGAACTCAAGCGCGAGGTGTTCGCCCGGCTCGACGAGATCTGCCCGCCGGACACCATCCTGGCCACCAACACCTCCTCCCTGTCGGTGACCGAGATCAGCGTGGCCACCCATCGGCCGGGTCAGGTCATCGGCATGCACTTCTTCAACCCGGCGCCGGTGATGAAGCTGGTTGAGGTGGTCCGCACGGTGGTCACCGAACCCGAGGTGGTCGCCGACGTCGAGGCGCTGGCCCAGCGGCTCGGCAAGGTCGACGTGACCATCGGCGACAAGGCCGGGTTCATCGCCAACGCGCTGCTGTTCGGTTACCTCAACCACGCCGCGTCCCTGTACGAGTCCCGGTATGCCAGTCGGGAGGACATCGACGCGGCCATGAAACTCGGCTGCGGTCTGCCGATGGGGCCGCTGGCGCTGCTCGACCTGATCGGGTTGGACACCGCCTACGAGATCCTCGACACGATGTACAGGCAGTCCCGTGTCCGGGTGCACGCCCCCGCGCCGATCTTCAAGCAGATGATGACCGCCGGTCTGCTCGGTCGGAAGGTGGGCCGGGGTTTCTACCGGTACGAGGCCCCCGGCGCGCCCACCGTGGTCGAGGACCCGCAGACCCCGCAGGGCAACGGCCACACCGACGGTGCCCGGCCGATACGCCAGGTCGGTGTGGTCGGATCCGGGGTGATGGCCACCGGGATCGTGGAGGTCTGCGCGAAGGCCGGGTACGACGTGCTGTTCGTGGCCCGCGGTGAACAGCAGATCGCCCGGGTCCAGGACGGCATCCGCCTGTCGATGGAGAAGGCGGTCCAGCGTGGCAAGCTCACCGAGGCCGACCGGGACGCGGCACTGGCCCGGGTCACCGGGTCGGTGCGGTTGGACGACCTGGCCGACGCCGACCTGGTGATCGAGGCGGTGGTGGAGGACCTGACGGTCAAGAAGGCGCTGTTCGCGAACTTCGACGAGATCTGCAAGCCGGGTGCGGTGCTCGCCACCAACACCTCCAGCCTGCCGGTGGTCGAGTGTGCCGCTGCCACCGGTCGGCCCGCCGACGTGGTCGGCCTGCACTTCTTCAACCCCGCGCCAGTGATGAACCTGGTCGAGGTGGTGCACACGGTGCGCACCTGCGGCAAGGCGCTGGCCACCGCGCTGGCGTTCTGCGAACAGTTGGGCAGGCGCGCGGTGACCTGTCGGGACCGGGCCGGGTTCATCGTCAACGCCCTGCTGTTCCCGTACCTGAACGACGCGGTGCGGATGCTGGAGGCGCACTACGCCACCGCCGACGACATCGACTCGGCGATGAAGGTGGGCTGCGGGTATCCGATGGGGCCGTTCGAACTGCTCGACGCGGTCGGGTTGGACGTGGCGCTGGAAATCCAGCGGAGTCTGTACCTGGAGTTCCGCGAGCCCGGGTTCGCCCCGGCCCCGCTGTTGGAACACCTGGTCACCGCCGGCTACCTGGGCCGCAAGGCCGGCCGCGGCTTCCGCGACCACCGCTCCTGACCCCGCCTCGCCACGACCCCGGTTCAGTCGGCGGGCTTCCCTGACCGCGGGCGGAGGGTGTCGGCGAGGTCGCTGACCACTGATCGCAGATTCGTCTGCTCGATGTGGTCGCAAACCTCGTTCCAGCTTCCGGGCAGCGCCAGCAGTGGCGACAGGAAGGGACTGCTCAGCGGTTCGGTGATGACGTCCTGATCGGTTGTCGTGTCTGTCGCGTCCGTCTCCAGCGTCGAACCGTCGATGGTTCTGGCGACCGCCTCCTTCAGGGTGTGGACGGCCTTGGCGAGTTGGGTGCTGTGTTCCTTCTCCTGGAACTGGGTGATCAGGACCGCACAGGCTGGATGGGTGATCCGGCTCGATGGTGCTCGGTGGGCCAGTGTGTCGAGCAGGTGCACCGTGCCGTGGACTGACTGGTCGCTGATCGTGGTGACGAAAACCCGTCGCACCCGGGGATCGAGTAGGACCGGTGCGTTCAGTTCACTGGTGCCGGCACGCAGGTCGATCACCACGGTGTCGGCGCCCACGGCGTGGGTCAGCCTCGCGAGCGACTCGGTGAGCAGGTAGGGCGGCCGGTGGTGGCTGAGCAGATCCACCGGCTCGATTCGCGGTGGCCCGACCCGCATCGGATCACGGGTGGTGGGCAACACCACCACACCGTCACGCTCCCGGTTGAGTAGGAACTTTCGAGCCAGACCAATCGCATCATTACCGCCGTCGGTGGAGCCGTGCAGCAGCGCCACGAAGTCATCGAAGGCGAAGTCGAGTTGGTCGCCCCCCGAGGCGACCATCCCACTGATGCCCGGTGCCTCCATGTCGGCGTCGACCAGCAGCACCCTCTTTCCTGCCGGATGGTCAGCGGCCCTGGCCGCGAGTTCGCGGGCCAGCGCGACGCAGTGCAGGGTGCGACCGACTCCACCCCTGAACGAGTGGAACGCACAGATCCGCACGTCATGTGGGAAGCACTCGCGATCGGGTACCGGAAGACTCTCGGCGAGTTTCCGTACCACCCGTGGTTCGTTCCACCGAGGTTGCCGGATGGCGTCCACCCATGCCTCGTCAACGCGGAGCTGGACGTCCAGCGTCCGGCCCTCGTCACCGGTCGACTCCAGCAGGATCGTCTGACGTTCTGGGTCGACGGTGAGCGTGCCGAGCCGGGCGGTCAGCCAGTTCCAGACGGAGTCTGGGGCTGTACCCGTTGCGATGGTGAACTCGACGCCGTCCCAGTAGGCGTCGACCTCTCGCAGCCACGCCGGCCACTGCCCGACGGTGGCGAGAGCTGCGAAATGCCGGTCGACATCCACCCAGGTGAACAGGCGACCGGGGGCAGTAGGCGGTTTTTCCTCAGCCGTCACCGACCATTCCTCCAGGATCAGCTGGCCGGCTGGTTGAGGGTGACCAACGAGCCACGGTCTGCTTTCCGGTAGATCGACTCCTACGCGGCCGGGGGGAGGCTG
>DATCWR010000066.1:0-3840 GCA_036566245.1 Mycobacteriales bacterium | reverse complement strand
GGATGCGCCCGGACCTGGTGTGGACACGGGCCGGCCAGCCGGCCGCCGTGGTCGACGCCAAATACAAGCGAGAACAGCCACACGGCCACCCCAACGCCGACCTGTACCAGATGCTCGCCTACTGCACCACGCTCGGCCTCCCACGGGGACACCTCATCTACGCAGCCGGCTCCGCGCAACCAGCGCAACACGTGGTCCGCCGTGCCGGCATCGAGATCCACTGCCACGCCCTCAACCTGACTCAACCACCACACCTCATCCTCGACCAGGTAAGGCACATCAGCGACACCCTGCGTGTGTCACTGCCCGTCCCCTCGGCGGTGCCCGGAATGTCGCCAGCGTCCTCTGCAACCGCATCAAGGCGGGATCACGCGTCTGGGACAGCCGGGTCTTTGCCCTGACCCGCAGGCGGCGAGAACTCGACTCGCTCCATCAGGGTGACCCTGCGGGTGCTGGTCAGCACAGAGGGATGGCTGCCCGTACCCGTTCAGCACAGGCTGGATCCGTCACGCCCGATGGTGACCGGGTGTGCGGGAGAGCGAAGGATTGTCCGGATGACAACCGACAGTCAGAAATGATCGCGGGGACCGATGGCTGTCGCAGTCGACCGCGCCGCTGTCGGCTGGGCGCTGGCGGGGCCGAACCTGGGTGGTTCGGGATCGGACAGACCTGGTTCGTGATCGCGTGGCTCCTCACCGGGGTCGTGGCCGGTCCAGGGGCGTAGATCACCGTGCGCGGACATCTGGTCGGCGGGTACGCGCTCGCGGTCGTTCCGGGTGCGCTCGTGCTCACCCGCTGCTCATGCGACGACCATCGAAGTACGTGCTGGCGGTGCTGCTGGGTTCTTCCCGCTGGGCCTGGTCGTTACAGCCCGCCTCGCGAACCGCCGCACTCCGGCATCCAGCAACCGCTGAGGAAAGGAGACCTACCGTGGACCTCGAACTCGCAGACAGGGTCGTCATCGTCACCGGCGGCACCAGTGGCATCGGCCTGGCCACGGTGCAGGTCCTTGCTGCCGAGGGTGCGCGACCCGTCGCCGTCGCGCGCCGCCTTCCCGTGGAAGGTGCGCTGCCCGACGGTGCCGAGGCGATCGTGGCCGACCTGACCGAACCGGCCGCGAGTGAGCGGCTCGTCACCGAGGTGCTGGATCGCCACGGGCGGATCGACGGACTGGTCAACAACGCGGCCCTGTTCGACAGCCGTTCGGGGGTCGTGGGCAGCGAGGACGAACTGTGGCGGGCGTCATTCGAGCTCAACCTGTTCGCCGTCGTCCGGCTCACCCGCGCCGTGATCCCGGCCCTGCTCAGCACCGCGAGCGGTGCCGACACCGCCAGTGATGCCGGTACAGGCGCCGAGGTCGGTGGCAGCATCGTACATGTCGGCAGTGAGGCGGGGCGGATGCCGGACCCGACGATCGCCGCCTACGCCGCCTCGAAGGCTGCGCTGCTGTCGCTGTCGAAGTCTCTGGCGATCGAGTTCGGTCCGGCCGGCATCCGTTCGAACGTGGTCTCGCCAGGCCCGACACGTACTGCCCTGTTCGATGCGCCTGGCGGGTTCGCCGATCAACTCGCCGAACGTTTCGGCACCGACCGTGACTCCGCCGTCGACCGGTTCATCCGCGAGGAGCGCCGCCTGCCAACCGGCAGGATCGGCTGCCCCGAGGACGTGGCCGGGGTGATCGCCTACCTGCTGTCCCCGAGGGCCGGGCAGGTCACCGGTGCTGAGTGGTCAGTCGATGGCGGGGCCCTGCGCCAGCTCTGACATGGAAACTCGATCTCCCGCGGACCTCACGCCCACCGTGCGGAGAACGTCATGGTCAACACTTTCGTCAGTGACCCGGCGGATCGACTGACCTCCTACCGATCGCTGGGGCGAGCAGCTCCGTCGACGTCCGTGAACGCCGGGCACCAGTGCCCGACCATGCGGCTATGCGGAGGCGAGGAGTCGCAGCGCGGTGAAGGAGGTGCTACCGGGGCGGGCGGTGTGGGTGAGGATGCGCTGCCCGTTGCCCTCGGGCAGGTGCAGCACCTCGTAGTCGAGCTCCAACTCGCCGACCTCCGGATGCCGGAACCGTTTCGTACCACTCGTGCACAGCTTGACCGCGTGCCCCGCCCACAGCCGCGCGAACTCCGGGCTGTTCACACTCAGTTCGCCGACAAGCTCGGCCAGGCGCCGGTCGTCGGCGAACTGGCCGGCGACATACCTGAGTGACGCGACGGCAAGCTCAGCCTCAGCAGTCCAGTCCGCGTACAGGTCGCGGGTGTGCGGGTCGAGGAACAGCAGCCTGATCTGGTTCGGCCGATCCGCTGACCGGGAGGGTGCTGCAGAGTCGAGGTGGCCGGCGAGCAACAGGTGGCCGGTGCGATTCCAGGCGAGGATGTCGTTGAACCGGCCCAACAGCACCGCCGGCACATCACCCATCGAGTGCAGCAGCTGCTCGGCACCGGGCTTGGCCTGTTCCGGCTTCGAAGGCCGCCGACGTCTGCCGGGGGTCGGATGCGCGAGCGCGAACAGGTGCGTCCGCTCGTCCGGGTCAAGTTGTAGGGCACGGGCGAGCGCGTCGATCACCGCATCGGAGGCGTTCTGCGACTGCCCCTGCTCCAGGCGGGTCAGATAGGTCACCGACACCCCGGCCAGCTGCGCCAGCTCCTCCCGGCGCAGACCCGGCACCCGGCGCCTGCCGTAGGAGCGGACCCCGGCCTCCTCCGGGGCGAGCCGGTCGCGGCGGGATCGCAGGAACTCGCCCAGCTCGGTCACCGGACGATCCGTCTCCAGAGACTGTGCAGCCATACTGGCCATCCTCACCCATCTCCTCCAGCTGAACCTGGCCCTGCCAGTGCCAGGCACCGCCAGCCCAGCCACATCGGTGTTCTGGCTACCCGTTTCGCAGCGTCCGAGTCTGGGCGGCATGACCGGCACCGACTCACTCACCAGACCCTCACCGTCCACTCCCGCGGGGCTGATCGCGCGTCAGCGCACCGCCCTGGCCGTGCTGCTGACGGCGAACTTCACCCTTGCCGTGGACTTCTCAATCCTGAACGTCGCCCTGCCGCACATCGGCCGCGAACTGGGTTTCGCCACCTCTGCGCTGCAGTGGATCGTCACGTCCTTCGCGCTGTGTGCGGCGGGGTTCACCCTGTTCTTCGGCCGGGTCGCCGACCTGTACGGCCGCAGGCGACTGTTCATGATCGGCACCGTCCTGCTCGGTGTCGCCTCCCTCGCCGGTGGGCTCGCGCAGGAACCGGCGCTGTTGCTGGTCGCACGGGTCGGGCAGGGCACCGCCACCGCGATGGTCACCCCGGCCGCGCTGTCGCTGCTGACCACGATGTTCCCCGAGGGACCCGCCCGGGCGCACGTCCTCGGCCTGAACGGGGCTCTCATGGCCGCCGGGTTCACCACCGGTGCCGTGCTCGGTGGCGTCCTCACCGCCATCATGAGTTGGCGGTGGGCGTTCTTCGTCAATGTCGTTGTCGCCCTAGCCGTCATCATCACGGCCCCCGGCGTGCTCCGCGACACCCCCGCCGGACGACGCCCGCGCCTCGATGCGCCCGGCGCCATCACCGTCACCCTCGGACTTGTCACCCTCGTGTTCGGCATCGACACCGCGGGCCACGCCGGATGGGCAGGCCCCGCCTCGTGGGGATCGATCCTCGCCGCGGTAATCCTGTTCGCGGTCTTCCTCGCGATCGAATCCCGCGTGTCAGAGCCGCTGGTCGCGCCGGTACTTCTGCGCCGCAGCAATGTCGCCTGGGGCAACCTTGCCGGGCTGCTGGCGTTCGCGACCGAGACCTCACTGGTCTTTCTGTTGACCCTGTACCTCCAGGAAATTCTCGCCTTCAC
>DATCWR010000023.1:0-3737 GCA_036566245.1 Mycobacteriales bacterium | reverse complement strand
CCGCCGCCGCCGAGGCGGACCGAGACGCCGAGCGGGCTGGCCGGACCGAGGCCGAGCAGGCCCGGCGCACAGCCGAGGGTGACCTCGCCGCCGCCCACGCCCAGATCGCAGACCGCGACACCACACTGACCGCCCTCGCCGCCGAACGTGACCGGTTGCGTGACCGCCTGGACAGCGTGACCGAACAGCTCGCCCGGGCCCGCGCCGAGGTCGCCGGTGCGATCGCCGAACGGGACGCGGCCCGCGCGGCGGTGGAGGTGGCCCGACGCACCGCCGACCAACGGGTCGCCGACCTGCGGGTGACCTACGACGAACGCCTGGCCGAACTGCGTGCCCCACACGCCATCACGGCCAACCCCACCCCGGCCGGCTGACCGGCCGGGTTCCGGGCCCTCGCGGCTAGGAGGCGGCTTCCAGCGGTAGGTCGTTGCCGCGCCATGTGGCCGCCAACTCCTGGACCGGCACGTTGAGTGCCTCGCCGAGACAGACGATCGTGCCGAAGCCGGGGGATGGCAGCCGTCCGGTCTCGATCTTGCGCAGGGTTTCCGGCGAGATACCGGCCGCGTGCGCGACCTCAGCCGGGTCACGTCCCGCTCGCGCGTGGCGCAGCAGGGCACCAAGACGCCTGCCGGCTTGGACCTGCTCGGGTGTGAGCGGTTGGCGAACCATGCTCCCAGGGTAGGGTTGGTATTTCTATACCAGCAAGTGTTACGGTGACGGTATAGAAATACCGACACTCTGTGACGCGAGGGTACCCGTGATCGAACTGAAGACGCCCGCGGAGATCCAACGCATGCAGGTGGCCGGGCGGTTCGTCGCCGAGGTGCTCTCCGAGGTCGGCCGACTCGCTGACGTGGGCGTCAACCTGATGGACCTGGAGCACCACGTGCGCGGGATGATCACACAGCGCGGGGCGAAGTCGTGCTATTGGGACTATGCGCCGTCCTTCGGACGCGGCCCGTTCCGCAACGTCATCTGCCTGTCCGTCAACGACGCCGTCCTACACGGCCTACCCCACAACCACACACTGCGTGACGGGGACGTGCTCAGCGCGGACCTCGCGGTCAGCATCGACGGCTGGGTGGCCGATTCGGCGCGCACGGTCATCGTCGGCACCGCCGCCGAGGAGGACCTGCGAATCATCCGCGCCACCGAGGAAGCGTTGGAGGCGGCGATCGAGGTGGCACGTCCAGGCAACCGCCTCGGTGACATCTCAGCGGCCATCTGGGCGGTGGCCCGCGACCACGGCTATCCGGTCAACACCGAGTTCGGTGGCCACGGCATCGGCCGCACCATGCACGAGGAGCCCCACGTTTCCAACAGGGGCTGGGCGGGCCGCGGCCCGAAGCTCCGGCCGGGGCTGACCCTCGCACTCGAACCCTGGTTCGCACGTACGACCGACCGGATCGTCTACGACTCCGACGGCTGGACCATCCGGTCAGCCGACGGCTCACGCGCGGCCCACTCCGAGCACACGGTCGCCATCACCGAGGACGCCCCCCTGGTACTCACCCGGCGTGAACCGGACAACCCGGCAGCGCGGGCCGGCTCCGCCGGTCGGCTATCCACAAACGACGCCTAGATCGCCCTGTTCTACCCAGGCCGTCACCCTGACCTGCCAAGCGACGCGGTCGACGGCACCGACCGTACGGCTGACACCGGTCAATCACGGCCGGGTTCTGGCAGGGCGTCGCTGATGCGCGCGTGCCTGAATCGCGACAGCGCCAGTGCGACCGCGGTGCCCGCGACCCCGACAATTCCGATCCACAGGGTCGGCCGGTAGCCGATCACGTCGGCGGCCAGCCCGCCGAGCGGAGCCCCCACAGCGGTCAGGCCCCAGTTCATCGAACGGATGGTGGCGTTCATCCGACCCTGCAACCGTCCTGGGGTGACCGCTTGCCGGTAGCTCAGTTCGTTCGGGCTTCCCAAACCTACCGCCACACCGAACAGGAACTGGCCGGCCGCGACCATGCCGCAGGCCACCGACCCTGCCGGTGACAACACCACTGCCAGGAACGCCACCGGGAACAGGCACTGGGCGGTGACAACCGTCCACCCCACGCCCAGTCCCCGTCCCGCCCGGGCCGACACCGCATTACCGAGAACCCCACCCACTCCGGCCGCCGCGTAGGCCACACCCAGACCCAGCGCGCCGATCCGCAGATCACGCAACACGTAGGGCACGAACACGGTGAACAGCGCGCTGTTGAACACGAACCACACGTGCGAGGTCACCGCGTAGGGCGCGAGCATCGGATGCCGGTAGACCCATGCCACCCCCTCGCGTAACTCGGCCCACAGGCCCGACCGCCCCGCCGACGCACCGGACCCGCGTGGGGTCGGCGGCTCGTCGGCGCGGACCGTGGCCAGGATCAGCCCAGAACCCAGGTAGGAGGCCGCATCGACCAGAACCGCCAGCGGCGCACCCAGGACGGTGACCAGTCCACCGGCCAGAGCCGGACCCGTCGTACGGGCCACCGAGGCACCCTGGTCCAGCCGCGCGTTGGCCCGGGTCAGCGCCGCCGGGTCCACCAACGCGGGAACGAACGACTGGTAGGCAGCATCGTTCAGCAACGACAGCACACCGAACACGACCAGAAAGGCCGCGAGCAGGGGAATGGTCAACCAGTCCACGACCGCGAGTACCGGGATGAGTGCCAGCAGCCCGGCCCGACCCAGGTCGGTGCCCACCAGAATCGGCCGGCGTCGAGACCGGTCGGCCAACACACCGGCCAACAACCCGAAGCACAGGTAGGGCACCCAGCGGGAGGCGTTGATCACCCCCACCTCGGTGGCTGAGGCGTGCAGCGTCACCACCACCAGCACCTGTAATGCCAGGGCGGTGACGTGGGTGCCGAAGGCGGACACCGCCGTGGCGGTCCACAACTTCCCGTATCCGGGAAAGTCCCACAGCCGGATCGCCTCCGACCGGCCGCTGCCGGCAGGCTCGGCTCGCGCTCCGGTCGCCCGGCTCTCCATCGAACAACCCTAAGGTAGGGACTTGTCCGACCATTCCCCCTGGCCGCCGCACGACCCGGGCGGGCTCACAACAGGGCCGTCACCGTGGTGGCGGCCGGTAACGTGGCCGACCGGCGAGGACCACAACACCAACCGGGAGGCACCGTGGCAGCCGGGCAGGATCCCGCACGGCATGCTCTGGTCGTCCGGTCCCCCACCGGCGCCGACCCGGCGGACACCACCGATCCAGTCGATCCGGTCAACCCGGTCGAGGTGCTCGACGGGGAGATCGTCACCGAACCGACCGCACCACGGATCGTCACCGCACGCAGGGATCTGGCCGCCCTGGCCGCGGCCGGGCCCTCGGCGCTGGCCGACGCGGGCGCCGACCCCCTTATGGTCAGCGCCATACGGGCCCGGCTGACCGCTGCCGCGGCCACCGTGGTGGAACTGGTCGCCGCCGGGCGGGCCCAGTCCACCCGGCGTGCCTACGGGCAACGGTGGCGACACTTCGCCGCCTGGTGCGCCGAGTGCGGTTACACCACCGGCAACCCACCCCAGGTCCCGATGCCGATCGACCCGTTGCTGGTCGCGCTCTACCTGGGTGACCTGGCCAACCGCCCGCAGGACACCGCACTGTCCACCCTGGAGGGCAGGCTGACCGCGATCAACGCGGTCAGCGTGGCCGCCGGCCACGCCCCACCGGGCCGCGACCCACTGGTCCGCGAGGCGATGACCGGCCTGCGCCGGTCACACCCCCGCCCACCCCGGGGCCGCCC
>DATCWR010000016.1:0-5675 GCA_036566245.1 Mycobacteriales bacterium | reverse complement strand
GGGCGGATTACTGGCCCGTCTGGCCCGCGGAGCCGAGAGCGTCACCGGGGAGACGGTCTTTCGGGCCGCCCGACTCGGTGACCCGGTCGCCCGGGCGCTGTTCGACGAACTCGGCGGCTGGCTCGGCGTGGGCATCGCCTCACTGGTGGCCCTGTTCGACCCTGAACTGGTGCTCATCGGCGGAGGGCTGGCCGAGGTCGGCGACCTGCTTGTCACACCCACCCGGGCGAGCTTCGAGCGGTTCGTCTTCGCCCGCGACCGCCGAACCCTGCCGCCGGTGATGCCGGCGCGACTGGGAGCCGATGCCGGCATGGTCGGTGCGGCACTGCTCGCCCTCGACCGGTACGCGCTCCCACCCGCCCCACCGCCCGGACGGTCCGAGAGGCGCCGACCGGCACCGCGGACCGCGGCGGGTGGACCGTGACGGAAACTCTGCCGCCACGGACATGAGACAGGACACCAGAAGCGACACGACGAGGTGTTCCTCATGCCGGACCGACCCGACATCCCCGCCGCCACCCGCGGCATCCAGCCCACCCACGCCCAGCAGGACACCCGCACCGACACCGTCCAGCCGCCCGGACCTCCGGCCGGGCGGGACGGGGTGACATCCGAGCAGCCTTCGGTCCGAAGGGTGCCCACCCGGCTTGTCGGCGGGATGGCCGCGGTCCTGACCGCCTTCGCCGGGGGCGTCGTCGGTACCGGTGCGCCGGGCATCCTGCTCACCGGGATGGTCATCGTCCTGGCCGGAACGGCGGTCGTCGCGGCGGTCCTGGTCGTCGGGTTCACCCACGCGATGGTCGCCCTCACCGACGAGGGTCGGCGCAGGGCGAGGAGCGTCGAGGACGTCGGGGCGCTGATGACAGGGGCCGCAAGCGCCTACGGCAGGATCCTCACGCAGTTCGGCACACTCGTGCGCGGCCGTACCATGCCTCCACGCTCGGAGTGACTCCGAACCCACGGACACTTTGGTCCCGAGGGGGCCGAGCAAGCGGACGACCGTAGCAGGTACCGTCCGTCACAGCCGCACCCGAGGGAGTAGCGCATGTCAGAGCCGTGGGAGCCTCCCGGTCAGCAACCCCGGGCCGCCGAACCGTCGGCACCGACCGGGGGTCTGGAGCCGACCGGGGCGCTGCCGCCGACCTACCCGACCCACCCGACCTACCCGCCGGTCTACCCGGGTTATCCCGCCGCGTCCTCGGAGCAGGCGCAGCCGACCGGTCCACCGGCCAGCGCCGGCTACCCCGCCAACGCCGGCTATCTGGCGAACCCGTACGCGTCTCCGCCCCAGGCGGGCGGACCGGGCGGTCCGTATCAGGCGGGGCCGGGGTATGCCGGCTACCAGCCGTACGGGACATACCAGCCCTTCGCCACCTCCCCGCCGGCCTCCGGTACCACCACCATCACCGCGGCGGTGATCCAGCTCGTCCAGTCCACCTTCTGGCTGGTTGGGGGAATCATCCTGGGGTTCGTGTCCCACCAGATCGTGGATGTGGTGGACGACCCCGAGTTCGGTCCGGAGGAGGCGGACCAGGCCCGGCTCGGGCTGGTCGTGCTGGGTGTGATCATCGTGATCATCGCCGCCGCGATGATCACCCTGGCGATCCTGACCCTGCGTCGGGTGAACGGCTGCCGCATCGCCAGTGCGGTCGTACAGATGGTCCTGGGCATCGGACCGCTGCTCGGGTTGCTCGGTGCCATCTCGGACGGCAACGTCGGCGGTGCGGCGTTCTCGCTGGTGTTCGTGGCCGCCAGCGCGGCTGTCGCCTGGTTGTTGCTCCTGCCCACCTCGGCCCGGTACTGCCACGACCGCGCCCCCTCACCGGGATACTGACCGTGTCGGGTCGGGCAGGCTGTCAACGGGTGGGAGGGCCGCTGGCACAATGGGGCCATGACACGCTCGTCCAACCTCGACCCTGCCATCGCCGCCCGGCTCAAGCGTGACCGTGACGGACTTTTCCCGGCTGTCGCCCAGCAGCATGACACCGGTGAGGTACTCATGGTCGGGTGGATGGACGACGAGGCGCTACACCGCACCCTGACCACCGGTCGCTGCACGTACTGGTCCCGTAGCCGCAGTGAGTACTGGGTCAAGGGGGACACCTCCGGCCACCAGCAGTGGGTGAAGTCGGTGGCGCTGGACTGCGACGGTGACACCGTGCTGGTGCGGGTGGACCAGATCGGCGCGGCCTGTCACACCGGTGACCGCACCTGCTTCGACGCTGACGTACTCGACGCGGTCCAGGGTTCACCCGGCCCAGAGCCGGTCCGGTGACCACCGGCGAACCGGTACCGTCACGGCAGGAGTTCGCCGCGCTGGCCGCGACCCACCGTGTCGTACCGGTCACCCGCACCCTGTTCGCTGACGGCGAGACCCCGGTGGGGGTGTACCGCAAGCTCGCCGGAGGGCCCGGCACGTTCCTGTTGGAGTCGGCCGAACACGGCCGGGCCTGGTCCCGGTACTCGTTCGTCGGGGTGCGGGGCGTCGCCACCCTGACCGAGCGAGACGGGCAGGCCCGCTGGACCGGTACCCCACCACCCGGAGCGCCGCTGGCGGGCGACCCGCTCGATGTTCTGGCGGCCACGTGGCGGGCACTGCGTAGCCCGCGCCTGCCTGGCCTGCCCCCACTGGTCGGTGGTCTGGTCGGCTACCTCGGCTACGACGTGGTACGGCGGCTGGAACGGTTGCCGAACCACGCGGTGGACGACCTGGGGCTGCCCGAACTGTGCATGCAGGTGGTGACCGACCTGGCAGTGGTCGACCACCACGAGTGCACGGTGCTGCTGGTGGCCAACGCCCTGCTCGACCCCGACCTGCCCGCGGCCGACCTCGACGCCGCCTACGACGACGCGGTGGCCAGGCTGGAGGCGATGACCGCGGCGCTGGCCACACCCGCACCGCCCACGGTGGCCACCACCCGGGCGGTGCCCCCGCGTGGGTTCACCTCACGTACCCCACCGGGCAGTTACCAACCGGCGGTCCGGGCGGCGCTGGAGGCGGTCAGGTCCGGCGAGGTCTTCCAGGTGGTGGTCGGTCAGCGTTTCGGCGTGCCCACCGACGCCGACGCGCTGGACGTCTACCGGGTGCTGCGCACCCTCAACCCGTCGCCGTACATGTACCTGCTGCGGCTGGACGGGTTCGACATCGTCGGATGTAGTCCCGAGGCGTTGGTCACGGTCAGCGGCCGTCAGGCGGTGCTGCACCCCATCGCCGGAACACGCAAACGCGGTGACACCCCCGAGCGGGACGCCGAGCTGGCGGCCGAGTTGATCGCCGACGCCAAGGAGCGGGCCGAGCACGTGATGCTCGTCGACCTGGCCCGCAACGATCTGGGCAGGGTCTGCGCACCGGGCAGCGTGCACGTGGCCGAGTTCGGCGCGCTGGAGCGCTACAGCCACGTCTGGCACATCGTCTCCACCGTGGTGGGGGAGGTGTCCCCCGACCGGGACGCACTCGACGTACTGACCTCGTGTTTCCCGGCCGGCACCCTCACCGGCGCCCCGAAGGTGCGGGCGATGGAGTTGATCGACGAGTTGGAACCGGTACGGCGTGGGGTGTACGGCGGCGCGGTCGGCTACCTCGACGCGGCCGGTGACCTGGACATGGCCATCGCCATCCGCACCGCCGTGCTGCGTGGGGGCACCGCCTACGTGCAGGCCGCGGCCGGCATCGTGGCCGACAGCGACCCGGCGGCCGAGGAGCAGGAGACCCAGAACAAGGCCTGCGCGGTACTCCAGGCCATCGCCACCGCCGAGACGCTGCGTCCGGTCGGGGCACCGTGACCGCCGCGCGTGCCGCACGGTGGGAGTTGTTGCTCGCCCTGGCCTGCTGTGCGGCCGGCGCCGGCCTGGTCCTGCTGGGTGGGGGGCGGGAGTGGGTGGACGTCACGGTGTCCCGTCCCAGCCCGCTGCCGTCGATCGTGGTGGCCGCGTCCGGCAACACGGTGGAACCCGCGGTCACCGCACTGGGTCTGGTGGGACTGGCCGGGGTGGTGGGACTGTTGGCCACCCGCCGGGCCGGTCGACTCGTGCTGGGCGGGCTGCTGGCCCTGGTCGGCCTGGCCGTGCTGGTGCGGGCGTTGCCACACCTGGCCGCGCCGTCCCGGCAGGGCGCGCTGGACCTGGTCGCCGCGCAGGGCCGGACCGTGGGGGTGTTGTCGGACGCCCCGGTGTCGGCTGTCGCCCACCCGATCTGGCCGGTGCTCACCGCCCTGGGCGGCCTGGGCCTGGTGGCCGCCGGTGTGCTGTCGCTCTGGCGGGGCAGGCGCTGGCCGGGTATGTCCAGCCGGTACGACGCCCCGGCCGGCCGGTCACCGGCACCGGCGGATGCCGCGACCGGTGTGCGGTCCGACGCCGAGTTGTGGGATGCCCTGGACAACGGTCGGGACCCGACCGAAGCCTGAGCACCGGCTCACCGGACATGCGCGATCGGTGTACACCTCGGGTTCCACCCCGGCTGGGACGCTGCTCATCCCAGCCGACACCGCCAGCTCGACCCGGCCGTGCCGGTTGCCCGAGGGCACGGCGGCGGCGTGCCGGACGGTTGTCGACGTCGGGTACCACGCAGGTGACCGTCACCGTGCCGACGGTGGGTGGAGCTCACTCCACCACACAGACAGCTCCAGACCCTGACGTGTTACGCATAGCATCCCAGGAGTTCACCACCCACATCCCACGCCACCGGGGCCGAGGTCACGGCGGGGCACGGGACGACGGTCGGACCGGGATCGGGTGCTGGCGCTCGGACCTGATCCGAACGCGGGACGTTCCGCTGATTCCGGTCTGACCGATCCGGACCTCGTTGGCATCGGTGGGGGCTCGCCCGCGACGGAGGTACACATGCTGGAGTCCGGCGGTGGTGCCGGCGGCGCCAGGGGGCTGGTTCTGGTGGCCGAGGACGAGCGGGCGATCGCCGACCTGCAACGGCTGTACCTGGCCCGGGAGGGCTTCGGTGTGCAGGTGGAAACGGACGGCCTGGCCGCGCTGGCCGCGATCCGCCGGGTGCACCCGGTGGCCGTCGTGCTCGATGTGGGTCTGCCGTCGCTGGACGGGGTGGAGGTCTGTCGGCGACTTCGTGCGGACGGGGACTGGACCCCGGTGTTGTTCGTGACCGCGCGCGACGACGAGGTGGACCGGGTGCTCGGCCTGGAGATCGGCGCGGACGACTACATCACCAAGCCGTTCTCACCACGCGAACTGGTCGTCCGGGTACGGGCCGTGCTCCGCCGCACCCGGGGCCCCGACGAGCAGGGCACCGTGCTGAGGGTGGGCGCGGTCACCGTGGACCCGTCCCGGAGGCGGGTGTTCGTCGGGGAACGGGAGGTGGTGCTCACCGCCACCGAGTTCGACCTGTTGGCGTTCCTGATGCGCCGGCCCGGTCGGATCTACGAGCGGGGCCACCTGTTGTCGGCGGTGTGGGGTTACACCGCCGCGGCGGGCACCAGGACGGTGGACGTACACGTGGCGCAGTTGCGCGCCAAGCTGGGCACGGCCAGCCCCATCCGCACCGTGCGCGGAGTCGGGTACGGAACGGAGTCACCGTGACCGGCCCGGCGGTGGACGCACGTCCAGGCCCGCGCCGGCCGGCCAGCCTGGCCACCCAGATCCTGGTGGCCACCATCGCGGTGGCCGTGGTCACCGTGCTGGTGGCCGGAGCGGTGTCGTTCGGGCTGGTC
>DATCWR010000003.1:0-7917 GCA_036566245.1 Mycobacteriales bacterium | reverse complement strand
CGCACACCTACGACGTTCCCGCGCCGGCCACCGGCACCCTCACCCGGCTGGACGCCTACGCGGTCGGGGTGGCCGCCTGGCGGTTGGGCGCTGGCCGGGCCCTGCGGACCGACACGGTGTCACCGACCGCCGGGGTGACCTGGCACGCCGCCCCGGGGGAGCAGGTGGTCGCTGGCGCGCCGCTGCTCACCCTGCACACCGACGACGAGACCCGCATTCCACGCGCCCTGGACGCCCTGCGCGACGCCGTCGCCGTCGACGGCCCCGACGACCGGCTGCCGCTGATCATCGACCGTGTCGACGGCAGCCGGTCACCGGGATAGTCACTTACTGAACAGCGTGTCCATGTCGTCCAGGACGTGTTGGGCGGCGCTCGGGCCGACCCCGGTGAACCAGTAGTCGTCGTTCACCCGAGGCGCGGTGCCGTTGGCGACCGCTTTGAGGCTCTTCCACAGCGGGCTGGCGGTGGTCTGCGGTTCCTTGCTCTTGTCCACCGGCCCGTAGGTCGACCAGAACAGGTAGTCACCGTCGGCCTCGGTGAGCTTCTCCGGGCTCACCGGGGACCAGGTGCCGTTGGTCGACTCGCACGACCCACTCGACGACTGCGAGGCCGGCCGGGCGAAACCCACCTTGGTCAGGATGGTGCCCAGGAACGACGCCTGGCAGTACGCCCGGATCTCGGTTCCGGTGAACCGCAGCACGCTGGCGGTGATGCTGGACGGGTCACCGAGCTTCGTCCCGATCTCCTTGGCCCGCGCGTCGAAGTCGGCGAGGACCTTCTCCGCCTCGGCCTTCTTCCCGATCGCCTCCGCGTCGAGCAGAAAGTTCTCCTGCCACACCCCGCCGACCCGCTCGGCCAGCACGGTCGGAGCGATCCGCTTCAGGTCCTCGTAGTGGTCCTCGTCACGGGTCTTGCTGGACAGGATCAGGTCCGGGTTCAGCGCGTGGATCGCCTCCAGGTCGGGCGAGCCGATGGTGCCCACGATCTTGATGCCCTCGGTGCTGCCCGGAAGGTAGTCCGGGAAGCCCTCCGACACCGCGGCGCGAACCGCACCGACCGGCTTCACCCCCAGGGTCAGTAGCGAGTCCAACTCGCCGATGTCGAGGACCACCACCCGCTCGGGCGTGGCCGGCACGTCGACCGGACCCATCGCGGTCTGCACGGTGCGGGTCTGCTCGGTCGCCGCGTCCGAGCCGGTGGGGCTGGTGGAACCACACGCGGTGCCCACCAGCAGCAGGCCGGCGACCAGCGCCGTCACGCGGTAACCGATTCGAGGGGATCTCATGGGTGGTCCTTTCTGGAGGGTCAGGGGATCGGGGTGGATCAGAGGAACGGCGGGTGCGGGTCGAGGTCAGGCGGTGGCCGTGGCCTGTTCGGGCTCAGGTTCGGACACCGGTTCGGGCAGGTGACCCGGGACCACCAGCGGGGTTCCGGTGACCGGGTCGGGCACCACCACGCAGTCCAGCCCGAACACCTCGCCGACCAACTCGGCGGTCACCACCTCGCCGGGTCGACCCTGGGCGACGATCCGCCCGTCGGCCATGGCCACCAGGTGGTCGGCATACCGGCAGGCCTGGTTCAGGTCGTGCAACACCGCGACGACGGTGCGCCGCCGCTGCCGGTTGAGTTGCCGGACCAGGTTCAGCACGTCGATCTGGTGGGCGATGTCCAGGAACGTGGTTGGCTCGTCCAGCAGCAGGATCTCGGTGTCCTGGGCCAGCGCCATGGCCAGCCACACCCGCTGCCGCTGCCCGCCGGACAGTTCCCCGACGAACCGGTCGGCCAACCCGGCCACGTCCGCGCGTTCCATGGCCGCGGTCATGGCCGCCTCGTCCGAGTCGGACCACTGTCGCCACCAGTGCTGGTGCGGTTGGCGCCCCCGGGCCACCAGGTCGGCCACGGTGATCCCCTCCGGCGCGACCGCACTCTGCGGCAACACCGCGATCCGCCGGGCCACCGCGCGCGGCGACAACGTGCGCAGGTCCTGCCCGTCCAGCAACACCGTGCCCCGCTGCGGCCGCAGCAGCCGACCGAACGCCCGCAACAGGGTGGACTTGCCACACGCGTTCGGCCCGACGATCACCGTGACCGCCCCGGTCGGGATGTCCAGGGACAGGTCCCGCACGATCACCCGCTGGTCGTAGCCGAGGGTCACCGCACGGGCGGCCAGCAACGCGGTCACACCGCACCTCCGGTACGCGAACGGGTCAGCAACCACAACAGGTACGGCGCGCCGATCAGCGCGGTCACCACACCGACCGGCACCTCGTAGGGCGCCAGTGCCCGCCGGGCGGCCAGGTCGGCCAGGCAGACCAACAGGGCACCGCACAGTGCCGTGGTGACCAACGGAATGGTCGGCGTGCGGGTCAACCGGCGGGCCACCTGCGGTGCCACCAGCGCCACGAAGTCGATGGCACCGCCCGCGCCCACGGCCAGCGAGGCCAACAGCACCCCCATGCCGGCCAGCAGCAGCCGCAACCGGCCCAGCCGCACACCCACACCGGCGGCCACCACGTCGTCCATGACCGCCATCCGCATCGCCCACCCGGCCCACATCAGCCCGGGCAGCAGCACCACGGACATCACCAGCAACGGCACGGCATCGCCCAGGCCACGGCCGTTGAGGCTGCCGTGCAGCCAGATCTCCAACCGGGTCGCGGTGGCGATGTCGGTCCGTGCCCGCAGCACCGCAATCGCGCTGGACGCCACGTAACTCACCCCGACACCCACCAACACGAACCGGTACGGGTGCAGGCCACGGCGCCACGCCAGCACGTACATCAGCACCGAGGTGACCACCCCGCCGAGCACCGCGAACAGCGGAACCTCGGCCGCCCCCGCCGAGGCGAACACCAGCCCGACCACCACCGCCAGACCGGCCCCGTGGGTGACCCCGACGAAGTCCGGGCTGGCCAGCGGGTTACGGGCCACGGTCTGGATCAGCGCGCCGGACAGGCCCAGGGCCGCGCCCACCGCGAGCCCGACCAGCACCCGGGGCAGCCGCAGTTCGTTCACCACGAAGACGTCCGGTCCCCGGCCGGTCAGGGCCGCCACCACGTCGGTCGGCCAGACCACCTGCTGGCCCAGGGACAGGCTGGCCACCACCGCCAGCGCGGTGAGCACGGCCAGGATGGTCGCCACCGTGACCGAACGGCGGCTGGCCAGGACACAGAACCGCCCGCCGAACAGCCGCAGCCGGACCCGACCGGTCCGCGCCGGCCAACTCGCCGGTCGGCTCGCAGTCTGCGGCGGGGCCACGGCCGTGTCGGTCACGCGGTCACCACCGTGCGCCGGCGGACCACCGCGACCAGCACCGGGGCGCCCAGCAGCGCGGTCACCACGCCGGCCTGGAGTTCACCGTCGGCGACGACCAGCCGACCGGCCACGTCGGCGAACAGCAACAGACTGGCCCCCAGCAGCGCCGACATCACCAGCACCCAACGGTGGTCACTGCCCACCATGGCCCGGGCCACGTGCGGCACGGTCAACCCGACGAACCCGATCGGCCCGGCGACCGCCACGGCGGCGGCGCTGAGCAGCGTCACCGCCAACGCGCCCACCGCCCGGGTTCGGGCCACCCGGTGCCCCAGGCCGGTGGCCGCGTCGTCACCGAGGATCAGGGCGTCCATGCCCCGGGCGACCGCCATGGTCAACACCGC
Source organism: Mycobacteriales bacterium (assembly GCA_036566245.1). GTDB lineage: Bacteria > Actinomycetota > Actinomycetes > Mycobacteriales > DASULA01 > DASULA01. Next base: position 4,257 of record DATCWR010000003.1, on the reverse strand, counting down.
GCCGACCGCCAGGAACGGCAGCACCTGGACCGTGACGTGCAGGTCACGACCGGTGAGTGAACCGACCAACCAGAACCGGACCTGGTCGAACGTACGGGCGTCCAGGATCAGCACGCTGGTGGTGACCGCGCCCAGGAAGGACGCGAGCGCGGCCCCGGCGAGGGTGAGTTTCACCGGGCTGGCCCCGTCCCGACCACGGGCGGCCAACACGAAACCGGTGAACGCGGCCAGGCCGGCGCCGACAAAACCAAACCAGATGTAGCCGGCGACCGAGTCGATGCCGAACACGCTGATGCCGGTCACGATCCCCAGCGCCGCTCCGGCGTTGACGCCGAGCAGTCCCGGGTCGGCGATCGGGTTCCGGGTCAGACCCTGCATAAGAACCCCGGCCATGCCCATGGCCGCGCCGACCAGCAGCCCGACCACGGTGCGGGGTACGCGCAGTGACCGGACCACGATGGCGTCGGGGGAGTCGGTGCCGGCGCGGTGCCACAGTGCGTTCCACACGTCGACGGGGGCGATGTGTCGGCTACCCAGGGCGAGGCTGGCCAGGACGGCCACGGTGAGCACCCCGACCGTCGCGCACACGTACGCGACACGCCGGGTCCGCCGGTACCGCCGGGGCGCGGACCGCCCAGAGACCATGTCCTCCACCTCAGGTTAGGTTTGGCATACCTTACCCACGGGTGGTGACCGCCGACAGGGGGAGGGGCACCCGACCGTGGGGGAGGTTCCTCAGTCGGGTGAGGGCGGTGTGGAGGACGGCGTCAGGCCGGGCGGCGGATGGTGCGCAGGATGTCGATGATCTCGGGGATGTCCGGGTCGGTGCGGTGGCGGTTGGCCAGGTTCAGCCCGGTGGTGGCCTGTTCGTTGATCTGGGCGGATCGGACCAGCTTCGCCTCGGTCGCATGGGCCTGGGCGCTGGCCAGCGCGCGTCGGCTGTCGCGTTGGGCGAGGTGAACGTTGACCAGGCGCAGGCCGACCAGGGCCCGGGATCGGGCGTCGGCGGCTCCGTAGGAGTCGATTGACTCGGTGAGCCGCCGTTCGGCCTCGGCGCTACGGATCCGGTGTTCGACCGCAAGTGAACTGTAGGCGTGCGCGAGGTCGCTGGTGAGTTCCGGCGCTGCCAGCGCGGTATCTCGGAGGTCAACGGCACAGGTTTGTGCCGAGGCGCCGAACTCGTCCTCGGCGCGGCGGGTGAGTTCGTCCACGGCGTGCACGTCGCCGAGCCCGGCTAGGGCGCGTGCCCGTCGGCTTCGGACGATCGCTCTCGCGTCATCAGGCAGGCTGGGCATCGCGGTGTCCAGGTAGTCCAACAGGTCCACGGCGGTCTGGTAGTGCTGTTGGTAGATCGCCTGGCGCGCCATATCGGTGAGGATCAGGACGCGCAACGGGCCTATCTGCTCGGGCGGGGCGCCCTCGGTGGCTGCCAGCGCGGCAGCGAACACCCGCTGTGCGGTGCCGTGCTCCCCATGCTCAACCAGGATCCATCCTGTGGTGCAGCCCAGGTGAGCAACGGCGGCGTGCATATCCTGGCGCACCGTCTTTTCGCGATAGACTCCGTGCAGAGCATCGAGTGCTGTCCGGAACCGGCGAACCATGGCCGCCCCGCTGATCGCTCCGCCGCCCATCAATCGCTCAAGTTCATGCGAATGAAGGCGAAGCAGGTTCACCTGTTCCACATCGCTGGCGCCGACATGGATGAGATCGACTGGTGCGGGGAAGAGCCGGTTGACCGGTTCGGCCATTGCCCCGCCCATCGCACCGGACACGATGATCATCAGATCTCGACGGCTGATCATGTCGTCTGATCCCGTCTGCCCGGTACCTCCTATTCTCACGGTACCGCTTGATCCGGGAGATGCCGAGAACCGGAGTTCGGCCGCGGACCCGACCCCGGTGACCTTCATCAACTCCGTCAGCACGTCTGGCTGCGGGCGGGCGGTCACACCCGACTCCCAGCACTTGACCGTCCGGACCGACACCCCGACCATCTTGGCGAACTTCTCCTGACTCCACCCCAACACATTTACCCGAATATCCGCCAACAGCTGATTACGCGGCATAACACCCTCCCTAACCCGACAACCGTGCGCGCGAGTGTAAGCCGCCAACTTTTTCCCCTCCGCTTTTCCCCTACCTTTTGCACGGCGAGGAACGAGCCGCGAATACCAGTCGCAGAGAATCAACGAAATTGCGCTGATAGCAAGCGCAATTTTTTCCAGACGGGCAGCCCCGACTGGATAATCCCCGCACGGGGTGGGGACGGCACGCGCGCGGAATCGGTGCCGTGGTGAGAGGTGGGAAGACCCCCGCGCGTGCGGGGACGACGAGCACGTCGGCTGCGGTCGGGCAGGTCGCTGGGGAAGACCCCCGCGCGGGCGGGGACGACCTCGACGACGACGAGGTGCGTGCCGATGGTGTAGGAAGACCCCCACGCGGGCGGGGACGACGAGGCAGACGGAGTCCGTGTTTGCGCCGAATACGCTCTACAGAACACCCCCACGGGCGTGGGGACCATACCCAGATCGTGGAACAGTCCCTGGACCTCGACGGATTACCCCCACGGGCGTGGGGAGCACGGAATGAAATTCATCCGGGACAACGCTGACCTGGGATCACCCCCACGGGCGTGGGGAGCACTGCCCGGAGAGAGCAAGACGGGTGCCGAGCACGGGATCATCCCAAAGGGCGTGGGGAGCACTGTGATGGTATCGGGGTCCTGCCGCAGAGGTTCAACAGGCTCCCGGGCCAAGTTGACCGACGTCATCGTCCGGACGCGGACGAGCGGTCTCGTGTCCGGACACTGGGGGTGTCCAGGGGGATGGTGTCCTGTGTGTGGCCCAGCCAGCGTGCCGGTGTTCCTAGCCTCGGTCGGTATGAGATCCAAACAGTGGACCGGTTGTCTCTCGCCCGCCTGTTCGGTGTGCGCCCCTCACTTCTCGTTACGGCCGCCGACCCGGGACGGGCACCGGTGGCCCGGTCGGCCCGGCTGGTTCGGTCGGCGGGGCAGACGTCGACCGCGACAGTAGGTGGGCCAGCATGGCGACGAACGTCGTCGCCCACGCGGCCAGAGCGAGCCATTCCTCTCGGGACCCGATGGCCGCCACGATGGGCAGGTGGTCGGCGGTGCCGAGGGTCCGGCCGGCCACGCCGTACATGCCCAACGGGAACACGATGCTCCACATTGCGGGTTCGTAACGCAGGGGGACCCGGTGTCTGACGTGCCGCCACCAACCGGCCGCCACCAATGCCGGGATCAGCCAGGTGCCGAACGCCCAGAACATCACCGAGATCACGCCGATCATGTCTCGGGTCCGGGCCACCGCGGGCGCCCCGGTGAGTTGGATGATCGACGCGCCGGCGACAACGGTGATCGCGGTGGCACCCATCGACACCCAGTACGGCGGGGTGAGGTCAGCCGGTCGTAGCCGGTAGTGCATCAGGCGGGCGGCAACGGCGACCCCGACCACGGCATACAGCACCACCCCGACCGACCAGCACACCACGGCCAGTAGGCCGAGCACCCGCCGCCCGGCCCCGACGGTGGGCTCCAGGGCGGCGGCCAACACCGCCACGGACTGGGTCGCCACCGCCCAGATGAACCACGTGCCGTTCGCTCCGGCGATCAGCGAACGCGGCCGGGAACCACCGACCAGCGTCATCCACGGCACGGCATAGCCGGCGACCAACCAGATCGACCCGCCGACCAGCAGGAACGCCAACGCGGCCCCGTGGTGCCCGGACAGCGCGAGGCGGGTACCGAGCACGTCGGTGCCAGCGACCAGGGTGAAATAGCCAAACGCACGCTTCGGGTCACGCAGGTCGGCGGCGGCCGCGTCAGGGTAGGCGACCAGCCGCCATCCGAACAGCACCACCAGGATGGCGTAGGTGAGTCCGGTCAGCCACAGCAGCACGACGGACACGATGTCCAGCCCGTCGAGCCGCGTCCCGATCGAGACGATGCCGGTGGCCATCACCAGCGCGAAGTAGCCCGGCGCCAGGGTGCGAACCGCGCCGCGGAGGGCGGTCAACCCGCTGGACCGGACAGATGCCGGGCCGTCAGACACACCACAGCGGATCTGCCTCCGTATGAACACACAACTGAACGGCCACGCAGAAGATTATCCCGGTTGCTGTCGTGTGCGACCGATGGAGGAGCTGTGCATACACCATCGGCGCTCAGCGCTCACCGCGCCGTAACGCTCACGCACGTGCTCCGCGTCGAGCACTCGTCCAGCGGCGTAGTCTGCCTCG
>DATCWR010000444.1:0-4542 GCA_036566245.1 Mycobacteriales bacterium | reverse complement strand
CGCTCGGCCCGGAACTGGGCAGCGTCACCGGGTCGGAGGCCGCCGGTGACGGGACAGCACCGCCGGCGGCCGATCCGAGCAGGCGTTGCAGCGCGCTGGCGTGGTCGGCGTGGTGCGCCCGCAACGGGGTGAGCCGGCTGGTCAGGTCCGGGTGCGCGGCCATGGTGGCGTCGTAGCGGTCGAGTAGCTGCTGTTCGTCGGCCAGGTCAGTGAGTTGCGGGTCGGGCGGGGGTGGATCCTGCCCGGTGGGCGGGCGGGTGGCGGTGTCGGTCGAGGTACAGGCCACCGACAGGCCCGACACACCCACGCCGGCCACGAACGAGGCCAGCAGGGTTCGGCGATGCACGGTTGGCATGGTGCCGCAAGTGTGGCAGAACGCACCAGCCAACCCGGTGTCCGGCTCACCATCGGTCATGTTGGACACACGCTCAGCGCACGGTCACCCGGACCGTGTGCCATCCGGTCGCTCCAGCCGGGTACGGCGGGGTCTCCTGCCGGGGCTGCACCGCACCGGTGCCGTCGGTGGCCCGGACCCGGAGCAGATGCCGTCCGGGTGTCGCGTTCCACCGGTACACCCACTGTCGCCAGGTGTCGGTGGACGGGGTCCCTCCCAGGGTGCAGGTCTGCCAGTCCTGGTCGTCAACCTGGAGTTCGACGCGGTCGATGCCCCGGTGTTGCGCCCAGGCAACTCCGGCCACGGCGACCTGCCCGGCCCTCACCGCCGCCTGGTTGCCGGGCGTGTCGATGCGGGACTGGGTCAACACCGGGCCCCGCCGGGCCCACCCGCGCTCCACCCAGTAGGCGTCGAAGGCATCGAACGTGGTCACCTCGATGTCCACGATCCACTTACACGCCGAGACGTATCCGTACAGACCCGGCACCACCATTCGTACCGGGAACCCGTGTTCCACCGGCAGCGGCTCCCCGTTCATGGCCACCGCCAGCATGGCGTCCCGGCCGTCCATCACCGTCGTGACGGGCGTGCCGACGGTCAACCCGTCGACCGAACGACTGACCAACTGGTCCGCCCCGGGTCGCAGGCCGGCCTGCTCCAACAACTCGGCCAGGTGCGCGCCGATCCACCGGGCATTGCCGACGTAGGGCCCGCCGACCTCGTTGGACACGCAGGCCAGCGTGACGTCCCGCTCGACCAGTGGCCGGGCGAGCAGTTGGTCGTAGCCAAGGGTCAGAGGTCGGTCGACCATGCCGTGGATGCGCAGCGACCAGTTCTCCGGCCGTAACTGCGGGACCACGATCGCGGTGTCCACCCGGTAGAAGTCACCGTTGGGGGTGTAGAACCGGCTGGCCCCGGGCGTGTTGAGTTGCCGACCCGGCGGCAGGGCCGGGCGGACGTCCTCCGGTACCGGCACCGGCAGTGCGGCCCGACTGCTCGCCACGTCGAAGCGGGCGCCCTGACCGGCCCGTCCGGCCACCCCGGCCCACCGCCGCCGCACCGGCCAGGGCGCCTCCGGTGAACAGGAAACGCCGCCGGTCCACCGGCCCGGCCACGGAGGTGGCCGGGCCGCGGTCCGGCAGCGCGGGGCGGTCGTCCGGCGGTGTGGGATCGGCAGGTTCGCCGCCGACATCCACGGCGACCTGTCCCTGCGTCCGCTCCGGGGCCTGGCGCCAGAGCAGGAGGTACAGGGCCCATCCGGCCGACACCGCGGCGAGCACCGACGGCACTCCGTCGGTCGGGCGCACGTCCGGCCGGGTCAGCGCCGCCACCAGGCCGACGGTGCCGAGTCCGACCACCGCGGCCAGGCCAACCACCGGTCGGGTGATGGCGAACGCTCCGGCAACCGCGGCGCAGAGTGCCAACACCACGGCGATGCCGGCCACGAGCACCGGTTTGTCGGCGCTGCCGAACGTGGTGATGGCGAAGTCCTTCAGCCACCCCGGGGCCAGGTCGACGGCCGCGTCACCGACCACCGCGACCGGGGCCGCCTCCGGGCGGGTCATCGCGGCGGCCAACTCGCCGACACCCAGGGCCACGACCGCCCCGATCAGTCCGGCCAGTGCTCCGAGCAGCCGTGGTCGTGAGTTCATACGTAATGTGTATGTTATTCAACGGTATTTGGGTATAACGGTTGGTCGATCGTTCCGTTCATGACCACCGACGCAGGGCCGGTGAACCCGGGCGCGGGCCGAACGGTTCGCCGCGCCGGGCTCCGTGATCGTGACGGAACCCGGGAGCCGCTAGGCTCCACCCCGAGTCCGACAACTCCACAACGGTCACCGAGGAGGCCCGATGACACCTGGGACGCCCCAGCGTGAGCAACTGGTCACCCTGGCCGAGAAGGTGGTCGGCGATATTGGGCTCGACCTCGAGGGGATCACGGTCAGCCGGGCCGGTCGACGGAGCCTGGTGCGGGTCGTGGTGGACGCCGACCACGGGGTGAGCCTGGACGAGGTGGCTGAGGTGAGCCGTATGTTGTCGGCCGCGCTCGACGAGCATGAAGGAATCATGGGGCCCTCCCCATACGTTCTTGAGGTGACGTCACCGGGAGTGGATCGACCGTTGGTCGAGCCGCGGCACTGGCGCCGCGCTGTCGGGCGGTTGGTCCGGGTGACGGTGGACGAACCGTCGGGGATGCCTCGGGCGGTCGAGGGTCGGGTGGTGCGGGCGGACGACGGAGGAGTCGTGCTCGCGGTGGATGGCCAGCAGCGGGAGTTCCGCTACGGGGTGCTCGGTCGGGGTCGGGTACAGGTGGAGTTCACCCACCCCGGGACCCCCACCGCGCTCGACAAGGAGGAGGACACGTCGTGAACATCGACATCGCCGCCCTGCGGGCCATCGAGCGCGAGAAGGAGATCTCCTTCGACACCGTGCTGGCGGCCATCGAGTCGGCGCTGCTCATGGCGTACCGACACACCGAGGGCGCCCACCAGCAGGCCCGGGTGGACATCAACCGGGCGAGTGGCGCGGTGACCGTGTACGCACAGGAGGTCGACGAGGACGGCACCGTGCTGCGCGAGTACGACGACACTCCCCAGGATTTCGGACGTATCGCCGCGATGACCGCGAAGCAAGTCATCCTGCAACGGCTGCGTGACGCTGAGAACGAGGTCACCTTCGGGGAGTACTCCGGTCGCGAGGGCGACGTGGTGGCCGGGATCATCCAGCACCACGAGAGTCGGGCCGAGCGCGGGGTCGTGCTGGTGAACCTGGGCAAGGTGGAGGCGGTGCTGCCGCCGTCCGAGCAGGTTCCTGGCGACGCCTACGAACACGGCAACCGGATCAGGGCCTACGTGGTGTCGGTGACCAAGGGGGTACGCACCCCACCGCAGATCACACTGAGCAGGACCCATCCCAACCTGGTCCGCAAGCTGTTCGCGGTGGAGGTCCCGGAGATCGCCGACGGCACCGTGGAGATCATGGCGGTGGCCCGGGAGGCCGGCCACCGGTCCAAGATCGCGGTACGGTCCACCGTGTCCGGGGTGAACGCCAAGGGAGCCTGCATCGGCCCGCTCGGCGCGCGGGTGCGCAACGTGGTGGCCGAGTTGCAGGGCGAGAAGATCGACATCGTGGACTGGTCCGACGACCCGGCAACCTTCGTGGGAAACGCACTGTCGCCCGCCCAGGTGATCAGTGTCGAGGTGGTCGATGCGGCGGCGCGATCCGCCCGCGTCGTGGTCCCCGACTTCCAACTCTCCCTGGCCATCGGCCGGGAGGGACAGAACGCCCGACTCGCCGCACGTCTGACCGGCTGGCGCATTGACATTCGTAGCGATGCACCGAGAAATGCCCCCAAGTCGGAAGGAACCACGGTGGAGCGGGACACGAGCGCAGCGGGGTAGACTGACAGGTGGTCCGGCGGGCGTCAACGGTGTCTGCACGCGTGCCTGTGCGCATGTGTGTGGGGTGTCGTCAGCGTTCACCGGTCACCGAGCTGCTGCGCGTCGTGGCGATCGAGGGCGTACTCGTTCCCGATCCCGGTCGACGTCTGCCAGGCCGCGGCGTTTCCCTACACCGTGATCCTGGCTGCCTCGACCTCGCGGAGCGGCGGCGAGCGATCCCACGCGCACTGCGCGTGCCCGGCCCGCTCGACGCCACGGCCGTCCGCGATGTTGTCGCGAAGCACGCACGGTAGAGCAGACCTCAGCACACCGGCCAGGCCGGTCGGGTGCGTGTCGAAAGAAGCAGGCGACTGCGGATGAGCAACCCATGAAGCGCCAACCATGACTGCGTTTCACCTGTAGCGACGAGGTCGAGCGGGCGCCCCGCCGGCCTCAGATGAGGAGTCCAGTGGCAGGCAAGGCCCGTGTACATGAGCTCGCCAAGGAGCTCGGTGTGGAGAGCAAGGTCCTTCTGGCCAAGCTCAAGGAGATGGGTGAGTTCGTCAAGAGCGCATCCTCCACCGTGGAGGCACCCGTCGCCCGTAAGTTGAAGGAGGCGTTCCCGTCCGGACCACCGGCCCGGGGTTCGTCCTCCGTTCCCAAGCCAGGTCCAAGGCCCGGTAATCGCCCGACGCGCGGCGGCGCACCGTCGCCGGCCAGGTCGGTCGGATCACCGGGATCGACCCAACCAACTTCGGCTGTGCC
>DATCWR010000396.1:0-11741 GCA_036566245.1 Mycobacteriales bacterium | reverse complement strand
CGTCCGTGCCGGCGGACGGATTTTCTGGTCGAGGTGCACCGTACCGTCCTGGCACCCGACCGAACGTTCGGTTACTCTACGCTTCGACCGGGCCTGACGCCGGTCATGGTGAGGAGCGGCATATGTCCGACACAGTGCAGGCGGGACGCGCATGAGCATCGTGACCCAGCAGTTCACCGAACGCCACCGCGCCACACTGGACGCGGCTCTGGCCGCCATCCGCGACCGCGGGTACTGGACCTGTTATCCCGAGTCCCCCCGGGCCTACGGCGAGGATGCCGACGCCAACGGCCGGGCCGCGTTCGAGAAGTACCTGAACGCGCCGTTCCCGCTGGACCAGTCGGGCACCGACGGACAGGCCGGCGCAGAACGCTCGCCATACGGATTCGACCTGGGCATCAGCTACCCGCACCCGGACGTGGACGCGTTGCTGGCCGCGATGGCCGCGGCCATGCCGGCCTGGCGGGACGCCGGCCCGGAGGTTCGGGCGGTGACCTGCCTGGAGATCCTGCACCGGCTCAACCAGCGGTCCGCCGAGATCGGCCACGCGGTGATGCACACCACCGGGCAGGCCCCCGGTATGGCGTTCCAGGCCGGCGGCCCGCACGCCCAGGACCGGGGTCTGGAGGCGGTCGCCTACGGCTATGCCGAGATGACCCGGCACCCGGCCGAGGTGACCTGGACCAAGCCACAGGGCAAACGACCGCCGCTGCGCATGGTCAAGCGGTACACGGCCGTGCCGCGCGGTATCGGTCTGGTGGTCGGCTGCAACACCTTCCCGACCTGGAACGGCTACCCCGGCCTGTTCGCCAGCCTGGTCACCGGCAACCCGGTGGTCGTCAAGCCACATCCCCGGGCGGTGCTGCCGCTGGCCATCACCGTGTCGATCGCCCGCGAGGTTCTCGCCGAGGCCGACTTCTCCCCGGACCTGGTCACCCTGGCCGTCGAGGCGCCGGGCGAGGGCCTGGCAAAGACGTTGGCGCTGCGGCCCGAGGTGCGCCTGGTCGACTACACCGGCTCCACCGAGTTCGGCGAGTGGCTGGAGCAGAACGCCCGCCAGGCGTTGGTCTACACCGAGAAGGCCGGCGTGAACACGGTCGTGGTGGACTCCACCGACGACTACCAGGGCATGCTGGCCAACCTGGCGTTCTCGCTGTCCCTGTACAGCGGGCAGATGTGCACCACCCCGCAGAACCTGCTGGTCCCACGCGAGGGCATCGACACCGACGCCGGCCACCGTTCGGTCGAACAGTTCGGCGTGGACCTGGCCGGCGCGCTCGACGGGTTGCTCGGCGACACCAGACGGGCCACCGGCATTCTCGGCGCGATCGTCAACGACGGGGTGCGGGACCGGTTGGAGGCCGCGCGCGGGCTGGGGGTCACCGTGTCGGACTCCCGGGCGGTGGAGCACCCGCAGTACCCGGACGCGCTGATCCGTACCCCGCTGGTGGTACGGGTGGACGCCGAGGCCGACCAGGCCGCCTTCCTGTCCGAGTGCTTCGGGCCGGTGACGTTCGTGGTGACCACCCCGGACACCGCCGCCTCCCTGGACCTGTTCGTGCGTTCGGCCACCGAACGCGGCGCGCTCACCGCGTCGGTGTACTCGACCGACGAGTCGGTGCTGGCCGCCGCCGAGTCGGCCGCGCTGGACGGCGGGGTGGCGCTGTCGTGCAACCTGACCGGCGGGGTGTACGTGAACCAGTCGGCGGCGTTCTCCGACTACCACGCCACCGGCGCCAACCCGGCCGCCAACGCGACCCTGTCCGACGGCGCGTTCGTGTCGGGCCGGTTCCGGTTCATCCAGTCCCGCCGGCACCTGCCCGAAGCCTCCGCCGAGAACGCCTGACCGGTCCGCACCGGACCCGGCCGAGGAGGAAGTGTGGGCTGGCGGCGTCGCCTCGGCCGCGCCGCCGGCGCCCCTACAGCGGTTCGGGTCCGTTCACGGCGCCGCACCGGCGTAACCGTGCCGCGGCCAGGCGCAGTCCGCGACGGGCACCGAACCGGGTGACGGCCTGGGTCGCGTACATGCTGCACGAGGGAGTGCACGGACAGTGGGTGGGCAGTCGTGGGCTCAGCCACCGGCGGTAGCCACGCAGCCCGGCCAGCACCACCCCAGGCGGCGGTGGCAACACCGCCGCCAGCGCCAACAGGGTGCTGAGTCGCATCACGATGCCGATGTCGCAGGGGAGGTCACAACCCGGCAGGTCGCAGTGGTCGCATCCTGGCAGGTCGCAGCCGGGGTCGCAGTCGCAGGAGTCGCGAAGGCGATGTCGATCTTCCTCGTCGGACGGCTCGCTCCCTGGATCAGACATGCGGCCTGAACCCACGCATCATTCCCGTGGATGTTCCCATGCAAGGAACAAACCACATCGGGAGCAGCCCTGAGGGCCGGTTCCAGGCTGTCTGCGGATTCCTCGGCCGGCCGTGGGTTGAGACGGTGGGTGGGGCGGAGTTTCCCTCACAAACCGCAACGCGAATGTGGCGCCCGCGCCCACCGACCACCTGATCCCGGGGCGGGGCTCCGCCCCGGAGAGGGTCTGGAAGCGGTCACCGCCGGCGTAGGCCGTCGAAGGCCAGGCGGGCTACCGCGTCGGCGATCTGGGTGGACGAGCCGCGTCGGGGCCGCCACCACTCGGTGATCGAGTTGACCATGCCGAACAGCAGTCGGGTGGCCAGCCGGGAGTCGATGTCGTCGCGCAGGTCGCCGTCGGCCATGGCCTGCGCGACCAGTTCGGCCACCCGTTGGTCGAACTCGCGGCGCCGGGACAACGCCCAGGTCTCGGCCTCGGTGTTTCCACGGACCCGCAGCAGCAGGGTCACGTAGGGCAGTTCGGCGACCAGTACCTCGGTTTCCCGCCGGACCACGTACTCCAGTCGTTCGATGGCTCGGCCGTGCGTGGCGCCCGGTTCGTCCAACACCGCGAACAGGGCGTCCAGGGCCCGGCCCACGCCCAGTCGGAGCAGTTCCTCCTTGCCCCGGACGTGGTGGTAGATGGAGGACTTGGTGATACCGCTGGCCCGGGCGAGGTCCTCCATGCTGGTGCCGTCGTAGCCTCGCTCGGTGAACACCCGTACCGCCACGTCGAGCAGCGAGTCGGGGGTGTGGTGGTGTTCTCGGCGTGCGGTTGGTTCGACGGACACGGCGTTGACCTTACCGACCGAACGTTCGGTAGAAAATCAGGCATGCCCACCGACCCGCCGAAGTATGGACCAGAACGGATGGGTGCGCTGGCCGCTTGCTCGGCAAAGTGTCGGCCGGTTAGCCTTGAACCGACCGAACGTTCGGGAGGTTGCGGTGGGAGGCGCGGTGTCCGAGACGGCGTTGCAGGACCGGTTCGACTCCACCGTGGCCGACGACGGGAAGATCGAGCCACGGGACTGGATGCCCGACGCCTATCGGGCGTCGCTGGTCCGGCAGATCGCCCAGCACGCCCATTCGGAGATCATCGGGATGCAGCCGGAGGGCAACTGGATCACCCGGGCGCCCAGCCTGCGCCGCAAGGCCATCCTGCTGGCCAAGGTGCAGGACGAGGCCGGGCACGGGCTGTACCTGTACTCGGCCGCGGAGACCCTCGGGGTCAGCCGGGACGAACTCACCGAACTGCTCCTGGCCGGTCGGCAGCGGTACTCCTCGATCTTCAACTACCCCACCCTGACCTGGGCCGACGTGGGCGCCATCGGGTGGTTGGTGGATGGTGCGGCGATCACCAACCAGATTCCGCTGTGCCGGTGTTCCTACGGGCCCTACGCCCGGGCGATGGTCCGGATCTGCAAGGAGGAGTCGTTCCACCAGCGGCAGGGTTTCGACCTGCTCAACGCGCTGTCCCACGGCACCCCGGAACAACACGAGATGGCCCAGGACGCGGTGAACCGGTGGTGGTGGCCCTCGCTGATGATGTTCGGCCCGCCCGACGACGCCTCGGCCCACTCGGCACAGTCGATGACCTGGCGGATCAAGCGGTTCAGCAACGACGAACTGCGGCAGCGGTTCGTGGACATGTCGGTACCGCAGGCCAAGGCCCTGGGACTGGCTCTGCCCGACCCGGACCTGCGGTGGAATCCCGAGCGCGGCCACTACGACCACGGTGACATCGACTGGTCGGAGTTCCGGGCGGTGCTGCGCGGCGACGGGCCGTGTAACCGGCAGCGGATCGAACACCGGCGGCGCACCCACGCCGAGGGCGCCTGGGTGCGCGAGGCGGCCACGGCCTACGCCCGCAAACACGCCCGGCCCACGGAGGCGGTGGCATGAGCGTCCAGGACGCCGGGAACAGTGCGTCAGAACGGCGCGGGTGGCCACTGTGGGAGGTGTTCGTGCGCAGCAAGAGGGGGCTGTCGCACAACCACGTGGGCTCGCTGCACGCCCCGGACGCGCAGATGGCACTGCGCAACGCCCGTGACGTGTACACCAGAAGGCAGGAGGGCGTGTCAGTCTGGGTTGTGCAGGCGGCGCAGATCACCGCGTCCAGCCCGGACGAGAAGGATCCGTTCTTCGCACCAGCGGCCGACAAGGTATACCGACACCCAACCTTCTACGACATCCCGGATGGGGTGCAGCATTTGTGAACGATGTCGCGACCTACGCGCTGCGACTCGGTGACGACGCGCTGATCATGGCGCAGCGGTTGTCCGAGTGGTCCTCCAACGCGCCCGAGATCGAGGAGGACATCGCGCTGACCAACATCGCCCTCGACCTGCTCGGACAGGCCCGCCCGTTGCTCACCTACGCCGGCGCGCCCGACGCCCGCACCGAGGACGACCTGGCCTACCTGCGCGACGAGCGCGAGTTCGTCAACTGCCAGTTGGTCGAACAGCCGTGTGGCGACTTCGCGGTGACCATCGCCCGGCAACTGTTCTTCGCCACCTACCAGCTCGCCCTCTACGAGCGGCTCACCGACTCGACCGACGACACCATCGCCGGGGTGGCGGCCAAGGCGGCCAAGGAGGCCGCCTACCACCGCGACCACGCCACCCAGTGGACCATGCGGCTGGGCGACGGCACCGACGAGTCACACCGGCGCATGCAGGCCGCGGTGGAGCAGATGTGGCCCTACACCCACGAACTGTTCGAGTCCGACGAACTGGTGCGCGGGCTGGCCGAGCAGGGGGTGGCCGTGGACCCGGCGTCGCTGCGACCGGAGTGGTCGGCCTACGTCGGCGGAATCCTGGCCGAGGCCACCCTGACCCGCCCGGAGGACGGCTGGGCCCCGTCGGGTGGTCGGCGCGGCCTGCACAGCGAGTGTTTCGGCTACCTGTTGGCCGAGATGCAACACCTGAACCGGTCCCACCCGGGGGCGACATGGTGACGCTGACCGACCGGTCTGTTCCGTCCGGCCCCGCCGATCGGGCGAAGCCGGCCCCGTCCACAGCCCTGAACCGTTGTCCACAGATTGGCCCGCCCCCCTTCCCCACCCCCTTGACAGACGGCGATGATGTCCACAGGGGAGCCCCCCGGGTGGGTGGGGGTGTGTCCGGGGACGGCGCTCGAACGGGTGCCACGTCGGGTCGTACCGTGTCCGGTCGGGCCAGGTCTGGCGGTGCTGCCTCTGACGGTGCCGTGTCTGACGCGGGCACCGTGGCTCGCGGCGCCCGGGCCGAGGACGCGGCGGGGAAGGACCCGACGCGCGAGGCGTGGCAGGTCGCCGCGGCGGTGCTGGATCCGGAACTTCCGGTGCTGACCATCGCCGACCTGGGCGTGCTGCGTGACGTTCGGGTGGACCACACCGGCCGGGTCGAGGTGGTGATCACGCCCACCTACTCCGGCTGCCCGGCCATGGACGCCATCCGCGCCGACATCCGGGCCGCGCTGGTCGGGCACGGCTTCGGCGACGTGACGGTGACCACGGTGCTGTCCCCACCGTGGACCACCGACTGGATCAGCGAGGCCGGCCGGACCGCCCTGCGCGAGTACGGGATCGCGCCGCCGGCACGGCGCGGCGGTCCGGTGTTGGTCCCACTGACCGTGCGCTGCCCACGGTGCGGGTCGACCGACACCCGGCAGGTCTCCCGGTTCGGGTCGACCGCGTGTAAGTCGCTGCGGGCCTGCAACGCCTGCCTGGAACCGTTCGAACACGTCAGGACGCTGTGATGACGGCGTCCGCGGTGACCTCGGACCAGACTCCCGCCCCGGCAGTACCCGTCCCGGCGACGGCTGAGCCGGTGTCGTACCGGAAACCGGTGTTCCATCCGCTGCGGGTCTCCCGGATCGACCGGCTGACCGACGACGCGGTGCAGATCACCTTCGAGGTGCCCGAGCGGCTGCGCGACGACTTCGACTTCCTACCCGGCCAGCACCTCACCGTGCTGTGCCCACAGGTCGGTGACACCGTCCGGCGAAACTACTCGGTCTGCTCACCGGCCGGCTCGGGCCGGTTGTCCATCGGGGTGAAGCGCCTGCCCGGCGGCGCGTTCTCCAACCATGCGCTGGAACGGCTGCGGGTCGGTGACACGCTTGAGGTGATGACCCCCACCGGCCGGTTCCACACCCGGCCGGACCCGACCGCCTCCCGGCGGTACCTCGCGGTCGCGGCCGGCAGTGGGATCACCCCGATCCTGTCGATCATCGCCAGCACGCTGCGGGCCGAACCATCCAGCCGGTTCACCCTGCTCTACGGGAACCGGACCGTCGGTTCGATCATGTTCGTCGAGGAGTTGGCGGATCTGAAGGACCGCTATCCCGACCGGTTCACCCTGGTACACGTGTTGTCCCGGGAGGCGCACGAGGTCGAACTGTTCCACGGGCGGATCGACGCGGACCGACTCACCCGGCTGCTCGACGTGCTGGCTCCACCGGAGACGGTCGACGAGTGGTTCCTGTGTGGACCCCTGGGTCTGGTGGAACAGTCCCGGTCCGCCCTGGCCAGACTCGGGGTGTCGGCCGACAGTGTCCACTTCGAACTGTTCCATGTGGGCGGGAAGCCGACCCCGGTGGTGGAGGCACCAGCGGCGGCGACCGACGCCGACACCAGTGCGGTGACCGTACTGCTGGACGGCCGGTCCTCGACGTTCCCGCTGGCCACGGACGGGTCGAACATCCTGGACGCGACACTGAGGGTGCGGGCCGACGCTCCCTACGCGTGTAAGGGTGGGGTGTGCGGCACCTGCCGGGCCAGGCTGGTGAGCGGCGAGGTCCGGATGGACCAGAACTACGCGTTGGAACCGGACGAAATCGCGGCCGGTTTCGTACTGGCCTGCCAGTCCCACCCGGTCAGCGACAGGGTCACGCTCAGTTTCGACGGCTGACCCGACTGTGGTACGCACACCGTTGACACAGACCGCGCCGCCGGACCGGGCGGCCAGACCGAGGAGTTCCCATCAACGACGTGACCGAGTTCGCCCGGGACGTGGCCCCACACGTCGACCGGGTGACGCTGTCGGTGTTCCCGCTGATCCGGCCGCGGTTGGCCGAGGTGGTCGCCGGGGCCGGGATCACCGGTAACACCAGGGTGCTCGTCCTGTCGGCCGGGCCGCTGCTGGCCGGACCGGTGGCCGCCGGGGACCTGCACCCGATCCTGCGGTACATGCCCTGGCCGGACTTCGTCGCCGCCCTGGACGAACACGTGGCACAGGGCCTGTTCGAACGTGTCGAGGACGGACGGTACGGGCTCACCGAGGCGGGCCGGCGATTTGCCGCCGAGGTGCAGACAGCCCAGGGTGAGGCCGCCAACGGGCAGTGGGCGTCGGTCGCCGACGTGGTGGACCGTCTGCTCCCGCTGGCGGAACGACTGACCGCGGCGGCCTGGGAGACCGCCGGCCCGGCCTACGCGGCGGTGGCCAACGGCCGCGACCCGGCACAGGCCAGCCCGGCACACCAACTGTGGAGCAGGGTGACCGCGCTGCGCTTCCACCGTGCCGACGCCCACGCGGCCGCCTGGGCCGCGGCCGGCCTGTCAGCCGAGCAGATCGTCGCACTGACCGAGGGACCGGAAAGGGAGAAGATCGAGGCGGACACCAACCAGCGGGCCGGCGCGCCCTACGGTGCGCTCACCGCCGCCGAACGGACGGCGTGGCTGGAGGGCTTGGCCGCACTGCCGACCTGACCCGCCGGCCCGGGCGGGCCACCGGGCACCGCTGACCGGTGAACCCACCGCCAACGGTGGGTGGGAACGCCGTACCGGCGGATGCGCGGGAGTATCGGCGGGTGGACCAACCTCCGCAGGAGGCCGCCCGAGCACCCGTTCGGATAGGGAAAGATCATGATCGTGAGTGCACCCACCCGCGGGGACGAGGAGAAGAAGTGGTCGGTCGCGGGTAGGTGGAAGGTCTCCTCCAGCCGTACCGCGACCGTGGTCGCCACCCTGACCTGGTTGCTCGGCCTGCTCACCATCATCAGCGCCCTGATGCCCGGGCAGCGCGGCCGGGTGCACTACCTGACCAGGATCATCGGGCTGCCGACCGAGGCCAGCGCCACCGCCACGGCCGTGGCCGCCACCCTGGGCATGCTGCTGGTCTGGCTCGCCTCCGGTCTGCGTCGGCGCAAGCGCCGGGCCTGGCGGGCCGCGGTGGTGGTGACCGCGATCGTCGCCGTGTCGCACCTGGCCAAGGGGCTGGACTTCGAGGAGGCCGCGGTCTCGCTGGCGATCCTCGGTCTGCTGATCGCCTCCCGCCGCGAGTTCTACGCGCTCGGCGACCCGGTCACCCGGTGGATGGGCCTGCGGGTCTTCGTGCAACTCGTGTTGGCCGGAACCGTGCTGGGCATCGTTCTGCTGCTGTTCAACCAGGACCGCATCGTGGGCAACCCCTCGGTGTGGGCCGAACTCGAACACGTGGTGCTCGGGCTGGTGGGGGTGCCCGGGCCGCTGCGTTTCGACTCCGACCGGTTCTCCGACATCGTGACCGGGACCCTGCTCGGCTTCGGCGCGCTCACCGCGTTCGCCACCGCCTACCTGGTGCTGCGGCCGTCCGAACCGACGCCGCTGCTCGGACCCGACGACGAGGCCCGGCTGCGCGGGCTGCTCGACGGACATGGGCAACGGGACTCGCTGGGGTACTTCGCGTTGCGCCGGGACAAGAGCGTGATCTGGTCGCCCACACACAAGGCCGCGATCACCTACCGGGTGGTGGCCGGGGTGGCGCTGGCCAGCGGCGACCCCATCGGGGACCCGGAGGCATGGCCGGGGGCGATCGAGGAGTTCATGGAACTCGCCCGGCTGCACGCCTGGGTGCCGGCGGTGATCGGATGCGGTGAACAGGGGGCCACCATCTGGCGTCGGGAGGCTGACCTGGACGCCCTGGAACTGGGCGACGAGGCGATCCTGGACGTGGCCGCGTTCAGCCTGGACGGACGGCCGATGCGCGGGGTGCGACAGGCCTGCGCCCGGGTGGAACGGGCCGGTTACACGGTGCGGGTGCGGCGGGCCAGCGACATCCCGCCCGAGGAGTTCACCGAACTCCTGCGGGTGGCCGCGGCGTGGCGCGGCGCCGCGGTGGAACGCGGCTTCTCCATGGCGTTGAGCCGGCTCGGCGACCCGGCCGACGGCGACTGCGTGGTGGCCACCGCGCACCACGACGGTGCGCTGCGGGGACTGCTGCACTTCGTGCCGTGGGGAACCGACGGGCTGTCGCTGGACCTGATGCGGCGGGACCGGTCAGCCGACAACGGCCTGAACGAGTTCATGATCGTCCAGTTGGTACGGGCCTGTGGGTCGCTGGGCGTGGCCCGGATCTCGCTCAACTTCGCGGTGTTCCGGTCCGCGCTGGAACGCGGTGAACGGATCGGGGCCGGCCCGGTGCTGCGGCTGTGGCGGGGCGTGCTGGTGTTCGCGTCCCGGTGGTGGCAGATCGAGACCCTGTACCGGTTCAACGTCAAGTTCCGGCCGGCCTGGCAGCCGCGGTTCGTCTCGTTCCCGTCCACCCGCGACCTACCGCGGATCGCGGTCGCCGCGTTGGAGGCCGAGGCGTTCCTGGTCCGCCCACACACCCTGCGACGGCTGCTGGCCCGCCTCTGATTCCGTTCGCGTGGCGGCAGGGCAAGACTGGACGGGTGGAACCCTTGGTCACGGCGGTAACCGTGGTCGGTGACGTCTCAATCATCTCCTGGGGCTTTCTGGTCGGGCTCGCGGTCGCCGCGTTGGTCGCGTGGGTGGGATGGCGGGTACTGCGCGGGCGGCGGTACCGGTCGGCGGCCTACCTGGTGCTCGCGGTGGCGATGCTGCTGTCCTCGGCGACCGCGGCGACCGTGGTGAACCGGCACTTCTCCTACCTCCCCGTGTTTCATGACGTGGTGAGCGTGGTGGACGGTGGAAGCGACTGGGCCAGGTACACCGAGGTGGCCAACGCGCCGCCGTATGTCGTGCTCGCCCACCATCCCGGCGGGGTGGTGGTGCACCTGGCGGTTGCCGACCGGGGCAGCGGGTTCGGCCCGACCCGGGCCCTGGTCTACCTGCCGCCGCAGTACTTCTCCCAGCCGCACCGCCGGTTCGCGGTCACCTACCTGTTCCACGGCTCACCGGGCGTGCCCAGCGACTGGTTCCACGGCGGTGCCGCCGCCACGGTCGGCCGGCGGTTGGCCATGCACGGCGACCCGGTGATCCTGGTGTCACCGCCGATGAGCGCCGGCTGGTTGGACGATCCCGAGTGCGTGGACGGGATCAGGGAGAAGGTCGAGACCCACTTCCTGCGGGACGTGATCCCGGCCGTGGACGACACCCTGCGCACGGTGCCGAACCGGGCCGCCCGTGCGGTCGCCGGGATGTCCGCCGGTGGGTACTGTGCGCTCAACCTGGGGCTACGCAACCGTGACGTGGTCGGCACCATCGTGGACATGAGCGGCTTCACCCAACCCACCCACGACGAGGGTCTGGCTGCGCTCTTCGGCACCGGACCGGCCGCCGACGATGCGATCGAGGCCAACACCCCGGCCGAGTACGTCGCGGCGCTGTCCCGTGCGCCCACCGAACGGATCTGGTTCGACTGCGGTAGCGAGGACCGGCAGGTGCTCTCTGAGATGCGGTCGGTGGTCCCCGTACTGCGCGCCGACGGCATCGACACCCGGTTGGTGGTCCGGCCCGGTGGGCACACCTTCAGGGTGTGGCGGCCCGCGTTGGCCGACTCGATGGCCTGGGCCGCGCCCGGGCTGGTCGCGGCCGCCGACGGCAACGTCCGATGACCGGCCTCGGTGGCGTTGGCCCGGCCGACCGGAACGGTCCGGCGACACAACGGGGGGTACTGCTTTGCTCCGACGGCGGGCATGCTTGTACTCTTGCGCGAAGCGGTGGCCTCGGTGAGGCCCCGGGAGGCTTCGCCTAGTCTGGTCTATGGCGCCGCACTGCTAATGCGGTTGGGGGCTTCAACCCCCTCCCGGGTTCAAATCCCGGAGCCTCCGCGGTCACGGCGGTGTGAGACACTGACGTGCGATGCGCTCGTAGCTCAACGGATAGAGCACTTGACTACGGATCAAGAGGTTGCAGGTTCGAATCCTGCCGAGCGCGCAGACGAAAGCGCAGGTCAGGGCCCTGGTTTCCACTTCGGAGACGGGGCCCTGAACGCTGTCAGGGGCCGGACGTCTCACAGAATCTCACCAGTGCTGTCGGTCACTGTTCAGTTGTAGAGCCCGGCGATGGCCTCGGTACCGGTCTTGAGGTCCTCGTCGGCGGCGTGCACGTACTTCGAGTAGGTGAACGACGGGTCGTAGTGACCCGCCCACCGGGAGATGATCGAGATGGGCACCCCGGCGTGCTCCATGAGCGTCAGGGTGGTGTGCCGGGAGTCGTGCAACGTGATCCGCCGCACCCCGGCCGCCC
>DATCWR010000393.1:0-8031 GCA_036566245.1 Mycobacteriales bacterium | reverse complement strand
CGAACTGCTGGCCGCGTGGCGGGCCGGCCGAGAGGAGTTGGTCGGCGCGATCGACCGGTCGCCGTCCGGGCGGAAGCTGCCCTGGTTCGGTCCGCCGATGTCGGCGACCTCGATGGTCACCGCGCGGCTGATGGAGACCTGGGCGCACGGTCAGGACGTGGCCGACGCGCTGACGGTGACCCGCCACCCCACCGCCCGACTGCGGCACGTCGCCCACCTGGGGGTGCGGACCCGCGGGTTCTCCTTCGCCGCGCACGGCCTGCCCACCCCCGAGGTCGAGGTGCGGGTGGAACTGACCGCACCGGACGGTGCACTCTGGACGTTCGGCCCGCCCGAGGCGGGTGAACGGCTGACCGGTCCGGCGCTGGACTTCTGTCTGCTGGTCACCCAGCGTCGGCACCGGTCCGATCTGGACCTTCGGGCCACCGGGCCGACCGCGAGCCGCTGGCTGGAGGTGGCCCAGGCGTTCGCCGGGCCACCCGGTCCCGGCCGACGACCAGGACAGTTCGGGCGGCACCGATGACCAGACCACTGCGGGTCGGCAACGGGTCTGGTTTCTACGGCGACCGGTTCGCCGCCATGCGGGAGATGCTCGACGGTGGCCCGCTGGACGTGCTCACCGGCGACTATCTGGCCGAGCTCACCATGCTCATCCTGGGCCGGTCGCGGGTGAAGGACCCCGACGCCGGGTACGCCAACACGTTCCTGCGGCAGATGGAGGACTGCCTCGGTCTGGCGGTCGACCGTGGGGTGCGGATCGTCACCAACGCCGGCGGGTTGAACCCTGCCGGTCTGGCCCGGGCACTGACCGAACTGGCCGAACGTCTGGGCATCACCGTGGCGGTCGGACACGTCGAGGGTGACGACCTGCTGTCCCGGGCCGGCGAACTGGGGCTGGGCAGCCCGTTGACCGCCAACGCCTACCTGGGTGCCTTCGGCATCACCGAGTGCCTGCGTGCCGGCGCGCAGGTGGTGGTCACCGGCCGGGTCACCGACGCCTCACTGGTGGTCGGGCCGGCCGCCTGGTGGTTCGACTGGTCCCGGCAGGACCATGACGCGCTGGCCGGGGCGACCGTGGCCGGGCACGTGCTGGAGTGCGGCGCGCAGGCCACCGGCGGTAACTTCGCCTTCTTCACCGAACTGGCCGACGTCACCCATCCCGGATTCCCGCTGGCCGAGGTGTACCCGGACGGGTCCAGCGTGATCAGCAAACACCCGGGTACCGGCGGTGCGGTCAGCACCGAGACGGTCACCGCGCAACTGCTCTACGAGATCGACTCCCCGGCCTACCTCGGGCCGGACGTGGTCGCCCGGTTCGACACCATCAGGGTGACCGCCGACGGGCCGGACCGGGTACGGATCGACGGGGTGCGCGGCGCCCCACCGCCACCGACCGCCAAGGTGTGCCTGAACACGCTGGGCGGGTTCCGCAACTCGATGACGTTCGTGCTCACCGGGCTGGACATCCAGGCCAAGGCCGCGCTGGTGCGTCACCAGTTCACCGCCGCGTTGGGCGCCCAGGCGCCGGCCGATCTGGTGTGGACACTGGCCCGGACCGACCACGTCGACGCGCCGACCGAGCAGACCGCCAGCGCGCTGCTCACCGTGGTGGCCCGCGACCGGGACCAGGCCCGGGCCGGGCGGGCGTTCAGCCGGGCCGGGATCGAACTGGCACTGGCCTCCTACCCCGGCTTCCACGTCACCGCGCCGCCGGGTGAGGCCAGCCCGTACGGGGTGTACGAAGCGGGTTTCGTGCCGCAGGACGTGCTCGACCACGTGGCGGTGCTGCCAGACGGACGGCGGGTGACCGTGCCGCCGCCGGCCTGCACCGCGCCGGTTCCCGTCCCTCCCACGCCGGCCGCACCGGTCACCCCGGCGGTGTTGGACGGACCGACCGTGCGGGTGCCGTGGGGACGGTTGGTGGGCGCGCGCAGCGGGGACAAGGGGGGCAGCGCGAACCTTGGCGTGTGGGCCCGCACCGAGGCGGCCTGGCCGTGGTTGGCCCACACCCTGACCGTGGAGGCACTGCGCGAACTACTGCCCGAACTGGCGGCGCTGCCGGTCCGGCGTTACGAACTGGCGAACCTGCGCGCGCTGAACTTCGTCGTGGACGGCCTGCTCGACCAGGGCGTGTCCTCGGCGACCCGGTTCGACCCACAGGCCAAGGCGCTCGGTGAGTGGCTGCGGTCCCGGTACGTCGACGCACCGGAGGTGTTGCTGTGACCGGTGATCCGTTCGAGACCGAGGAGCGGCGCGCGCTGCGGGAGGTGGTGCGCCGGTTCGTCGAACATGACGTGGCACCGCACCTGGCCGACTGGGAGGCCGCTGGTGAGGTGCCCCGCGCGGTGCATCTGCGGGCCGGGGAGTTGGGCCTGCTCGGGGTCGGCTACCCCGAGCAGGTCGGCGGGGCGGGCGGCGACCTGCTCGACTCGCTGGTGGTGACCGAGGAACTGATCGTCTCCGGTGGTTCCTCCGGGTTGGTGGCCGCCCTGTTCACCCACGGCATCGCGCTGCCACACATCGTGGCCGCCGGTGACCCCGACCAGGTGGAACGGTTCGTCCGGCCGGCGCTGGCCGGCCAGAAGATCGGCGCGCTGGGGATCACCGAACCCGACACCGGTTCGGACGTGGCCTCGCTGCGCACCACCGCCCGCCGGAACGGCGAGTGCTTCCTGGTGAACGGGTCGAAGGCCTACATCACCTCCGGTGCCCGGGCTGACTTCGTCACCACCGCGGTGCGCACCGGTGGGCCCGGGCATGCCGGTATCTCGCTGCTGGTGGTGGAACGGGACACGCCCGGCTTCACCGTGACCCGGCGGATGGACAAGATGGGCTGGCACTGTTCGGACACCGCCGAGCTGTCGTTCGTCGACTGTCTGGTGCCGGTGGCCAACCTGGTCGGCGGGCAGGACGAGGGCTTCGGGCAGATCATGCGCCAGTTCCAGGCCGAACGGATCTCGTTGGCCACCCAGGCGTACGCGACCGCGCGGCGGTGTCTGGACCTGACCCTGTACTGGGTGCGCGAGCGGCACACCTTCGGTCGGCCCCTGGCCAGCCGACAACTGGTTCGGCACCGGTTGGCCGAGATGGCCACCCGGGTCGAGGTGGCCCGCACCTTCACCCGGTCGGTGGCCGTGCGGCTGGCCCGAGGCGAGGACGTGGTCACCGAGGTGTCGATGGCCAAGAACGTGGCCACCGCGGCCTGCTCGGCCGTGGTCGACGCGGCCGTGCAACTGCACGGCGGCGCCGGGTACCTGCGCGACAGTGAGGTGGAACGGCACTACCGGGACAGTCGCATCCTGTCCATCGGCGGTGGCACCACCGAGATCATGAACGAGGTGATCGCGAGGAGGATGAGCCTGTGACGGTCCTCCGCAGCGCCCTGGACTCCGCATCACAGTCCTACCAGGACAACCGCGCGGCGATGCTGGCGCAACTGGCCGCGCTGGACACCGAACTGGCCAGGGCTCGGGCCGGCGGTGGCGACAAGTACGTCGAACGCCACCGCAGACGCGGCAAGCTGCTGGCCCGGGAACGGATCGAACTGCTGGTCGACCGCGACTCGCCGTTCCTGGAACTGTCCCCACTGGCGGCTTGGGGCACCGACTACGCGGTGGGTGCCAGTGTGGTCACCGGCATCGGCGTGGTCGAGGGCGTCGAGTGTGTGCTGATCGCCAACGACCCGACGGTGCGCGGCGGGGCCAGCAACCCGTGGACGTTGCGTAAGACGTTCCGGGCCGGGCAGATCGCCCGGGAGAACCGGTTGCCGCTGGTCAGCCTGGTCGAGTCGGGTGGGGCGGACCTGCCCAGCCAGGCGGAGATCTTCATCCCCGGCGGCAAGGCGTTCCGGGACCTGACCACGTTGTCCGCGGCCGGCATCCCGACCATCGCGCTGGTGTTCGGCAACTCCACCGCGGGCGGCGCCTACATCCCGGGGATGTGCGACCACGTGGTGATGGTCGCCGACCGGGCCAAGGTGTTCCTCGGCGGCCCGCCGCTGGTGAAGATGGCCACTGGGGAGGACGCCGACGACGAGTCGCTGGGCGGCGCGCGGATGCACGCCACCACCTCGGGGCTGGCCGACCACCTGGCCGTGGACGAACCCGACGCGCTACGCATCGGCCGGTCCATCGTGGCCCACCTGAACTGGCGCAAGGTCGGTCCGGGTCCGTCGCTGCCCGACGATCCGCCGCGGCACGACGCCGACGAACTGCTCGGGGTGGCCTCGGCCGACCTGCGGGTGCCGTTCGACCCGCGCGAGGTGCTGGCCCGGGTGGTCGACGGGTCCCGGTTCGACGAGTTCAAGCCGCTGTACGGGACGTCGCTGGTGACCGGGTGGGCGTCGGTGCACGGCTACCCGGTCGGGGTGTTGGCCAACGCGGCCGGGGTGTTGTTCAGCGAGGAGGCGCAGAAGGCCGCGCAGTTCATCCAACTGGCCAACCAGGTCGACACGCCGCTGTTGTTCCTCCAGAACACCACCGGGTACATGGTCGGTGCCCGCTACGAGCGGGCCGGCATCATTAAGCACGGCGCGTTGATGATCAACGCGGTGTCCAACTCCACCGTCCCGCACATCACCCTGAACATCGGCGCCTCCTACGGCGCGGGCAACTACGGCATGTGCGGGCGGGCCTACGAACCACGGTTCCTGTTCTCCTGGCCGAACGCGAAGTCCGCGGTGATGGGCCCGGCGCAACTGGCCGGGGTGCTGTCCATCGTGGCCCGTCAGGCCGCACTCGCCCGCGGCCAGCACTACGACGACGAGGCCGATCAGGCCATGCGGAAGATGGTGGAGGAGAAGATCGAGTCGGAGTCGCTGGCGTTCTACCTGTCCGGACGGCTCTACGACGACGGGGTGATCGACCCACGCGACACCCGCACCGTGCTGGGGTTCGCGCTCTCGGCGATCCACAGTGGACCGGTGCGCGGGGTGCGCGGCTACGGCGTGTTCAGGATGTGAGCGATGATCACTCGGCTGCTGGTGGCCAACCGGGGGGAGATCGCCCGGCGGATCTTCACCACCGCCCGTGCGATGGGCATCGGCACGGTGGCGGTGTACTCCGACGCCGACGCCGGGGCGCCGCACGTGGCCGAGGCGGACCTGGCGGTGCGGCTGGCCGGCTCGGCGCCGGCTGACACCTACCTGCGCGCCGACCTGCTGGTGGACGCGGCCCGCCGGTCCGGGGCCGACGCGGTCCATCCCGGGTACGGGTTCCTGTCGGAGAACGCCGACTTCGCCCGGGCCGTGGGCGAGGCCGGTCTGGTGTGGGTGGGGCCGTCGCCGGAGGCGATCGCGGCGATGGGGTCCAAACTGCGGGCCAAGGAACTGGTCGCCGCCGCCGGTGTGCCGGTGCTGCCCTCGCTGGCGCCGGAGGACCTGCCCGGGTCGAACGGGGTGGCGTTCCCGTTGCTGGTCAAGGCGTCGGCCGGTGGCGGCGGGCGGGGCATGCGGGTGGTGTCCGACCGCGACGGGTTGGCCGAGGCGGTGGCCTCGGCTCGGCGGGAGGCCGAAGCGGCGTTCGGCGATGGCACGGTGTTCTGCGAGCCGTGGCTGCGGCCGTGCCGGCACGTCGAGGTGCAGGTGGTCGCCGACACCCACGGGCGGGTGGTGGCGTTGGGCGAGCGGGAGTGCTCGGTGCAGCGCCGGCACCAGAAGATCATCGAGGAGACCCCGTCGCCGGCGGTCGACCCGGACCTGCGGCAACGGCTCTGCCAGGCGGCGGTGGCCGCCGCCGGTGCGGTCGGTTACACCGGCGCGGGCACGGTGGAGTTCCTGCTGACCGAGGGCGGGGAGTTCTTCTTCCTGGAGATGAACACCCGACTCCAGGTGGAACACCCGGTGACCGAGTGCGTGACCGGGCTGGACCTGGTCCGGGTGCAGATCGAGGTGGCCGAGGGGCAACCGCTGTCGTTCGAGGAAACCCCGATGGTGCGCGGGCACGCCATCGAGGCCCGGGTGTACGCCGAGGACCCGGCGGCGGACTGGCGGCCCTGTGCCGGTGAACTGTCCACCGTGGACGTGCCAGTGGTGGTGGCCCGGTTCGCCCCGCCGGCCGACCACGGGGTGCGGCTGGACTTCGGAGTCGTCGACGGTTCGGTGGTCGGGGTGCACTACGACGCGATGCTCGGCAAGGTGATCGCCTGGGCGCCGAACCGGCCGGCTGCCGCGCGGATGTTGGCCGGCGCGCTGGCCGGCGCGAGGCTGCACGGGGTCACCACCAACCGGGACCTGCTGGTGCGGGTGTTGCGGCACCCGGCGTTCCTGGCCGGGGCGACCGACACCGGGGTCCTGACCGACCACCCGGAGGTGGTCGAGCCGCTGTTGGACCCCGACGGGGTGCGGTTGGCCGCGCTGGCCGCGGCACTGGCCGGGATGGCCGAACGCCGGACCGGCGCGAGGGTCCTGGGCGGGCTGCCGTCGGGGTGGCGGAACAACCCGTCCGCGCCGCAGTCGGTGACCTTCGACGGTCCGGCCGGGCCGGTGACGGTGACCTACCGGTTGCGTGGCGACGAGGTGACCGACCTGGGACCGGAGTTCGCCGGGTTGGGTGGCGTGCGGCTGGTCTCGGTCGGGCCGTCCCGGGTGGTGCTGGAGGTCGACGGGGTGCGGCACACGTTCCGGGTGGCCCGGGCGGGTGGGCGGTCCTGTGTGGATGGTTCGGCTGGGTCGGTGGAACTGGTCGAGGTGCCGAGGTTCGTCGAACCGGCCGAACGGCTGGCCGCCGGTTCGCTCGTGGCGCCGATGCCCGGTGCGGTGCTGCGGGTCGCGGTGGCCGAGGGGGACCGGGTGAGCGCCGGGCAGGTGCTGTTCACCCTGGAGGCGATGAAGATGGAACACCCGGTGCGGGCCCCGGGTGCCGGCACGGTCACCGCGGTGTGCGTCGCCGCCGGGTCCCAGGTGGACGCCGGCGCGGTCCTCGCGGTGGTTGGTGAACTGTGAGGAGAGGTCACCGATGACGGTTGTCGAGACGCCCGAGCAGGAGATGCTGCGCCAGTCGGTGGCCGAGCTCGCGTCCCGGTACGGGTCGGCGTACATGGTGGACAAGGCGAAGTCGGGTGGGCGCACCCTGGAACTGTGGGAGGAGGCCGGGCGGGCCGGGTTCCTCGGGGTGAACGTGCCGGCCGAGTACGGCGGCGGCGGGGCCGGGATCTACGAGTTGCAGATCGTGTGCGAGGAACTGGCCGCCGGCGGGTGCCCGTTGCTGCTCATCGTGGTGTCCCCGGCGATCTGCGCCACGGTGATCGCCCGGTTCGGCACGGCCGGGCAGCGGCAGGCGTGGTTGCCGGGGTTCGCCGACGGGTCGGTGCGGATGGCGTTCGCGATCACCGAACCGGACGCCGGTTCCAACGCGCACAACCTGACCACCACGGGTCGCCGCGACGGGAGCGACTGGGTGGTGTCCGGGCGCAAGGTGTTCATCTCCGGGGTGGACACCGCCCAGGCGGTGCTGGTGGTGGGGCGGACCGCTGACGAGCGCACCGGCCGGCTGCGCCCGGCGCTGTTCATCGTGCCCACCGACGCGCCGGGGCTGGAGTTCACCGAGATCTCGATGGAGATCACCTCGCCGGAGAAGCAGTTCGCGGTGTTCCTGGACGACGTGCGGCTGCCCGCCGACGCGCTGGTCGGGGAGGCCGACGCCGGGCTGGCGGCGCTGTTCGCCGGGTTGAACCCGGAACGGATCACGGTGGCGGCGTACTGCAACGGGATGGCCCGGTACGCGCTGGACAAGGGCGCGGCCTACGCCCGGGAACGCACCGTGTGGGGAGCGCCGATCGGCTCGCACCAGGGGGTGGCGCACCCGCTGGCGCACGCGGCGATCCAGGTGGAACTGGCCCGACTGATGACCCGGCAGGCGGCCGCGCTGTATGACGCCGGGCACGACGCGCAGGCTGGCGAGGCGGCGAACATGGCCAAGTACGCGGCGGCCGAGGCGGCCATCGAGGCGGTGGACAGCGCCATGCAGATCCACGGCGGCAACGGCATGACCACCGAGTACGGACTGGCCACCCTGTGGGGTGCCGTGCGGGCCG
>DATCWR010000389.1:0-8190 GCA_036566245.1 Mycobacteriales bacterium | reverse complement strand
GACAGGCTGATCGTGACCGTCGCCGGATCACCGGCCCGTGCGACCCGCCACCACAGGTACAAGCCGGTGTTGTCCACAGCGGACACGGCCAGCGTCCACCCGGACGGTGTGCCGATCGTCGTATCCGCGTTCGCGACCAGCACCAGCAGGTTCCCGACCGACGGCGCCGCGCCGAGCGTTGCCGTCAGGGTCGCACCGTCAGCCGACGACGCCATGCCGGCCGTCTGCACCATGGTCAACGGCACCGGCCACCTCCGTTAGGGGTGGTGGCGGCGGGGGACGCGGAACCCGCCGCCACCACGATCAGGTGGCGATAACCAGCGCAACATTGCCGACCGTCGCGGCACCGGTGATTGTCGCCGGCGCGGTCGCGGTCAGACCCGACCCGGACGTGCGGGCCAGGACCGCCTCACCCGCCAGCACCCCGCCCGACGCGTCAGCCTGTATGGCCGCGCCGATCAGGGTGGGCGGTGTCGTGGCCTTGACCATGACGGCCGCGTAGTACACCCCATCGGAATGGATGAGCTGAGGGGTGCTCAACGCCAACGTCTTGGCCGTGTCGGCCGCCCACGCGCCAGTGGTCTGGTCAGCGGACTGCGCGAGCAACGTTCCCGCGGTGTCGTACAGGGCGAACCACCAGTTGGTGGGAGTCCCGGCTGCCGTCGCGCCTGACTTGAACGTCAGGTTGGTAACCACGTCACCGGCCTGCAGCGGCAACGCGACCGACAGCATCACCTGGGTGGTCAGCGCCGACAGGTTCGACGCGACCGCCCACCGAGGGATGTTCGGCCGGTATGCCCCGGCCGGTTTGCCAGCCAGCAACCAGTCTGTGTTGGTCACCGGGTGATGTCCTCGTACCAGTGGCATCAGCCCTCACCACCCTCGTCTGTCCTCCGACCGCGACGCTTCTTGGGTGTCGCGGTCTCCCTTGGCGTGCTGTCGCCGGTGTCTTCCAGCTCGCCCCTGCCAGCGCCTCCGTCGGACTCCTGACCGTCGGCGACGCCCAGGCCGGCGAGCAGTTCGCGGGCCTGGATGCGGGACTGGGCGGCCAGCAGATCCTGCCCGTTGGCCTCGTGGTCGTCGGCACGGGCGCGCAGGATCTCCGCACGCCGCACACCTTCGACCACAACACGACCGATCTGCTCGCGTACCGCATCGGCACGGTCAGTCCGGCCGGACCGCCCGTAGCGGGCCATCTCCGCCCGGTAGCCCCGCATCTCCTCGACCAGGTCGTGATCCGACATGGTCAGAACCCCGCCGCGGGGATGACACCGGTGCCGGACATCACCGAGATCGACGACGGCCTGCGGTTCGCCATGAACGCCACGTACCCGTACACCTGGAACCGGACCTGCAGGGTGCCCGACAGGACCTCCATCAGCACCCGGGTACGCATCGCGCCCTCCCACAGGTACAGGTCGGAGGTGCGCATGGTCAGGACCCTGGTCTCGTTCGTACCAGCACCCAGGTTGGACGGGATGTTGCCGTCCATCAGTGCGGGCAGGCCGTACGCGAACCGTCCGACCGGACCTTCGGACGCCTCGCCGGTCTGCAGCGCGGCCGGGTTGAACGGCTGACCGTTCTCGACGGTGATCAGCGGACGCTTGGAGGTGTCCAGTTCCGACGTCGCCCAGTACCACAGCGACGGCAGCAGGAACACCGCGGTCGCCGGCATCTTCCGCGCGGTGGCCACCCGGCTGGCCGACTGCACCAGCGGCACGTACATCTCCGGCAGGGTCGGGTCGGCGTCGGTGTAGGTCACCGCGTTGATCCCCGACGTGTTGAGGATGCCGGTGACCTGCCCGTTCGCCCCCGTACCGGAGATGACCTGCACGTCCGTCTGCTGGTTGTAGTCGGCGATCAGGTCGGCGAAGAGCACCTCGTCGAACGTGATCGGGGACTGGTCGATGAGCTGCATCGCCACGTCCTGCTGGCCGGCGATCGTGCGCACCGGGGCGGACACGAAGTCGTCGGTGAGGTCCTGGCTGGTCACCGCCGCGGCGTCTGCGGTCTGCACACCGGTCCGCGTGCCGGTGAGGATCTTCGGCAGGTTCACCGAGTCCGTGCCGGCCGGCAGGGTCAGGTTCCGCACACTGTTGGCGACGACACGGCCGAACCGCGGCAGGTCGATGTACTCGTCGACCAACCACAGCGGCGGGACGAAGTAGCCGCCCTGCCCGTCGGTCCTGTTGGGGTTGACGCGACGCTCGAACACGCTTTCGTGGGCCCGCTCGGACACACCGTCGATGGTGCGCACCTCGCGCCGCGCCGCCTCCTCACGGCGCCGTTCCCGGGCCGGCAGTTCGACGTCGAGTTCCTTCGCGTGCCGCAGCAGGCGATCGCGGGCCTCGGTGTCGTTGCCGAACTGGGCCCGCGCCAGGTCCTGGAAGTACGAGTGGTCCCCGGTCTTGCGGTAGGTCATCGGCTCGTAGGTCACCACCCCACCGCCGACACCCCGCTGACCCGGGGCACGCTGCTCACCGCCGTACTTAGCGGCCAGCTCGGCGACGGTCTGGCCGCGCTTCTCCACCTCCTCCAGTTCGGCGATGCGGGCCTGCATCGCCTCGATGTCGCCGTCCTTCGCCCGGATGGCGTCCCGCGTCTCGGTGAACGTCGCCTGCTCGGCGTCGGTCAGGTGGTCACGCTTCTCCGCCGCCGGCCCGGCCAGGACACCGTCCAGTTGGGTCTTGAGCGCGGCCCGCTCCTCCAGCAGCTTCCCGAGCTGCTGGCGCAGAAACTCCAGCATGGAGTCCCGCCCCTCTCTCATCGTTGTTGTGTGGGTCGCGCCCGCGGTCCGTCCGGGTGGTGGCCCAGGTGGTGGCGCGCATCAGCGCGCTCCGGCGTGGGCTCCGGCGCGTCAGGTCGTGGGCTTGTTACAGGCCGAGCGCTTCGGCTTCGGCCAGGGCCAGCGACAAGGAGTGCCGCTGGCCGGTCTGTGGGTGCAGGCGCCGCTCCAGCCGCTCGAGCAGCACGCGGGCGTCGTCGTCGCCCATCCTGTCGATGTCCAACGACCGCAACGCGACGCTGGTCGCGGGGTTGGCGCCGAAGTTCACCACCGACACGTCGCCACGGTGCAGGTCCACCTCCAGGATGTCCCGCTGGTCGTAGTCCGGCGACCACAGTTGCCTCGTGACTCTGAACGCGAACGACATCTCGTCGACCGCGCCATCCTCCAGGGCGGCCAGCATGTCCCGCACATCACCCCGGGTCGGGTTGACGTCGGCGGACATGTGCAGGCCGGTGTCGTCCTCGGACAGACGCAGCGTCCCGGCCTTGGTGTAGGCCATGGACAGGCCGCCGTGGTTCAGCAGCAACTGAACCCCGGGATTCTCCGACAAGGTCTTGGTGAACGCGCCGGCGCGGACCACTTCGGAGTAGGGGCCCAGCCAGTCGAACATTTCGAACGGGTGTTCCGTCACCGAGGCGTACCCCTCGACCGTGGTCGACCCGCCGGCCTGGGCGCGCACCTCCAGTGCGACCGGGTACAGCCGCCGCTCCACACCGATGTGCGCACCGGCACGCTCGGACCTGTCTGGCATCACTGCCCCCCATCCACGGTCACCGGCACCGGCGCGGCCGTCTTGTTCGGTCTCGGTTCGTTACCCCACGGCACCGGCTCCCGGTCTTCCAGGTCCCGCACCTCGTTGATCGTCTCGAAGTCGTTCCTGATCGCGATCTCGTGCGCCCGGAACCGGGTCAGCAGGTCGGTGCGCAGCAACGCGCCCCGCTCAAACCGAACGAACTGTGCCGCCGGCAGCAACCCCGACAGGACACGCTCGATCCGCACCAGCCACGGATCCGCCGCATAGGTCAACAACGACAGGGATGCCTGCTCCAACGTCGAGTAGGTGAGGCTCCCACCAGTCTCGTAACCGAGCACCTGGGCGAACCCGGGCCCGAAGATGCGGCAACACTCGGTGCCGGTGTACTGGTTGGTCTCCAGGAACTGGGACTCGTTCGGGGCGATCTGGATGGTCTCGTACTTCCAACCCGACCCGAGCACCACCGGCTCACGGCGGCCCCGCAACGCCTCGACGAACCGCTGCTTGGCCGTGGACGCCTGCGTCTGGTCCAGACGCTGCTCCGAGGTCAAGATCCCCGAGGGGTGCGCGCCGTCCTCGAACCACTGCGACCCGAACCGCAGCGCGGCAATACCCGTGCCAATCGTCAACGCGTGCATCTCGATCGGAGACAGACCCATCACCTGACCGGGAACCGGATGCACCCGCCGATGCCACACCTGACTGGTGGGCACCTGCTGGCCGTTGACCCGCCACTCGACAGGACCGTTCAGATCCTGGCGCAACCTGACCAGGTCAGGGTGCTGCAACACGATCAGGGTCGGCGTGCCCATCCGCCCATCCCGCTCACCGACCAGGCCGACACTGTTCCCACGCAGCATCGCCGAGTACACGTACTGGTACAGCCAGTCCGGTGTCCCGTGCCCGTCACCACCCAGGTCAGCCAACCACCCGGGCAGCGGCAACGGAGCCTTGTCGCCGCCTGCGTACCGGTGCAGTGGCATCACCTCGGCCAGCGTCGCGATGAGGTTCACGCACGCCCATACGGCGACCTTCTGCAACGACGATTCGGTGCGGGACAGGTCCACCCTGGCGTACCCGACACCGGTCGCCGAGTTCGGTGGGATCGGCGGCGCGGCGAACAGCGCCCGACGCTCACGGGGCGCCGACGTGCCCAGAAGGAAACTCACCCGGCCCCCTTCCGACCCATCCGAGACGCCACCGAATCAGCCAACAACCCGGCCCCGGCGAGCATGAACCCGGCCGGATGCCACGCCAACCACGCCCCGTAGGCCACCAACCCCAGCCCACCCACACCCGGCGTCGCCCGCAACACCACACCCGCGGCCACAGCCACCACCACAGCCACGCGGCGGCGAACCCTCACCAGATGTTGTCCAGCGGATCGCCACCATGCCCGAACAGTGCGAACCCATGGCGTGCCAACGTCACCGCCACCAACGGTGAGATGTCCACCGTGCTGTCCCGCCGCGACCACGCCCACAACTCCCCCAACGGCCTCGTCTGCGCACCCGACAGAGCAGCGTTCAACTCCACCTGGTCGATGTGCCGCACCCCGCGGGCCACGATCTCCGCCTTGATCCGGCCACACGCCTGCCCGGCCTCACGCACCCCGGTCACATGCGGCTCAACCCCGGCCGTCCTCAGATCCGGGATCAACCCGCCAGCAGCACCCGCCCCGTCAAGCACCACCGCACACGGCCGCCAACGCTCCACCAACTCGACCAGCCGCTCCACGATCCACCCGGTACCCGGCCGGTGGTCCACCACCTCCAGGTGCACCAGCCCGTCCTCGCGGGCACCGCACACCGCGATCGCACCGGCCCCGTGGTCCGGGCGAATGTCCACCCCGAACGCCACCGGATCCCCGGTCAGCGACTCCACATCGGCCAACTGCGCCCACAGCCGCATGTCCACGACCGTCGGCAGACCCTCCTCATGCCACACGCCCAACCGTTCCCGGCCGAACTCGGCGCCCAACGCCTCACGCTCGGACTCGACGAACTCCTCGTCGATGCGGATCCCGAACGCCGGATTCGCCGCGGCCCACGCCCGCCGGTCACCCTCGTCGTCGCCCCGGTCAGCGCACCACTCCAGATAAGCCAGCCGGCGTGACTTCCCAGACCGGCCACGCACACACAGCTTCCGCAGCACCTCGGAGGTCAGCAGCGGCGCTGACGAGGCGTACACCAGTTGCGGATTCGGCCTCGCCGACAACGTCGGCAACAGGGCGGCCATCACCTCCGACGGCAGGTTGTACGCCTCATCGAGGATCACCCGATCCGCGGAGAACCCGCGCCCCGACCCGGTCGACCGGGCCACGAACCGCAGCCGCGCACCAGACCGAAGCTCGATCCCCTCCTCGCCGTGGGAGGTGCGCACCCGGGACACCAGTTTCCGCAGGTGGTCGGCGTTGGTGATCAACGCCAGGGCACGTTGGAAACCCTCCTGGGCCGTCTTGAACTCGTGCGCCGAGTGCAGAATCAACCGTTCGCCGAACAGGAACAACCCGGCCAGCTCCAGGGCCTCCAACACCGCGCCCTTACCGTTCTGCCGGGGCACGATCAACGCCGCCTCGAACGCCGCCCACTTCCCGTCGGCACGCTCACCGAGCATGTCCACCAGGGCGTCACGCTGCCACTGGTCAAGGTGCAGGCCCGCGCTTGCGGCCAGCTCGGCCGCCTCCTGCCCGGCGCTTGTCCTCGCCCGAGGAACCGTCCGATACCTGGGCCGCTGCGCGCCGAGCAGCACGGGCGGCGGCGAGATCGTCAACCGGACTCGCCTCCCTCCCAGTCGGCAGCCCATCAAGCTCGCGCACAACTTCAACGAGGAGCTTCAGTAGGGAAGCCTTGTCACGCGCCCCAATGTCACTGACAGTGAGATCCCGGGCAATCACATCGCGGACCGCCTCCAACGACTTTCTGCGATCACCCGACGCGATAACCCTTGCGAGATCGGCCATCCAGACCCCCAGACAGTCCCAACAGGACAGTCCACATCGGCCAGACTGATCAACTCCACCACAACGATCACAGTTGGTCACCACACGTGGGGAGAGACGGGAGCCCTTTGGGAGCGGGGTCGCCCGGTAACCAGTCAAAAACGGACATTATGGCACATCACCATCTGCGTGAGGTGGTGCGTCGAGGGGCTGTGAGTCGCTTGCCCTTGCGCGAGTTGCACGAGTGGTGTGCGGGTTGCAGGTTGTCCCGGTCGAGGGGGTCGCCTCCGAGGATGAGTGGGATCTTGTGGTCCACGGTGTCGGCGCCTGGCAGCCCGCACAGTGCGCATACGTCGGACTGGGCGAGGACCTCGGCTCGAACGCGTCGCCAGGGTCGGCCTACCCGCCCCCGCCCCCTACGCCCGTGGTGTGCCATGGCTGCCCCCGGTGGTGTGTGGGGGGCGCCCCCGGGTTACTGCGGGCCGGCCCCCGGGTGTTTGCCCCTGGTGACCAGGGTCTTGATCCAGGCCAGTGGCCAGACGATGGCGTTGCCGACCAGGAGGACGGCGAAGGCGCCGAGGACTCCAAGGATGATTAGGTTGAGGAGGATGGCTGCGGCTCCGCCGTTGTGGAATCCGAAGAGCAGCACTGCGCGTAAGGCGTCCATGTGGCGAGGGTAGGTGGCCCCGGCGGGAGTTGAACCCGCGCCCCAGCCCGGCGTTTCCGACGCCGGGTGCTCTACCCGTTGAGCTACAGGGCCGTGGTGTGGTGGCCTACTCACGGCCTCCACGCCGGCTGGTAGTCCGGGTGGTTCGGCCAGCGGGAGGCGATCAGGCGAAGCGTCTTGCAGGGGACGGACTCCAGCGCCGCGTTGTGGGCGTCGCAGGGGTCGACGGGGTGATGCTCGGCGAGGATGCCCCGCATGGCCGCCAAGTCCCGGAGAACAGCGACCGGATCGTGGGCGACGATGTGGTCAACAGTGTTCCGCCATTGATTGCTGCTCAGGGCGAACCCGTCCGCGACGTGCTCACCGTCACTGGCCAGCACGGCATAGTGCTCATCATCAGGCCGCCAAGGGCCTGGAGATGCGACCTGGGCAAGCACCTCGGCCTCATCCAGCCGCGCGGTGATGAACTCGACGATGGTGGTGGCCATGTCGCCAGGGTAGTGGCGCGGGCCGGATTCGACCCGGCGACCTTCGGCGTATGGGGCCGGCGAGCTGACCGAACTGCTCCACCGCGCGCCGCCTTCGGGCACACTTCTCCCGAAGTGAGGACCACGCTAACACAACCCTCAACTCGGGATCGAGGGTTAGCTGGCCTCCTGCCACCACGACGGCGACCACCCGTCAGCCCGGGCGCCTGCAAACCAGTCTGCCGCTTCACCGGATGTCAGCCTCAGCCGCCGCCCGCACCCACCGCACTCGGTCGTTCCCGGGTCGTCCCTGGACAGCCCGACGGGGCCACCGCAGGACGGGCAGGGCACGACCGGACGGGTGGAATGCCCGGCGACACCGAGCAGACCGCGAGCGGCGGACAGGACATGGTCCAGTTCGCCCGCAAGCCAGGCGAGGAACCCGGCCGCATCAGCGCGGGCAGCGTCGTACCGGGCGGTGATCTGGTCGTAGTGCCGCCCCTCCCAGTCGATGTACTCGCCCAGTTTGGCGAGGGCCTGGCCGGCAAGGACCTGGTCGGCGGCGGCCTGGTC
>DATCWR010000359.1:0-13218 GCA_036566245.1 Mycobacteriales bacterium | reverse complement strand
ATGACCAGACCGGTCAGACACTGATCCTCACCGGCTTCGTCGCCGCCACGCTGGGGGGGTTCTCCTCCATCGTCGGTGCGTTCGTCAGCGGGCTGGCTTTGGGCGTGGTGGAGAACCTCGCGGGCACCTACATCTCCACCGCCAGCGCCTCGGCCATCGCCCTGCTCACCGTTGTGGTGGTCCTGCTCCTTCGTCCTGACGGACTGTTCGGCGAGATGAGGGCACGCGAGATATGAGCGACCAGAGTCGGATACCGGCCCTGCCGCGACGCGTCGGGGCGGTCGTGGCCGCGGTCGCCGTGGGTCTGGTGGTCATCACCCTCCCCAGCCACCTGAACGGCTACTCCCTGTACATACTCACCGAGGTGGCGATCTACGCCATCGCCTGCCTCGGGTTGACCGTGGTGATCGGTTGGTCCGGGCAGGTCGCGTTGGCACATGCCGGATTCTTCGGCCTTGGCGCGTATGGCACCGCCTACCTGCACGCCCACGGTGTGCCGTGGTTGATGGCCGTGGGTGGGACCGCACTGGCGGCGGCGGTGATCGGCGTGCTGATCGGACTTCCGGCGGCCCGGCTCCGTGGCTTCTACCTGGCCATCGCCACCCTGGCGTTCGGTGACCTGATGGGCCGGGTGTTCAAGGAGTGGAAGGGCTTCACCGGCGGCTCGGAGGGGACGGCGGTCTTCCCGGTGACCCTCGGCTCGATGGACTACACCGTGAGCCTCTGGTATCTGTCGGTGGGGATCCTGACAGTGTCGATCGTCGTGCTCTGGCACGTCGGTCGGACCCGCTGGGGCCGTTGTCTCCGCGCGGTCCGGGACATCGAGATCGCCACCGGGTCGCTCGGCCTTTCCGCCCTGAGGTACAAGGTCGAGGCGTTCGCGGTGAGCGGTTTCCTCGGAGCGGTCGCGGGTGGCCTGTTCGGGCAGGCGATCACCTTCATCACTCCCCAGTCCTTCAGCGTCAACCTGGTCATCGAGTTCCTCATCGTGGTGCTGGTCGGCGGTGTGGACAGGATCGCCGGGGCAGTCGTGGGCGCGGCGTTCCTCGTCGTCGTGCAGGAGGTGCTCCAGAGCGCGGGTGCCTACCAACGACTGGTGTTCGGACTGTCCCTGGTCGTGATCGTGTGGGTGCTCCCCCGTGGTGTGGCGCCGCTCGTCCAGACCACCGCACGCAGACTGTTCACCTGGCGCGGTTCCGCTGGACTGTCCGATCAGGCCGCCGGGTCGGCCACCGGGGCGGCGTGATGGCCGACGACCAGGTACTGCGCGTCTCGAACCTCACGGTGGCGTTCGGGGGGAACCAGGTACTGAACGGCATCGACTTCGAGGCCAGGCCAGGATTCAGCGGACTGATCGGACCGAACGGAGCCGGCAAGACAACGCTGTTCAACGTGATCACCGGCTACGTCGAACCACGACAGGGCGAGGTCCGCCTGGGCAACGAACTGCTGACCGGGCGCGGTCCGGCGTCGGTCGCCGCGTCGGGGGTGGCGCGCACGTTCCAGACCCCCAAGCTCATCCAGGACATGTCAGTCCTGGAGAACATCCTGCTCGGTGTCGACGGTCACCGCCGGCTGCGGGACTGGGGCGCACTGCTGGGCTCCCCGCGGAGTGAACGAGCGCTTCGCAGGAGTGCTGTCGACCTACTCGCCGACTTCGGTCTCGACCGACTCGCCCACGAGCCGGTGTCCAGTCTGTCACTGGGCAGCCAGAAGTTGGTGGAGGTGGTTCGGGCACTTCTGAGCCAGCCGCGGCTCCTGCTGCTCGACGAACCCGCCGCCGGTGTCAGCGCCTCCGACGTGAGGCGCATGACCGAACCGCTCGAAGAGATCGCGAAAACCGAAGACCTGTGCATGGTGATCATCGAGCACGACCTGGAACTGGTCTCGACGCTGTGTCAGGACGTCACGGTGCTCGATTTCGGCCGGGTCCTGGCGACCGGGCATCCACACGAGGTGATCCGGCGGCCCGACGTGGTCGCCGCGTATCTGGGAGCCAGCTTTGCTGCTGAGCGTACGTGACCTACACGCCGGCTACGGGCACGCGCTCGTACTGCGCGGCGTCGACCTGGACGTCGAGGAGGGGGAGATCGTCTCCGTGCTCGGTGCCAACGGCGCCGGGAAGACGACCACCCTACGGGCGATCTCCGGTGTACTACCGCTCGCCGGTGGCCGGGTGACCTTCGCCGGTCGTGACTGGCGAGCCGAACCACCCGAGCAACGTGCCCTGGCCGGGCTCGGGCACGTCCCGGAGGGCCGCGGCATCCTTGGCGGGCTCTCGGTCGAGGAGAACCTGTCACTGGCCCGGGCGCTACGCCGCGACGGTGGCGCCGCGTTCGCCAGGGACCTGGACGGCATGTTCGACCTCTTCCCGGCCCTGCGGGAACGGCCGAAGATCCGCGCCTCGGCTCTGTCGGGTGGGCAGCAGCAGATGTTGGCGCTTGCCCGGGCACTGCTCGGGCGTCCGAAGCTGCTCATCATCGACGAGCTTTCCTTCGGTCTGGCCCCGATCATCGTGAACGACCTGTTCTCGTTGATCGACAGCCTTCGCACGAGCGGCACAACGTTTCTCCTGGTCGAGCAGAACGCCGGGGTTCTGCGGCTGTCCGACCGCACCTACGTACTGGCCGGCGGGCGGGTGACCCTCGAGGCGGCCAGCGCGAGTATCGCCGGCAGTGCACAACTCGTGCGGTCCTATCTCGGTGGCGACGATGCCGCCTGATCCGAAGTAGTCCGAATCGCCCACAACACAGCGTCCAGTCCGCCCGACAGAGGTCATCCGTCAGGTGTCACGTGAGGAGTCAGGATGAGTAGCCGGCTGTTGTACGGCGCCATCGCCGCCATGTTGGTCGCCACCGCGTGCGGAGGTCCGGGCGGCCAGGCCGAGTCCGCGAGCAGGACCGCCCAGGGGATAACGCCGTCGGTGATCAAACTCGGCACGACGCTTCCACTGACCGGCGGCGCCGCGAGTTCGGGGCAGGCGTTCAAGGCGGGGCTGGAGGCCTCGGTCGAGGAGATCAACAGCACCGGCGGCATCAACGGCCGCAAGCTGGAACTCACCATACTGGACGACGGGTTCGAGCCGGCGCGCTCCGTCGCCAACATTCTGCGGCTGACCCAGCAGGACAAGGTCTTCGCGCTCGACATGCCGGTGGGGTCCGCAGAGATTCCCGGCAGCTATCCCCTGGTCAAGCGAATCGGCATTCCGATGTTCGGACCCTACCTTCCACCGGACCCGGACATGCCGTCGGTGTTCCAGGTGGCGACACCGCACAACGAGCAGGGTCAGATCCTGGCTGACTGGCTCGCGGAACAGGGCGTCAGCAAGGTCGCCTACATCGGACAGGACAACGACTTCGGGCACGCGGTCCGGGACGGCCTCAAGGAGGGGGCGGCGAAGGCCGGTATCGAGGTGGTGGCCGTGGGTCTGACCGAGACGAACAGCACCAACGTCAGTCCCGCGGTCCTGAGCACCAAGAAGGCCAATCCAGAGGCGATCGTTCTGGGGACCGACAACACCCAGACCGCACTGGTCCTCAAGCAGGCCAGGCAACTGGGCTGGAACCCGATGTTCGTCGGTGACTCCTCCGCGGCGAGCACCGGAACCCAGGTGTCCGTCGGTCCGGCGGGAGAGGCCGCCAACGGACTCTACGGCGCGGCGGTGGCGGCACTACCGAACGGCGTCGGCAACGACGCGGTGAAGAGGTACCGGGCGGCGATGGAG
The DNA here is from genome assembly GCA_036566245.1 of Mycobacteriales bacterium. Taxonomy (GTDB): domain Bacteria; phylum Actinomycetota; class Actinomycetes; order Mycobacteriales; family DASULA01; genus DASULA01. Next base: position 9,494 of record DATCWR010000359.1, on the reverse strand, counting down.
AAGTCAGCCCCCGACCAGGCCGACAGTCTGTACGCGCTGATCGCCTACGGCACCAACCAGGTCTTCTTCCACATCCTCGAGCAGATGGGCGACGATCTGACCTGGAGCGGGTTCCAGAAGACCGCCGAGGCACTGAGCGGCTTCGAGACCGGTCTGCTGCCGCCGATCACGTTCGGTCCGCTCCCGGGTGGCCACACCGGTGGTCACGGCGTGCTGCTCGCGCAGTACGAGAACGGCCAGTGGACGACGAAGACCGACTTCCTGACCGTGAAGAAATAGACCACGGTCACCGATCCAGGGGCGGGCGTGGTTCCGAGGTGATGACGGCGGCTCCTCCCGGTGGCGCGGTCACTTCCCCGGACCATGCCCGCCGCCGTCGACTCCGCCGCTAGGGTCGCGGTCGTGGACACGGTGGTGGTACCTCGGTACGGGACCGGTGCGCTCGCGGATGTCGGCCCGTCGGTGTTGGCCGGGCTGGGCGTCCCCGACACGGTCGACGTGCTGGGTCTGCCGGCCGCCTCGCGCGTGTGTGTGTTGCTCGTGGACGGCCTGGGCTGGCAGTTGCTCGCCGAACACGGCGATGACGCGCCGTTCCTGGCCTCGCTGGCCGCCGGCCGGGAACCGATCACCGCGGGTTTCCCCTCGACCACGGCGACCAGCATCGCCGCCCTGGGCACCGGCCTGCCCACCGGTGAACACGGGCTGGTCGGCTACACTTTCGCCACCTCCGACGACGAACTGATCAACGTACTGGGGTGGAGCCGGCACGGCGTGGGACGGCCAGATGACCTACGCGGACAGGTCGTTCCCGAGCAGGTGCAGCCGCAGGCCACCGTGTTCGAACGTGCGGTGGAGGCCGGTGTCACCGTGCACCGGGTCACCGCGCGCTCACAGCGGGACAGCGGGCTGACCCGGGCGGTACTGCGCGGCGGTGAGTTCCGCGGCGTGCACGCGCTGGGCGACCTGGCCGCCCGAGCGATCGAGGCGCTGCGGGCGGAGGGCCGGGTGCTGTGCTACGCCTACCACGCGGACCTGGACCTGCTGGGCCACGTGCACGGGCCGGGGACGGAATCGTGGCGGTTCCAACTCGGGTACGTGGACCGGCTTGCCGCGACCATCGCGGACCGGCTGCCTCCCGACGGCATGCTGGTGGTCACCGCCGACCACGGCATGGTGGCGGTGGCCGAGTCCGACCGGGTCGACTTCGACACCGACCCGCGCCTGTCCGACGGGGTGCGACTGCTCGGCGGTGAGGCCCGGGCCAGACACGTCTACACCGCACCCGGTGCCCTCGACGACGTGCGGGCCGCATGGAGTGAGGTGCTCGGCGACCGGGCCTGGGTGCGGACCAGGGAGGAGGCCACCGCGGCGGGCTGGTTCGGCCCCCGGGTCAGTGACGATGCCCGTGGGCGGATCGGAGACCTGGTCGTGGCGGCGCGCGGAAACACCGCCGTTGTGCGTTCGGCCACCGAACCTGTGCTCAGCCGGTTCCGGGGCCACCACGGTTCCCTGACCCCGGCCGAGCAGTTCGTGCCGCTGCTGGTGGCACGGCAGGGTCAGGCTGGTTGACGGAGGCCCCGGGCGCCGCAGATCCGTGGCTCACCCGTGACACACCTGTGCCGGACACGGGCGGGCGAGGACGGCGACCGATGCCGGCGAACTGCTACCGTCCAGCCGGGCGCTGTGCCCACGGCGGGTCAGATCCAGGCCCGAGCGATCGACCAGACGAGGAGGAACGCGTGCGCTCCGACGACAATGCCGCGCCGACCGACGCCACGGCCTCACCTTCCCCGGCGCGCAGCGACCCGCGGTCCGAAGGTCTGACCGGGTCGGTGTCGGGCGGCCCCAGGCACGCCGCGCCCGACGATGCCGGTCCCCGACCGCTGATCGACCTGTCCCGCGACCCCACTCCGGGCGTGCCCGACCACGCCGCACCCGACGACACCGAGTAGCACACCGGGCCACCGTCCGGGCCGCCGACGAACCGACCCGGACCTGGTCGGGGATCAGTGCGCGGCGTCCAGCCTCGCGCACCGCTCCTCGGTCGACTCCAGGTCCACCGCGGCCAGGCTCTCCTCGATCTGCGCGACCGAGGAGGCACCGACCTGCGGTGTTCCCCCTGTCTCACCGGTCCAGTTCATCCCACCTGATCTCGGCGTGGAACTGCTCGACCAACCGCGCCCACTGCCCGGACGCCTCGACGGCGGGGAGGTGCCCGCTGTCCAACTCCGCCCACCGGGCGCCGGAAATACCGTCGGCGTAGGCCCGCATCGAGGCGGGGGTGACAAGCCGGTCGCGCATGGTACCTATCACCAGCGTCGGCACCGCGACATGCGCCAGGTCGCCGGTAACGTCGAGGTGTCGGACCAGGTCGACCTGGTCGGACGCGCCGTCCGGCATGGTCAGGGCGGCGAACTCGCAGAGGCTCTCCACCTGCCCCTCGGTCAACGAACCGAGGAACGCCTCGCTGAACATGACGGACACGACGAAGCGGGCCAGCTCGAGGCGGTCGCCGTCCGCCAGGCGTCGCCACTGCTCGATTCGCCCGCGGGTTTCGGCGTCGGCCCGCGGTGTTCCGGCGGTCAGTACGAGCGCTGTCACGCGCTCGGGATACCGGACCGCTGCGCGTACCGCGACGGCACAACCCATCGAGTAGCCGAGGACGGCGAAGGTCTCGATGCCTGCGGCGCTCGCCACGAGGTGGTCAGCGAGATCGTCCAGCCGCAGCGGGCCGGTCGTTCGCGGTGTGTCACCCGAGCCGGGAAAGTCGGGCCCGAACGCCGTGATCGACGGAGACAGCGTCGAAATGAGCGGGCCGAAGTTGGCTCGGATGGTGCCGGCCGCGCCGTGGGCGAGCAGGAGTGGAGCACTCATCCGGCCACCGCGCCGGTGGTGCGCAGTCTCGCGGCGATCGGTATGTGCTTGTAGCCGGACACGAGGTTCGAGGCTAGCCGCTCCGGGCTTCCGGCTGCCTGGAAGTTGCCGAACCGGCCAGGCAGTTCCTCCAAAAGGAGCCCGAGAGAAGACCCGGGCCACGCTGTGTGGTCCAGCCCGCACGCCGCCGATGCGTTCCTCGGCATCGGCGATGACCGGGCCGCAATCGCCGAGGACACCGTGGCGACGGAGTCCTACCAGAATGGCCCAGCCGAAGAAAACAACCACACCGACGCGGCGATCACCCAGTTCCGTACCGCACTCACACATGTTGGACACGGCGACCTCGACGCCTCGGTAGAGTCGACACAAGCCGACGAACTGACACACCGTCATGCGACAGTCGGTCACCTGGGACCAAGGTAAGGAGATGGCCCGAAACGCCGACGAATGCCTCCTGCTCTGGGAGTAGCAGGGTGTTCTTGTTCCGTCGCCGGGTTTCAGGGTGGGTTGTGGTTTTCGGGGTGGGTGAGGTAGCGCCGGCCGGTTGGGCTGGTCCAGCAGAACCGCCCGTTGGCTTGGGTGACTCGCCATGTGGTGTGGTGTTTGAGACGGTGGTGATGCCGACACAGCGCGCCCAGGTTCCCGGGTGACGTGGGCCCTTTCGGCCACGGAATCGTGTGATCCAGGTCTGCGTTCTGTGCAGAGTGTTGGCATCCGGGGAACCGGCATTGCCCGTCTCTGGCGCGAACGAAGTCATCGAGTGCGGCCGGTGGCCGGTACGTCTTCCGGGAATGCTCGATCAGTGACCCATCGATCGGATCGGTGACCAGCCGCTTCCACACTCCGGTGGAATCCGCGGCGATGGCCCGGGCGAACACGGCCGGGATCGGACCGTACCCACCCAGCAGGGCGGGCTCGCAGTCTGCTCCGGCCAGAGTCGAAGCCGACACGGTGACGTGTACCAACGGCCGCAAGCCTTCGGACTGGCTGGCCGTACCAGCATCCCGGCGGCCCAGGAGCAGGCCGACGAACGCATCGGCCCGCCGTTCGTCCGCACCCCGCTGGTCACCAGGAACCCGACCGGCCCGGGCGAGGTCATCAACCCGCTGGTAGACGGCGAGAGCCTGCTCGGCCGGCAGGAACGCGACCAGCTCCGCCATCCCGTCCTCTGCCGGGGTGAGAACCAGCCTGCGGTCGGCACGGGCCTGTTCATGCCTGCGCTGGGCACCCTCAGGATCGAGGTGCAACACAGCCCGACGCACGATACGGCGTACCTGGGAGGCGTTATGCCCCTTCGCCCGGCCTACGACGTGGGCGGCGACCCGGGCCGCAGTGGCATCGTCCAGCCGGTACGTGGCGTCAGTAACGATCTTTGCCCGGTACAGGTCCAACACCCCAGACTCCAGCGCGCGCAGGACCGCGGGTGTCCGGCAGGTCATCTCCACCGCCTGGGCAACCCTGTTCTCCGCCGCACGGCGAGTCACCGACAGTTCCACCGCGATCTCGTCCGCCACGAACTCCCCGAACGGGTTGCCCGGGGTGGCAGGGCGGTGCCGGGTGAACTCCGCCATCACCCGGGCCTGCACCGCGTGTGCGGCGGCGATGATCCGTTCCATGTCGCCGAGCACGGTCAACAGACCCTCGGCGTCCAAATCAGACGTTTCACACTTGACGAGTGATTCGGCCATTGCAGCAAGATCAATCCCGGCCATCGGAAAGCCGCCATCCGATTCCCCACCAACACCGATATCGGTGTTGGTGGGGACAGTATCGGCCAGGATTTCCATGCCACAATTCTATCTCCACAATCCCGGTACCTGATCACCCGCACGAGTGAAATTCACAAGCCCCTGAGGCACGGGAAAAAATGTCGAGCCGGGAAATTCCAAAACGCGAACTGATTCGCAACCTGTCACGACACGGTTGATGCGCCAATCCCCGGTTAGAGGCCGCGCCTGGCGTCCTCCGACCCGCATGGGCACGCCCGTACACCAACGGAACCCAGGCAAGCTGAGAGGGCTACGGGTCACATGGCCGGGCATGGTCGACGGCGAAGGGTCCGCCGCACCACCGGGCGCGGCGGACCCTTCGGGTGGACCTCAGTGGACGGTGAATCCGGCCGTCATGGTCCCCACCTGCACCTGGTAGGCACCGGTCTCGACCCTGGGACGGGCGGTCCCGTCCACGTCGCCCGGGGTGACCGCCAGGGTGGAGACCGAGAAGGGCACGTGGACGACCCTGGACTGTCCCGGTTCAAGGGTGACCCGGGTGAATCCGACCAGCCGCTGCGGTGGTACCAGCACGTCGCTGACCGGTTGGTGGACGTACACCGGAACCACCTCGGTGCCGGCCCGGTCACCGGTGTTGGTCACCGTCACGGCCACGTCGACCGTGCCGTCGCGGGACACCGAACCGGTGGCCGACAGGCCCGAGGTCGCGAATGTCGTGTAGCTCAGACCGAATCCGAACGGGAACAGCGGGTTGTAGCCGTGCCCCTGACCCGACGCGGTGTCGGGCAGTTGGTCGAAGAACTTCGGCTGGTCGCCCAGCGGTGAGGGACAGGTACCACAGAAGTCGCCGCCCGGAGTATCGGCTTCCGACGGCCAACTGACCGGGAGCCGCCCACTGGGATTGACCCTGCCGAAGAGCACGTCGGCCACCGCGGTACCCGCCTCGGTGCTGCCCTGGTAGGCCATCAGCAGTCCCTGCGCGTCCTTGGCCGGACCCAGGGCGAGCGGCCGACCGGCGATCACCACGACGATGACCGGCTTGCCGGTCGCCTGCAACGCGGCCACCAGCTTCTGTTGGTCGGCCGGCAGCGCGGGCGAGGGGTTGTCGCCCAGTCCTTCCGCGTATGCCTTCTCCCCGACCACGACCACCACGGCGTCGGCGGACCCTGCCGCCGCGACCGCCGAGGCCTGGTCCGGGGCGAAGGTCACCCGCGAACCAGCAGCCTGAAGTCCCTTCAGGACGGTGGTTCCCGGCGGTATCTGGTCGGGTGGGCCCATGCAGCAGACGTGACCGGCACCAAAGACGCCCTGCCAGCTCACACTCCAGCCGCCGAGTTGGTTGGTCATCGAATCAGCGCTGGGCCCGGTGACGACCAGCCTGGCGTCCGAGGGCAGGGGCAGCAGGTTGTGCTCGTTGCGGAGCAGCGTCATCGACTCCCGGGCCGCCCGCAGCGCGGCGTCCCGACCGGCCGTGACCGCCGCGTCGGCCCTGCCCACGTCGACGAACGGGTGGTCGAACAGCCCCAGTTCAAACTTCAACCGCAGGATCCTGCGTACCGACTGGTCGATCCGGGGCACCGAGACCAGCCCCTGCCGCACGGCCTGGGCAAGCCCGGCGTTCCACCCGGCGAAGTCCGACGGGGTCATGGACACGTCGACTCCGGCGTTCACCGCCTTGGCGATCGCCTCGGGAAGTCCCGCCGCGACGTGGTAGCTGTTGGCCAGCGCGGGCACGTCACCGAAGTCGCTGACGACCACACCGGTGAACCCCATCCGCTCGCGCAGTTCGGTGGTGAGCAGGAAGTGCGACGCGGTCGCCGGAACGTTGTTGACCGACCCGGAGTTGACCATCACCGTGGAGGCTCCCGCGTCGATGGCACCCGCGTAGGACGGCAGGAACACGTCCTGGAGGTACCGCACCGGCAGTTGGGCCTCGGCCCGGTCATGCCCGTTGAGCGACTGCGAGTATCCGGCGAAGTGCTTGACCGTGGCCGCGACGCGCATCGGGCCGTCCCCGGAATCCTGCATGCCGCGCACGAAACTCGCACCCATTGCCGCACTCAACGCCGGCTCCTCGGCCCAGGTCTCATAGGCGCGACCCCACCGGTTGTCCCGGTACAGGTCCTGGACCGGAGCGAAGTCCCAGGTCCAGCCGGTCGCCGCGAGCGCCCGGGCTGTCACGCCACCCCCGGCCTCGGCCATCGCCGGATCCCAGGTGGCTCCGATGCCGATCGACTGGGGAAACAACGGCGCCTGGAACGGATGACCGAAACCGTGCACCGCGTCGACCCCGAAGATGACCGGGATATGCAGGCGTGAGTGGTCGATGGCGTAGTGCTGGATCGTGTTGTACCACTCGGCCCAGCCCGCTCCGGTGTTGTCGGCGGGATTGTCGGTTCCGCCCGCCAGGATCGACCCGGTGAGGTTCTTGATCAGTACCGTGTCCAGACAGTTCACCTGGAGTGGATCGGTGTTGCCGCCCGAGTTTCGGCAGTCACCGTCGACCGGATTGGACCGGTCACGCAACTCCCCCACCACGATCTGGTCCATCTGACCGATCTTCTCGGCCAGGGTCATCCGGTGGAGCAGATCATCCACCCGTGCGGGGATCGCGGCGTGCGGGTCCAGATAGAGCGGGCCCGACGCCCTGGGCGGCCCGCCGTCCGAGCGTTGCGCACTGGCCGACGGCGCGGACAGCAGCACCGCGGCGGTGCACAGCGCCGTCGCGGAGATGACCGACCTTCTGAGGTACCGGTTTCGGGGTTTTGAGCCGAGACGACGAAGCGCGCGGGATAACGCAGGCCGACGCATGGTTGTCATCCGCTCCCTTCTGATGTTGACCAGTCGATCTTGGGTGGTCGCGAACTGATCACTCGATCAGTCGTGGCCGTGGGGAGTAACAGCGGTATGCCGGAGGAAATGAAGTCCGCGTCATACCTGACCCGGCAGAACGACCCGGATTACCGCATTACGGTTCACCGATCACTTTAGAATGTCAACCCCGGCATAACGGTGCTTGAGGCACTCGATCGAGGGGGGCGGATCCGGTCCGACGGGCCGCGCTGTTGATCGGATCGGCCGACACCCGCCCAACACCCTGGGCGTGATCATCTCGCCGGACCCGTGCTGATCAACTTCTGTGATCTTCCCAGAAGAGATCATCATACCGCGTACTAGGCCAAACGGTTAGATTCATGATGCAAGTAGTGACTTCAGGACAGACCACTGGGAGATTGGCCGAATCCCCAATTTTTACGGGCTCGACCACCCATCCGGGCCCGCTCCCAGAAGGGATCCCCGGTGAAACGTCTCCTCGTGTTGGGCGTGGCTGCCCTCATCACTGCCGCGGGGACATCGCCTGCGGCACTGGCCTCTCCCCCGTCACCCGGGGCGGCGGCCACAGACGCCGTCACCCTGGCCGTCCACTCGGCACAGCAGCTCGTCGCGAGCCGGGCCGCGGAACTGCACGTCAGCCCCGGCGACACGTTCGTCCAGCGACCGGTGGTCAGCACCCGGGAGGGCCTCCAGTACGTCGGATTCGACCGGACGTACCAGGGGCTGCCGGTCTTCGGCGGCGACTTCGTCGTCGTGACCGACCAGGCCGGCAAGGTGCTGTCCTCCAGCGTCGGCCAGTCGGCCGCGATCAACCTGCCGAACATCACCCCGAAGGTCACCGCCGCCAGAGCCGTGTTGACCGCTCACGGTCGGCAGCAGACTCCGGTGGCCGACGCGGCCGACAGCACCCGCCTGGTCGTCTACGCGCTCACCGACCACCCACGGTTGGCCTGGGAGAACGTGCTGACCGGGCACGTGGGCACCCGGCCGAGCCGGATCCACACCTTCGTCGACGCGATGTCCGGCAGGGTCCTGGACAGCTTCGACGAGGTCGCCGACGGGACCGGCCACGCGGCCATCGAGGGTGGCACGGTCACCATCCAGACCAGCGGATCAGGATCGTCCTTCTCCATGAGTGACCCGACCCGGCCGGGCATCTCCTGCCGCCGGGAGAGCACCGGCGCGGTGTTGACCGGGAGCGACGACGTCTGGGGCAACGGCGTCGGCACCAACATCGAGACCGGTTGTGTGGACGCCCTGTTCACCGTGCAGCACGAGTGGAACATGCTCTCGTCGTGGCTGGGCCGTAACGGCATCAACGGCAGCGGAAGCGGTTTCCCCGTCTTCGTCGGTCTGAACCAGGTCAACGCGTTCTGGAACGGCTCGTCGGTCCACGTCGGACACAACCAGGCCGGAGCCTGGATCGGTTCGCTGGACGTGGTCGGCCACGAGTTCGGTCACGCCGTCGACGCGACCACCCCCGGCGGTATCTCGGCCAACGGTGTGTCCGAGGCCACCGGTGACATCTTCGGCACGCTGACCGAGTTCTTCACCAACAACACCACGTTCGACCCGCCGGACTACAGCATCGGCGAGGAGGTCAACCTGGTCGGCACCGGTCCGATCCGGCAGATGTTCAACCCGTCGCTGGTCGGCGATCCGAACTGCTACTCCAACGCGATCCCGACCATGGAGACGCATGACGCGGCCGGTCCCTTCGACCACTGGTTCGTACTCGCGTCGAAGGGCAGCGCCGCCGCCGGCGGGCAGCCGGCCAGCCCGACCTGCAACGGCCTGGCCGTCACCGGCGGACTGGGTCCGCAGACGGTGGGCCTGATCTTCTACCACGCCATGTTGTCCAAGACCAGTCGGATGACCTACCTGCGGTACCGCACCGCGACCCTGAACGCGGCGAAGAACCTGTTCCCGGGTAACTGCGCACCGTTCAACACCATCCGGGCCGCATGGGATGCCATCAGCGTCCCGCCGCAGTCGGCCGACCCGACCTGCTAGACCCGGTGGGGCGTGTCCCCCGCCCGTGGCCGGGGGACA
>DATCWR010000353.1:0-12807 GCA_036566245.1 Mycobacteriales bacterium | reverse complement strand
ACCGTCCGGCACCGGCGTGTCGGGGATGCGCGCGAGCCGGATCGTCGCGAGCGCGACCAGGAAACTCGCGAGGTCCAGCCACAGGATCGGACCGAGTCCCGACACCGCGACCAGGAGTCCACCCAGGGCCGGGCCGCCGATGTCGGCGGTGCTCTTGGCGGTGGCCAGCAGCCCGTTGGCCCGCTGGAGCTGTTCCCTGCGTACCAGGCGCGGGACGGTCGACAGCAGTGCCGGGTGCTGGAAGGCCTCGGCGCAGCCGGCGAGGGCGACCGCGAGGTAGATGTGCCAGAGCTGGAGGTCACCCGCGAGGTAGATGGCGGTCAGCCCACCGATGGCGACGAACCCGCCGAGATCGGCGAGTTGGAGCGCGACGCGCCTGTCCAGGCGGTCGACCAGCGCACCCGCCGTCGGGGCCAGCAGCATTCTCGGCAACATCGCCGACAGCGACAGCAGGACGACCTGGGTGGCCTGCCCGCCCGATATCCACACCCTGATGACGAAGGCGAACCTGAGGATCGCGGTGCCGACCAGCGTCACGGTATGCCCGGACCAGATCAGGGCGAAGGGGCCCATCCCTTCGAACCGCGAGTGCCAGTGGGAGAACCGACGGGCGCCACCCACCACCCCCACGGTCCCTGCTGCCTCGTCCATGACGTACCCCCGGTCGTCCTCTCCCCCAGAAGCGGTGACAGACCCGACCGGTGGTGACGCACCTCCACTCGGCCAATCGTGATGATACGGCTTTTTTAGACAAATCCATATATATATGATCTAGACCGTGCTTCGGAGGTTGTTCGGATCCGCAGACGGCTGCCCGTGGCCACTCCCGACGACCGCTCCCCACAAGTCCGGCACCGGTCCACGCCCGGAGCCCGTGACACATGCAGACCGAGACCGGGACACTGCCGGCACCGTCACCGCACCCGGCGAACGCCGTCCGCTGCCGTTGACGTGGACGACGCCGCCCGCGTGTGTCCACGTCGACCGGCCGGCCACCGCGGCGATGGGGTGACGCACGGCGGTCGGCGAGGCGCACATGGCGTACGGGCCGAGCAACTCGCACCCCACGGCCGGGACCCGCGTGACCGCGGGCAGCGTCTCCCGGCAACACCGCAACAGCCGGCGCGTCCGCTACCCCGACGAGCACCTGGAATACCGTGACGACGACCCGCCCACCCTCCAGTGGACCTTCCCCGCCCCGACGGGTGCCCGGACCGCCATCGGTGGGTTCGCGATGGCCGACGTCACCATTCCCAGCCACCTGTCCATCCCCGAGGTACGCACGTACACGCGACACGGATACTGACCAGGGCCGAGTGCATCGACTCCGACGTGGTGGACGCCACCGTGGAGTACCGCGTCGGCGACCGACACCTGACGCCGTACCTCGCCCTCCCGGTCCTCGGTCCTGGAGACGGGGATCCTCACGGTGTTGTCTCCCCGGTGTCGTCGGCCTCGTGCTCCTGGTTCCGTCCCGCTTCGTGCTCGGCGGCGGCGACGTTGCCCTTGACCGCGAAGAAGCTGTCCGGCGTGACGGAGATGGAGTCGATACCGGCGCCCACCAGGAGCCGGGCGAAGTCGGGGTCGTCGCTGGGGCGTTGGCCGCACAGGCCGACCTTGCGGTGCCTGTGGTGGGCTGCGTCCATCAGGCTCTGGATGCTTCTGGTGAGCGCCGGGTCCCGTTCGTCGAACAGTACTGCGAGTCGTTCGGAGTCCCGGTCGACACCGAGTGTGAGTTGCGTCAGGTCGTTGCTGCCGACGGAGAAACCGTCGAAACGCTCGGCGAAGGCGTCGGCGAGGATGATGTTGGCGGGGATCTCGGCCATCACGTAGACCTCCAGGCCGTTGTCGCCGCGCGTCAGGCCGTGTTGGGCCATGGTGTCCAGGACCTGGTCGGCCTCGCCCAGGGTTCGGCAGAACGGGATCATGACGACGGTGTTGGTCAGTCCCATGTGGTCACGGACCCGACGGATGGCGCGGCACTCCAGCCCGAAGCCCTGCCGTTAGCCGGGACTGTGGTAGCGGCTGGCGCCTCGCCAGCCCAGCATGGGGTTCTCCTCGGTCGGCTCGAACGCCTCGCCGCCGATGAGCTTGGCGTACTCGTTGGTCTTGAAGTCGCTCATCCGGACGATGACCGGGCGGGGCCACCACGCGGCGGCGATCCGGGCGACACCGTTGGCGAGGCGTTCGACGAAGAACTCCGTCTTGTCGTCGTAGCCTCGGGTCAACTCGTCGATCCTGCCCCGGACGGCCTCATCCCGCAGGTCGTCGAATCGCGCCAGCGCCATCGGGTGAACCCTGATGTGGTTGTTGATGACGAACTCCAGCCGGGCCAGACCCACTCCGTCGGCGGGCAGGCGCCACCACCGGAAGGCGGCCGACGGGTCGGCGACGTTGAGCATGACGTCGGTTCGGGTGGCGGGGATCTCGTCGAGGTCGATCTCCTGTTCGTCGTAGTCGAGGATGCCGTCGTAGACATGACCGTCCTCCCCTTCGGCACACGAGACGGTGACCTCCTGCCCGTCGGACAGGACGCGCGTCGCGTCGCCTGTACCCACGAGGGCGGCCAGCCCGAGTTCGCGGCTCACGATGGCGGCGTGGGAGGTGCGACCGCCGTGGTCGGTCACGATCGCGGCCGCCCGTTTCATGATCGGTTCCCAGTCCGGGTCGGTGGCCCCGGTGACGAGTACCGCGCCGTCGCGGAAGCGGTCGATCTCCTCGGTGCCGCGCAGGTTGCAGACCCGCCCGGCGGCGACCGCGTCGCCGATGGCCAGGCCGCTGGCCAGTCGCCGACCGCGCCCGACCAGCCGGTACGAGCGCAGGGTGGACGCCTCCCTACGTGCCTGCACCGTCTCGGGCCGTGCCTGGACGATGTGGAGGTCGCCGGTCTGGCCATCCTTGGCCCATTCCATGTCCATCGGCTGGCCGTAGTGGTCCTCGATCTTCGTGGCCCATCGGGCCAGCAGCAGGATCTCCTGGTCACTGAGCACGAAGGAGCGCTGTTCCCGCCGCGTCGTCTCCACCACGGTCGTCGGCCTGTCACCCGGCCCGCCATAGATGATCTTGGATTGCTTCCCGCCCAGTTCCCTGGAGATCACCGGGGTGACCTCCGGACTGTCGAGCAGTGGTTTGAAGACCAGGTACTCGTCCGGGTCCACCGTTCCGGCGACGACGGACTCCCCCAGGCCCCAGGACGCGTTGACGAGTACGACGCGGGGAAAACCGCTGTCGGTGTCGAGGGTGAACATCACACCGGCTCCGGCCCGGTCGGAGCGCACCATCTGCTGCACCCCGACGGACAGCGCCACCGTGAGGTGGTCGAAGTGGTGGTGTTCGCGGTAGCTGATCGCCCGGTCGGTGAACAGGGACGCGTAGCAGCGCCTGCATGCCTCCAGCAGGGGCTCCTCCCCGACGATGTGGACGAACGTCTCCTGCTGTCCGGCGAAGCTGGCCTCCGGGAGATCCTCGGCCGTGGCGCTGCTGCGCACCGCCACATCCGGGTTCTGCCGGTTGAGGCGTTCGCCAAGCTCCCGGTAGGAGGTCCTGATCGCGTGGGCGAGCCGCGGCGGGAGGTCCGCGTCGAGGAACATCCGGCGGATGGCGGCACCCACCTCGGCCAACGTGGCCCCGTGGTGCAACGCGTCGATCTGGTCGGAGATCCGCGGACGCAGGTCATTGGCGTCCAGGAACTCCCGGTACGAGCGTGCGGTGATGGCGAACCCTCCGGGTACCCGGATGCCCTGCGACGACAGGTTCCGGATCATCTCGCCGAGTGAGGCGTTCTTACCACCGACCTGTGCGGTGTCGGTCGACGAGAGGTCCTCGAACCAGCTCACCATCGCCTGCGAGGCCATGCCGCCCTCCGTCCTTCGCCCACCGGTCGCAGAGGGTGACGGTGGCTGTGGCCCGAGCGCGCGATGCCGACACATCGCACCCGGTCGACCGCGGACCGTGTCATGGAGCGGCGATACCCAGAGCGCGACGCGGAAAACGATCCGGAACCGCACGACCCGCTCCACCCACACACATCAGGAGGGAACACACCCGCGGCCAGTACCGACGCAACAGGTTCGCTGGTCGTGGTCGGTCGATTCGCCCACGCCGACACCGGTTAGGTTGCGACCAGCGGCAGCCGTCAGCGGAAGACGACCGTGCGGGCGCCGTTGATCAGCACCCGGTGCTCGACGTGCCACTGGACCGCCCGGGACAGGGCCAGCGACTCGGCATCCCGGCCGACGGCGACGAGCTGGTCGGGCGTGTGGGTGTGGTCCACCCTGGCCACCTCCTGCTCGATGATCGGCCCCGCGTCGAGTTCGGGGGTGACGTAGTGTGCCGTCGCCCCGATCAGCTTCACGCCCCGTTGGTAGGCCTGGTGGTAAGGCCGGGCTCCCACGAAACTCGGCAGGAACGAGTGGTGGATGTTGATCATCCGACCGGCCAGCGGCCCGCACACCCGGTCGGACAGGATCTGCATGTAGCGGGCCAGCACCACCAGGTCCACGTCGTAGTCATCGACGAGGTCGAGCAACCTCTGTTCCGCGGCGGATCGGGTCTGCGGGGTGACCGGAACGTGGTGGAACGGGATGTCGTAACTGGCCGCCAACGGCTCGAAGTCGGGATGGTTCGACACGATGGCTCGCACCTCGGCGCGCAGGGCGCCGATCCGGGCCCGGTAGAGCAGGTCGTTCAGGCAGTGCCCGAGCCGGCTGACCATGATGAGCAGGCCGGGGTGACGGTCCAGGTCGTGGATCTGCCAGTCCATGGCGTATTCCCGGCCGATCGGGCCGAAGTCCGCCCGCAACTCGTCCAGGCTCACCGCTGCCGGCGCGGCGAGGTGCACCCGCATGAAGAACCGGCCGGACAGATGGTCGCCGTGCTGCTGGCTGTCCACGATGTTGCAGCCTCGTCGCGCCAGCGCGCCAGCGACAACGTGGACGATTCCAATCCGATCCGGGCATGACAGGGTCAACACGAAGTCCCCGTCGGCTCGCTCCGGTGTCGCCCTCACCTGACCCGCCATGGTGCCGGTCCGGCCCCGGCCAGCCCCTCGGACCGTGTCGCCACCGCACCAGACTTGTCCATCACTGTTGGAAGCCTGCCGTCTGGCACCCCGAGACGTCAAGCTGAGGGCCAGCAGGCTACCGGGACGGCCAGCCCGGCAAGGCCCGCATGTACGCAGGTCTCCCAGACCGCCGTAGAAAGCCATCGCTGGCACGAGCACGATTCCCGCGGCGCGGACGCGGTCGGCGAAGTTCGTGAACGTGTCCACGTTGGCCTCGATTTCGGCCGCCACGTCCACGTACGGGATCCCGGCCCGCAGCGCCGCCTCGATCACCAGGGCGGGGTGCTCCACCGACGCCGGTCGGGCGTCAAGCCCGGAACCGGCAGCCAGCGGCCGGAGTTTCTCCGGGTCGCGGCCGACAAGAATCGGAACGAACCAGCGATCCTGGAGTTCGGTCACCACGAAGCGCCCGGTGTGCCCGTAGGCGCCGAGTTCTGCTTCGTCAGCGACTGAACATCCGATGACCGGCGCGGTGCACCGTCGCCGCGGAGGCGTCGCTGATCATCCGCTATGGCTTGTAGGTCAGGACACGGCCCCACAGGTCGGAGGTGCCCCAGATGCCCGCCCGCAGGGATTCGAGTTGCACGATCTGGCTGTGGTCGACGAAAAGGTTGACCTCTGGCCCGTAGTTCTTGATGTACCAGGCGAAGACCTCCGGGTCGGCCGCCTCGAACATGACCCGCTCGACGCCGATCTCGCTGGCGATCCTGGCGACCGCGTCGGTGCGCCAGGAGTGAACGCTCTCGGTGATGCCCTCAGACTCGATCATGACCAGATGCGCGCCGGCGTCCAGGTACCGGCGGATCAACGCGATCGCCGCAGTGACGTCCCGGGTGCCCTCAGCCGCCAGCGCCTCGGCGGTGGTGGTTCCGCCGGCGCCGAACTGGATGCCCACCTCCGGCTTGGCCTCCAACCCGCTCGTACGGATGTGGTCGGTGAGACGCACCAGATCGTCGGGCGGCACCACGACGAAGCCGCTGGAGACCTCGACGATGTCGAAGCCGAGATCACGGCACTCGCACAGGTAGTTGTCCACCGCGTCGGGCCCCTGGGTGAGGACATGCTCGATGAAACCGCCGGTGGACACCCGCACGTCGTAGCGGTGCGCGGTGTCGATGATCGCGCGCAACGCGGTACGCGGCATCAGGGTGAAGGACCCGCCAGCGAACTTCAGGATGTCGACATAGTCGCCCATCGTCTCCAGCACGTCGTCCAGGTAACGGGGCCCCATCACGCTGTAGTAGGGCCCGCGGATCTCGGTCAGCCCACGGGTCCGGGGCTTGGACTCGCGGACGTTGCGGCGCAGGCAGGTGAAGACGCGCTCGTCCTCGTTCATCGTGTTCTCTCCTTCCTGCGGTCGCCGCCGATCGCCGCGTTCAGCTCGTCGAGCAGCGCGGTCACCTCGGCTCGGGACGCGTCCGCCAGCCCCCGTACCCGTCCGACGACGTCACTAACGGTCCGTGGTCCGATGACCGGTGTGGCCAGGTCGGCGAACTTGGCGGCCACCGTTGTCCAGTTCATCGGCCGGGTGTGGAATCCCTCATAGTCCTGCTTCTCCGAGGTGAACAGGCGGCCGTCGCGCAGTCGCACGGACAGCCGGCAGGCGTGCCGGTCAGGAAAGAGCCGGGACAGGTCGTCGGCCGGTCGGACGTGGACCCGACGCAGCAGCGCCTGCACGTCATCGGCGCGTATCCGTGCGGCGGCGTACTGGGCGGGCAGCACCTGTCCGTCCAGCGCGGCCACCGCGAGCAGGTATGGCAGCGAGTGGTCGGCCTCCTCCTTGGTGGTGATGCGCGTCTTCTCGCCCTCCTCGCCACCGCCGATGATCTGGTAGGCCACGTCGAAGACCTCCAGATCGATGCGCCCGACGTCCTGGCCGGTGAACTGTTGGCGCTCACGCAGGTCGAGCAGCGCCTCGATGGCCGACTGCGCGTGAATCTCGGCGTCGTAGCGCTTGACGATCGTTCGCCGCACCCGCTCGGGGCCCTCGCCTGCCCAGTCGAGGGTGAACCGGCCTGTGACCGAGTCCATGAACCCCTTGGTGCCCTCGAACACCTGGCGCGGCCCGGTGATCCCCCGCATCGACAACAGCGCCGCCTGGGTCGCCGCGGCGGCGGCGTGCGGCGCGGCGAGGCCTTTCCAGTGAGAGAGCGAACCGGTGCGGGTGACCCGCAGCGCTCCACCCGCCGTACCGGCGATGGCGATCGCGTTCGCGGTCCGCTCGACGTCCAGACCCAGCGCCTTGGACGCACCCACGGCGGCCGAGAAGGCCAGGTGGGTGACGTGGTCGAACCCACGGGCGCGCACCGGCGCGACATCCGACAGCCGGCACTGCACCTGGTAGGCGACCGCAAGCGCGGTGAGCAGCACGGCTCCGTCACCGTCGCCGTACTCCCAGCCGGCAAGCACCGCCGCGAGGTTGTCACTGGGGTGACAGGTCTCGCCGGGGGCGAGGTAGCTGTCGTTGAAGTCGAGGTAGCGGACCAGGAAACCGTTGTAGAGCGCGGCCCGGTCCGGCGCCGAGCGGCCCCGCCCCAGTACCGTGCACCGCGGATGACCTCCGAGGTCGTCGATGTGTTGGGCGAGCAGGCGCACCGGGTACGCAGCGACCGCCCCCAGGGCGCAACCGAGCGCGTCGAGCACACGGATCCGTACCTGCTCGGCCGCCTGCGGCGTCAGGTCGGCGAAGGACACCCGGACGGCGAACGCGGCAAGGTCATCGACCATGGCCATAGGTCGCCTCCGTCCGGTGACCTGGCGCCCGTCCCTGGAACAGGGCGTCGCTGGCGTTGACGCGTATCGTCGCGGCCACCAAGATCATCTCCATCAAACCGGCCTGGATCGGCTCGGACCGGCCCCCGTGCGGTCGACGAGCGTCGCACGGCGATGGGTGCAAGCCCCGTCTCACGGGTGCCAACACCACGATCAGCCACCCGACCTCCCCCGGCAACACATCGTCGGTGACAACGGCGTGTCTGGCGTCATGGGCCGGGATCCCCACCATCGGGTGGCCAGGGGCACCCGGCATCGAACCTCCGGAGGCGTGGACCTGACGGCGGGAATGCTCAGGTCAGAATCCAGACACATACAAAGGATTATTCGTATCAAAAATCTGAATACACCAAGCTTCTACAACAAGCCTTCTGACCTACGGTGATCGCGACCCGAAGTCCGGGAGGCGACCCGAAAGACAGCTGAGCGCCCATCGGCGGTTCGGCCGCCGCGGGTCTGCGCCACACCGGGCGGCCGACGCGGACCAACCCCCATGCCGACTCCTTGAGGAGGATGACCTCTCTCGGTGTCCCGCTGTGGATTACCGAGAGCCTGAGGTCGCCCGCCGTGGCTGATCGGCCGGGTTGATCCACGGCAGGCCATCCTCGAGCCCTGGCCCCAGGGCCAACGCCATCCCGGTCACCCCGCGCAGCCGGTGACGTCCGGTTGCGGTCATCTCCGGTGTGCTCATTCGCACCCGTTCGGTGAGCTGCCACGCTCGGACGAGCAACGGCGACAGGCCCGCCTCACGGGGCCGGTCCCGGCGGCGTGACCTGAAGGGGTGGCCACGTGGAGCACCAGCCTCCAGACCAGGCAGGGCGACGCTGCCCCGAGTGGACCGGTTGGGGTCAGGCACTTCGGTTGTTCGCGCGCGGCGTCACGGTACGCACGGCGCTGCCGGTGGCCCTGTTGGTCGGTCTCGTACTGTCCGCAGTGAACCAGACGGCGGTCATCGCGACAGGCAGGGCGACGGTGGTGACCTGGATACGGGTCGGGTTCAACTTCGTCGTTCCGTTCGTCGTCTCCAGTGTTGGGTACCTGTCCGGCGGGCGTGATTCCAGATGACGGGCAGAATTTCCGATCCGGTTCATTCTCGTTGTCGAGGAATCACGGTGCCTACGAGAAGAAAACTGTTCGTGATCTCCACGGGGCTGGTCGTGGTAGGCGTGCTGTTACATTTTCCGGACTTCATCGGCGCACGCCATGACGGCTTCATGATGGCCGGTATGCCACTCACCCGGAAGATGGGGACCGGCATGGCGCTGATCCTGGTGGGCACCGTGCTGGCGTTGTGGAGTGTGATCCCACCGCGACAGGTCCTCGTGTCCAGGGCCGCCTCCGGCGCCGCCACGGCGCGGTTCGGCGTCATCGACGGTGCTCCCATGACAAGGGCCCACGTTCGCCTGATGCTCATCCTGGTCGTGGGCCTGGTCATCGACACCATGAAACCGGCCTCACTGGGATTCGCGGTCCCCGGGATGTCCGACGAGTACGGGATAAGCCGGTATCACGCTGCCTTCTTCCCGTTTCTGGCGATCACCGGAACGGTCGTCGGTTCCCTTGTCTGGGGATATCTCGCCGACCTGATCGGCCGCCGCGCCACGCTGATGTTCTCCGGCGTGATGTACGTGGCCACGTCGATCTGCGGGTTCATGCCGGCATTCAACTGGAACCTGCTGATGTGTTTCCTGATGGGAGTGGCCGCCGGAGGAATGCTCCCCACCGTCTACGCGCTCACCGCCGAGTCGATACCGGCGCGCAGGCGTGGCCCGATGGTGGTACTACAGAGCGGTCTCGGCGCGACGTTCGGATACCTGGTGGCGAGCGGTGCGGCCGCCGTCCTCGTGCCACACCTCGGATGGCGGGTGCTGTGGCTGCTCAACCTGCCGACGGGTGTCCTGCTGCTGGTGCTGTGCCGCTGGGTACCCGAGTCCCCGCGGTACCTGCTGGCGCTCGGTCGGGTGGAGGAGGCGGAGCACGTCATGGCCGCCTACGGCATGACGGCCGTGCCCCAACCGGCCGAACCCATCGTTCCCGTACCAGCCATACCCGAACCGGTCGAACCAGTGCCGGTGTCGGCGTCCACGGGCCGACCGACCCGGGCCCGGTCTCTTCTGGGTACGCGGTATCGACGACGCACGACGTCGGTCGTCCTCTACGGTCTGGGCTGGGGCATAGTCAACTGGGGTTTCATCATCTTCCTGCCCACGCTCCTGCGGACCGGCTCGGACTCCGGGACCGTTGACAGCATCCTGTTCTTCTCGTCGCTGTTCGCGGTACCCAACACGTTGGTCGTGGCCTTTCTCTACGGCTGGTGGAGCAGTCGCGGCTCGATGGTGCTGTACGCCGCGATCACCGTCGCGATACTGCTCGGCTTCTCGGTGTTGGATCCATCGCGCCGCGGCGTGAGTGGGGTGCTGTTCGCGCTGCTCGCCCTGCTACTGGCCAGCACTGGTGGCATGATCGCGATGCTGTCCCCCTACTCCACGGAGCTCTACCCGACATCGTTGCGGGCCACCGGCAGCGGAGTCGCAGCGGCGGCGAGCAAGGTCGGGGGGATGCTGGGTCCCCTGGTGCTGACCTCTGCCCCGGAACTCGGTACGGCGGCCGCGGTGACCGCCGTACCGGTGGTGCTCGCGGTCGGGGCACTGCTGTTCGCCGGTATCGAAACGGCACGACGCCCTCTCCTCGAAGGTGAGGCGGCGTAGGCCGTGTTCGACAGGTCCCCGGGCCCGGCTCGCGGTCCTCCCGTCCCAGCGGAGGCGTCGTAGAGATACCGCTCCGGTCCGCGCTCCCCCGCCCCGAACGGGTACGGAAATCCGTTCCTGATCACACGCGATCGGGTCATCCTCACCGTCACCGTCGGCTGGGGTGGCTCCGCTTCGCGACCGACTGGAGTTCGCCGTGGTATCACCCGGTCCACGCTTCTCTGTCACGCCTGGCGGTCGGTGACGCGGGGCGGCCACCGGACAGCGCGTAGATTTGGGCACCTCGCCGGCACGCTGGCGGCTTTCCCGCTTGAGGTTGACGTTAACGTCAAGGTTCTACGCTGCGACGACGTTCCCGCGCCCCTGAACCGCTGATACCGACCGGTCGCCGCTGCCCGACGCGGAGTGCCGCTGTGAAAGGTCGCCGTGGGGCGCGAGGGCGGGAACCCCCCGATACGGCGGGTGCGGTGGGAGTGGACCGCGCGGGCCGTACACATCGGACATGAGTAGTTGTGGAGGAAAGAGCGTGAGCACTTCGACCCAGAGCCGACGCATTCCCCTGTGGCTCTTCGCACTGTTCTTCGCCGCGTTCGCGATAGGAACTGACAACTTTGTCATCGCCGGGGTGCTACGCGGTGTCTCCGATGACCTTGACGTCTCCAACGCGGTGGCCGGTCAGCTCATCACGGCGTTCTCCCTGGCCTACGTCGTCGCGGCCCCGCTCATGGCGGTGGCCCTCTCCCGGCGCTCACCGCGCGGGACGATGATCGTTGCCACCGTGGTGTTCGCCGTGGTGAACATACTCGCCTCACTGGCGCCCTCGTATCCGCTGCTGCTGGTGCTGCGTGTCGTCGCGGCGGTCCTGGCGGCGTCGGTGACACCCGCCGCCTTCGCCACCGCCGCCATCCTGGCACCCAAGGGCCGGCAGGGCAGCTATCTCGGCATCGTCGCGGCCGGGCTCACCGTCTCCCTCGTCGTCGGCGTGCCGATCGGTACGTGGTTGAGCGGGCTGTCGAGCTGGCGCGCGACCATGGTCTTCGTCGCGGCACTCGCGCTGGTGGCGGCCCTCGGGATGACCACCCTGCCTCCCCGTGAGAATCCACCGGGGATGAGGTTGCGTGCCCGGTTGGCCCCCCTCGGGCGTCCGGCCATCCTCGTGGGCCTGCTCGGTACCGCCGTGTCGGCCTCCGGTGGTCTGATGTTCTACACCTACATCGGCCCGGTGGTACGGGAGACCACCGGAGCCGGGCCCAGCACACTGGCGGTCCTCATCGCCGCGGCCGGGCTGTGCGGCGTCCTGGGGACGTTCATCGGCGGCAGAGCGGCCGACCAGTGGGGACCGGAACGGGCGCTCATGACGGCGCTGGCGCTGCAGGTTCTTGCCATGCTGGTTGTTGGCGTGATCGCCGCGGTGAGCACGTCGGACAGCGTGCCGGTGGTCGTGATCGGGGTACTGTTCGCGATCTGGGCCCTCGCCGGGTGGGCGCTCAACCCTCCGGTGCAGGTGCGGCTCCTCACCCTGGCCGGCAGAGCCGGCACCGAGGTGGTCGCCCTCAACAGCAGCGCGCTGTACGTCGGGGTCTCGGTCGCCGGGGCTGTCGGCGGTGCCACTCTGGCCAACTACGGGGCCACGGCCGTTCCCATCACCGCGGGAATCCTGGGACTGTGCGCCATGGCCGTGTTCGCCGTGGCGTTCCAGGTGTTCCGTCCGCAGCCGACAAGGCCCGTCGCGGGGAAGCCGGATCCGGTTGACGCCGGATCGGGTCCCGCGTAGCGTTCACCACCTCCCCTCCTGGCCACTCCACCGGAGTTCTGGATGCGTATAGGAGAAGTGGCGCGGCGGGCGGGTGTCAGCACTCGAGCCCTTCGCTACTACGAGCAACAGGACCTGCTCCACTCGTCGCGGCAGAGTAACGGTTACCGGGAGTACGACGAGGCTGCGGTCGTACGGGTGCGCAACATAGGCATGCTCCTGGGCGCGGGCCTGAGCTGTGTCGAAATCCGACAGTTGGGCGAATGTCTCGGTCGCGATCTCGACAAGGAACCGGTGTGTCCGGAACTCATCGAGATCTGTACGCGCCGGCTACACCTGGTCGAGGACCGTATCGCCGCGCTCCGCGACGTGCACCAGCGCATCCAGAACCACATCAACAAGGTCCGCCCGACCGCGACACGGTGACGCCTGGCCGGCGTGGCTCTGGACCGACGCTCGCGCCCGCCAGGGTTACGCCGGCCGGCGGGCGGGAATGTCATCCCGCCGCCGGC
>DATCWR010000351.1:0-12982 GCA_036566245.1 Mycobacteriales bacterium | reverse complement strand
GGCGATGGCCTCGGTCGTCGGGTCAACGATCATCACGACGTCCGGGCAGCCGTCTCGAGGCGTTCCGCCATCTCGAGCGCCTCGACCAGGTAGTACTCCCCCCACATGACGCTCTCGTCGATCCCGATGCCGTTGCGGTGGTGGTAGGTGGCGTGCCGCAGGATGCCCTGCCAACCCGGCACGTCGGCGGCGACGAACTCGGTGGACCGCAGCGTGGCCAGGATCCGTAGCCCGTAGTCGCGGTAGCACCCGGCGGCCGGACCGTCGGCCGGCGAGTCCCCGGGCGGGTTGTCCAGCGCGTCGGCCAGTCGCAGCATCCCTGCGGCGGCGATCGCACCGGCCGAAGCCTCCCAGCGTTGGGCCGGTGCCGGGTCCAACCAGTCGTTGGGGGGCACGCCGTCGTCCGGGGTGTGCTCGATGTAGTAGTCGGCGGCCCGGCGTGCCGCGTCCAGCATGTCCGCCTCGCCGGTGTGCCGGTAGGCGGTGGTGAACCCGTAGATCGCCCAGGACTGTCCGCGCGCCCAGGTCGAGTCCGGACGCCAGCCCTGGTGGGTGGCCGCGCGCAGGAACTCACCGGTGTGCACGTCGAACCAACCCTCGTGCAGGGTGCTGCCGTCACCACGCATCAGGTACCGGCGGCTGGTCCGGCAGTGCGCCAGTGCGGCCGAGCGCAACTCGTCGTCGCCGCTGTACTCGGCCGCCCGGAAGATGATCCCGACGTTCATCATCACGTCGATGAACGTGCTGCCCGGATCCACCCAGGTCCGCAGGTACCGGCCGGGCAGTTGCAGCCGACCCGCCATGGTGCGTCCACCGGCGATCAGCACGTCGCGGGCGTGCGGGTCACCGTCCAGGTCGTACCAGCGTCCCCAACTTGGTTCGAGCAGGAACCCCAGGTCGTGGGTGCCGGTGTCGTCCTTGCGATGTTCCAGCAGCCGGCTGTACTCGCGGGCCCGCTCGGCCCACCAGGAGTCGCCGGTGTGCGCGGCGAAGATCCACATCATGCCGGTGAGGAACCCACCGCTCCAGGTCGGCGCCCACGGGTCCTTGTCGAAGACCCACCGCCCGTTCTCGGTGTAGGTGGTCAGTCGGCCCGGTGCGGACTCCACCAGTGCCCGAACCTGGCGGCAGCCGAAGTCGAGTGCCTCGTCGATGGACAGGGTACGGGTGGTGCCGGCCGACGATTCCTCACGCGCGGACACGTCTGACTGTGGTGGGTGGGATGACGTCGGCATGCCGGCTCCAGATGGATGGTGGGGTGAGCGGTGTGACTGTCGGGGTGTGGACACCGTCCTTCGGCTACTTCCTGTTCCGGCGGTTCAGGAATGCGCGGACGGCGGCCCGTTGCGCGTCGGTCTGGCAGCAGGCCGCGACCTCGTTGGCCTCCACCCGCAGTCCCTCGTTCATGCCGAGTCGCAGTCCGGCGTCGATGGCGCGTTTGGCGCCGCGTACCGCGGTCGGGTTGCGGACCGCGATGCGTTCGGCCAACGCCACCGCGGCGGCCACCACGTCGTCGGTGACATGGTTGACCAGACCACACGCCTCCGCCTGGTCGGCGGTGAGCAGGTCGCCGGTGAGGATCAGTTCGGTCGCCCGACCCCGGCCGACCAGCCGGGGAAGCCGTTGGGTACCGCCCCAGCCGGGCAGGTTTTCCAGGGTGATCTCCGGCTGACCGAGCCGGGCGGTCGGCGCGGCCAGCCGGATGTCACAGGCCATCGCCAGTTCCAGGCCGCCGCCCAGGGCGAAGCCGTTGATCGCCGCGACCACCACCACCGGCAGTTGTTCCAGACGGTCGAACACCCGTTGCCCGTGGCGCATCTGCCAGCGTGCGGTCGGGCCGTCGATGCCGTCGAGTTCCCGGACGTCCGCGCCGGCGCTGAACGCGCGGGTCCCGGCGCCGGTCAACACCACCGCCCGGGGGCCCTCCGGGTCGGAGACGGTGGCCTCCACGGCGGTGACCATCGCGTCGATCGCGTCGATCAGCGGCCGGTTCAACGCGTTGCCCTTGGCGGGCCGGTTCAGGGTGGCGACCAGCACGCTGCCGCGTCGCTCGGTGAGCAGGACCGGGTCACTCATCGTCGGCACCGCCGTCCCGCGGGTCGGTCAGGGACAGTCCCATCAGGGCGTCCCGGAAGAGCCGTTCGTCCATGGTGGCCACCTCGGGGCTGATCTTCGGAACGAATCCCATGTGGTGCAGCACGTCGGCGGTCAGGTCCAGCCCGGGGGCCAGTTCGGTCAACACCGGGCCGTCCTCGGTGAGGTCGAACACGGCTCGTTCGG
The DNA here is from genome assembly GCA_036566245.1 of Mycobacteriales bacterium. GTDB lineage: Bacteria > Actinomycetota > Actinomycetes > Mycobacteriales > DASULA01 > DASULA01. Next base: position 10,702 of record DATCWR010000351.1, on the reverse strand, counting down.
TGACGTAACTGACCTGTTGACCGGTGCGCACCGCCCGCCGGGCGGAGAAGCTGATCTGTTCGACCTGGTCGACGAACTTGGGGATGCCCCCCTCGGGAACGCGGATCGGAGTGGGGCCGCCGGTGACCGTGGTCGTGCCGCCGGCCACGAACGTCCCCACGAACACCAGTCGTCTGGCGCCCTGGGAGATGTTCACGAATCCCCCCACCCCGGGTGCGCGTCCGCCGAAGCGTCCGACGTTGACGTCACCGCGGGCGTCGACCTGGGCGAAGCTCAGGACCGCCACGTCCAGCCCGCCACCGTCGTACCAGTCGAACTGGTGACCGGCGTCCACGCTGGCCTGCGCGTTCACCGCCATCCCGAAGTCGCTGCCGCCCACCGGCACCCCACCGATGTGCCCCTGTTCCACGGTGAAGGTGACCCGGTCGTGTTGGCCCTCCTCGGCCAGCACGTTGGCCACCCCGTCGGGCATACCGAAGCCCAGGTTGATCACGTCGCCGGCGCGCAGGTGTTGGGCCGCCCGGCGGGCGATCACCTTGCGAACGCCCAGCGCCATCGGCGGCAGGGTGACCGTCGGGTCCCGTCGCTCGCCGGTGAGGTACGGATCGTCGGCCGTGGCCACCGACAGCCGTTGGTTCGGATCCACCACGACCGCGTCGACCAGTATCCCCGGTACCCGGACCCGACGGCGGTCCAGTGTGCCCGCCGGCACGACCTGCCGGACCTGGGCGATGACGATGCCGCCGCTGTTGCGGGCGGCCTGCGCGGCCGACAGCGTCTCGGCGAACAACCCCTCGCCGTCCATGCTGATGTTGCCGTCCTGGTCCGCGGTGGTGCCGCGGATGATGGCCACGTCGATGGGGAACGAGGGGGTGAACAGCCACTCCCGACCGCCCAGTTCGACCAGGTGCACGACGTCCTCGCGGGCCGAGGCGTTCAGGCGCCCGCCCTCCACCCGCGGGTCGACGAAGGTGTCCAGGCCGACCGCGCTGATCGCTCCCGGTCGACCGGCGGCGATGTCCCGCAACAGGTGGGACAACGTTCCCTGGGGCAGGCAGTACGCCTCGATCTTCTCGTCGAAGGCGAGCTGTTGCATCCGGGGCGTCCAGCCCCAGTGACCGCCGATCACCCGCCGGACCATGCCCTCGTGGGCGAACCGGTCGATCCCGCCACCCTGCCCGTCACCCATGCCCGACACGTGCACCACGGTGAGGTCACGTGGCGCGGACTCGGTGAGGAACCGTTCCTCCAGGGCGGCCAGCACGGCACCGGGGTCGTTGACCCCGCCGCCGGACCCGTCGACCAGGACCGAGGCTCCGTCCGGCACCAGGGCGGCTGCCGCCGATGCGTCGCAGATCCTCACGATGTGTCAACTCCTTCGGGTGTGCCCGCCGGGCGGGCCGGGTGGTGCGGGTGTGTGGCGCTGGGGGTGGCGAGGGGGGCACAGGGGCATGGTGCCCCCCTCGCCGGTTTCGCCGGCCCGCTACCGCGGGTCGCCGAAGGCGAAGGTGCCGGCCCGCTTTCCGGTGCGGATGTTGACCGACTTGAGTTCGGTGAACTCCTCGAACCCGGCCTGGCCCATCTCCCGACCCACCCCACTGGCCTTGTACCCACCGAACGGCATCTGCGGTGGGGCGTCGATGGTGGTGTTGACGTAGACGGTTCCGCTCCGCAGTGCCCTGGCCACCGGCAACACCACGTCGGTGTTCTTCGACCAGATGCTGTTGGACAGGCCGTACTCGACGTTGTTGGCCAGTTCGACGGCCTGCGCGGCGTCGGTGAACCGGGACACGGTCAGCACCGGGCCGAAGATCTCCTCGCAGAACGCGCCCATCGCCGGGGTGACCGCGTCCAGGATGGTCGGCTCGACGTACAGGCCGTCGTCGAGTCCCGGACCGGTGGCCCGGTTGCCGCCGGAGATCAGGTGCGCGCCCTGCTCGCAGCCCCGCTGCACGTGGGTCAACACCTTGTCCAGGTGTCCGGGGTTGATCAGTGCGCCGACGTCGGTGCTGTGATCCAGCGGCTGGCCCACCCGCAGCCGACGCGCGGCCGTGTCGAGCTGGGCGCAGAACTCGTCGGCGATGCTGTCCTGCACCAACAGCCGGGCCTGGGACACACAGCACTCGCCGTTGTTGAAGAACACCCCGAAGGTGACCCCGGCGACCGCGTCCTCCAGGTCGGCGTCGGCGAACACGATGTTGGCGGCCTTGCCGCCCAGTTCCAGGGAGAGCTTCTTGATGTTGCCCCGGGATGCCTCCAGCACCCGGCGACCGGTCGCCGTGGAGCCGGTGAAGGACAGCAGGTCGACCCCGTTGTGTTCGGCCAGGGCCTGTCCGGCCCGGCCGTCGCCGGTGACGATGTTCAGCACGCCCTCGGGCAGACCGGCCTCGGCGTAGAGCCGGGCGATCTCCAGGGCGCTGCCGCTGGTCATCTCGGACGGCTTGGCCACCACCGTGCACCCGGCGGCCAGCGCGAACGGCAGCTTCTGGCACATGATCAGGGCCGGGAAGTTCCACGGCGTGATCAGGCCGGCCACCCCGATCGGTTCGCGGAACACCAGGCCGGTGAAGTCCGGCCCGTTGGTGGTGTAGGTGCTGCCGTGTGCGGTCACCGCCAGGCTGGCCGCGTACCGGGTCAGCGTGGCCGCCCCGGCGATGTCCCCCTCGGCCAACCGGATCGGTTTGCCGCCCTCCTCGGCGTCCAACCGGGCCAGCAGGTCGGCGTTCTGGTCGATCAGGTCGGCCACCCGGTTGAGTACCGCGGCCCGGGCGAACCCGGTCTCGTTCGGCCAGGGCCCGGAGTCGAACGCCTGGCGGGCGGCGGCCACCGCGGCGTCCACGTCCGGTGCGGTGCCGGCCCCGACCTGCGCCACCAGCACGCCGGTGCCGGGCGCGTACCGGTCGATGACCTCGGTCGGTTCCCGCCAGTCACCGGCGACGAAGTGCCGGTAGTGACGGACCTGGGTCGGGCTGGTGTCGAGGGTGGTCACGCGAGTCCTCCTGGATGTGGAACCTTCGGCGACCTGGGGCGTGGGTCACCGGCACGTCGGGTGCTGGCACGCCGGTCACCGGCGTGCCGCATGGTCTGGCCGTCAGAGCGCGGCACGGTAGAGCTCCCTGAGGTCCTCCAACGTGCACTCACGCGGGTTGCCGGGCAGGTCGGCCTGGACCAGGGCGTCGGCGGCCAGGGCGTCCACCGCGTCAGCCGGGACACCGACCTCGGCCAGCTTGCGGGGCACCCCGGTCTGTTCGGCCAGCCGGTGCACCGCGGCGGCGGCACGCAGTGCGGCGTCCTGCACGTCCAGGCCGCTGATGTCCTCGCCGAGCGCGGCCGCGATCCGGGCGAACCTCGCCGGCGCCGCCAGCGCGTTGAAGTCCATCACGTAGGGCAGGAAAAGGGCGTTGGCGGTGCCGTGGTGCACCCCGTAGTGCCCGCCCAGGGTGTTCGCCAGCGCGTGTACCGCGCCCAGACCGGCGTCATGGAAGCCGATGCCGGCCATGCAGGAGGCGACCAGCATGTCGTAGAGCGCCGCGGGGTCGCCCTGGGTGGCCGGCACGATGCTCCGGCCGACCAGTTCGATGGCGCCGATGTTGATCGCGTCGGTGATCGGGTTGGCGCCCCTGGCGACATACGCCTCGATGGCGTGGGTGAGCGCGTCCATGCCGGTGGTGGCGGTGATCCGGGCGGGCAGCCCGGCGACCAGGCTCGGCGAGAGCACGGCGATGTTCGGAAACATCAGGTCCGAGACGATGACCATCTTCACGTGGGTACGTGGGTCGGTGATCACCGCACCCTTGGTCACCTCACTGCCGCTGCCCACCGTGGTGGGGATGGCGACCACCGGCAGTGGACGGACCGAGAAGCGGTCCACCCCCTCGTAGTCGGCGATGTTGCCGCCGTTGGTGACCACCAGCGCGGTGGACTTGGCCACGTCCATGCTGCTGCCGCCACCCAGGCCCACCACGATGTCGGCGTTGGCCAGGCCCGCTGCCGCCACGGCCGCGGCCACGGTGTCCACGTCGGGGTTGCCGGCCACCTCGGCGAACACGGTCACCGGCAGGACCGGTTCCAGTGCGGCGAGAACCTTGTCGCAGATGCCGGCAGCCTGGATTCCCGGGTCGGTGACCAGCAGTACGCCGGTACCGAGCCGGGGTAGTTCGGCGGCCATCTGGGACAGCGCGTCGTCGCCGAGCAACACCCTGGTGGGCGAGGAGAAGAAGGTGAACGCCATCGCGGGTCTCCTTGGTTGGTTCAGGTCTGCGATCTAGGCACGCCCGTGGGCGACCCGGGAACGGTGCGACAGGGAGTCCACGATCACCGCGATCATCAGGACCGCTCCGGTGATCATGAAGCGGATGGACGAGTCCAGGCTCAGCAGCGTCAGACCGCTGGAGATGGACGCGATCACCGCGATGCCCAGCAGCGCCGAGTAGGCGTGACCGCGTCCGCCGAACAGGCTCGTGCCACCGATCACGGCGGCGGCGATGGCGTTGAGGTTGGTGTCCCCGACCCCGCTGCTGATGCTCGCCGTGGCCAGTCGGCCGGCGGCCAGCAGGCCACCGCAAGTGGCCAGCATGGTGCCGAGCATGAACACCGACACGTAGATCCGGGACACCTTGATACCGGCCCGGCGTGCCGCCTCCACCGAACCGCCCACCGCGTACACCGCCCGCCCCCACCGGGTGCGGGTCAGCACGAAGTTGAGGATCACCACCAGCGACACGAACAGCACGAACGGCAGTCCGATGCCACGGGTCTGGTTCAGGTACCACGCCGACCCGTTCAGGACGATCAGCAGCAGTCCCACCCTCAGGGCGATCCCGGTGGTGGACCGGGAGGACAGGCCGGCCCGGGACCGCCGCCGAACCCGGGCCAGTTGGGACGCGGCGTAGAGCGCGGCCGCCCCGGTGGCCAGCACGTGTGACAGCCACACCGGCAGGAACATCTGCTGGGCGAACCGCACGATCCAACTGTCGAACGGGATGTTGATCGAACCGTTGGTGCCCAGAATCTGCAACTGGAGACCGAGCAGGGCCAACAGGCCCGCCAGTGTGCTGACAAAACTCGGCACGCCGAATTTGACGAAAACATAGCCGTAGATGAATCCGACGAATGCGCCGACGAGCAGGGCGACCACGATCGCGGTCGGCACCGACCATCCGTGTCTGGTCAGGCCCACACCCAGAATTGCCGAGGCGACGCCACTCATCGACCCGACGGACAGGTCGATCTGTGCCACCAGGAGCACCAGAACGACACCGATGGAGATGATTCCCACCGCGGCGCACTCGATGGCCAGGTTCACCAGGTTGGCACTGGACAGGAAGAACGGGTTGAGGGCCTGGAAGACACCCCAGATAATGGCCAGTCCGACAATGACCGGCAGCGAACCGATGTCACCGTTACGGACCTGGGCCACGAATCCGGCGACTTCTCCGCGCAGTCCCTGTCGGCGGATCAGTCGCTCGTCCTGCAGATCGACCGGCACACCCGTGTCCGAGGTGACCCTGTGCCCGCCCCCGCCCTTCTCCGGCCGGGCACTGTGCGCACCGTGTTCTCTGGTTCCCGGCCTCATGACGCCGACTCCTCCGCGGCCCTCTTCGCCTTCGCCGCGGCGCGTCGGGTGACGGCGCTGTCGGTGGCCCCGGTGATGGCGGCGACGATGTCTTCGTAGGTGACGTCCCGCAGTCGGAACGTTCCGTTGTTGCGACCGAGTCGCAGCACGACGGCGCGGTCGGAGACGGCCTGCACGTCGGCCATGTTGTGGGTGATCAACAGGACGCCGTGGCCGCGGTCCCGCAGCCGCTCGATGAGGTTGAGCACCTCGGCGGTCTGGGCCACCCCCAGCGCGGCGGTCGGCTCGTCGAGCATCACGATGGATGGTTCGCCGATCAGCGCGCGGGCGATGGCCACGGTCTGGCGCTGGCCACCGGACAGGGCCGCGACCGGGGTCCGTACCGAGGGAATCTTGGCCGACAACTGGCGGAGCAGGCTCCAGGTGCGCTGTTCCATCGACTCCTCGTCGATGGTCAGCCGGCCGGCCTCACGCCCCAGGAACAGGTTCGCGACGACGTCGAGGTTGTCGCACAGTGCCAGGTCCTGGTAGACGGTCGCGATCCCGAGGTCACGCGACTCGGTGGGGGTGTTGATGGTGACTCGTCTGCCCCGGAAGGTGATTGTTCCCGCGTCGGCGGGGTGCACCCCGGCCAGGATCTTCACCAGGGTCGACTTGCCGGCTCCGTTGTCGCCGAGCAGGGCGACCACCTCGCCGGGGTGGATGTCCAGGTCGATGTCGGTGAGGGCCTGGATGGCGCCGAATCTCTTGCTGATACCACGCAGGGAGAGCAGTGGCTGGCTGTCTGACTCGGGTGGAGCCATGCTCCCTGTCATGGTTCTGGTTCTCCTTGGCGGGCTCGGGTCCGGGTCTGGTGGTGCGCCGCTTCTGTTGGATCACTGTCGGGTGACCGCGTTGCCCTGATGTCTGCGACGTTCTGCCGCCGCGTCGCGGCCGGCCCGTCGCGCGGGCAGCGGAGTGCGGTCGGCCGGGGCGGGGGTGAGGTGCTGGTCCGGCCCCGGCCGACCGCGTCCGGTCCTACTTGATGCCGGCCTTTTCGCAGGCGGCCGCGTACTCCTTGGTGCAGATCTCGGCCGCGGTGAAGAACTCGTCCGCGACGACGGTCGACTGGATGGTGTCGATCGTGACCGCCACCGGCGGGTTCAGTGAGGCCGGAATGCCCTCGACCTTGGTCTCACTGGCCGGGGTCTCGCCCTTGGCCAGCGCGTAGGCCACCTCGGCGGCCGTCTCCGCCTCGGTCTTGAACGCGTTGTAGGTGGTCATGTGCTGGTCGCCGGCCAGGATGGCCTGGAGCCCGGCCAGGGAGGCGTCAAGGCCGGTGATCGGCGGGATGGGGCTGACGCCGGCCGCCTTCAGGGCCGCGATCGCGCCACCGGCGTTCCCGTCGTTGGCCGAGTAGATGGCGACGATCTTGTCACGGAACTTGGTGATCTGGCCGGACACCCACTGCTGTGCCTCGGCCGGGTCCCAGGTGTCGATGTCGGCCAGGATCTCGTAGCCGCTTTCTTCCAGCACGCTCAGCGCGCCGGCCTTGATGTTTCCGGCGTTGTTGTCGGTGGTCGCGCCGTTCATCATCAGGATGCCACCGGCCGAGGGGTCGACCTTGTCGGCCTTCAGCTTGTCGACCAGGCTCTGCGCCTGGAGCACCCCGACCTTGTGGTAGTCGTTCGAGATCACGTAGGTGAGGTCGGGGCTCTTGATCAGACGGTCGTAGGCCACCACCGGCACGTCCACGGCCTTGGCCGCGTTGACGATGCTTGCGGCCGCGACGCCGTCCATCGGGTCCACCACCAGGACGTCGACGTCCTGGGTCAGCATCGAGTCAGCCTGCTGCCGCTGCTTGGCCGGGTCGGAGTTGGCGTTGGCGTAGAGGAGTTCGCAGTCGGGGCAGATTTCTTTGAGTTTTGCTTCGAAGTATGGCTTGTCCTTTCCTTCGTACCGGGCCACGGCGGTCTCTGGAAGCAAGAGACCGATCTTGTATGCCGATGCCTTGTCCGGGCCGTTGTCGGAGGAGTTGTTGGACGTGCCGCCCGAACAGGCGCTCAGAGCGAGCGCGGCGGCCACGCCTGCGGTCGCGAGAACTGCTGCGCGTCTGCGCATGAGGGGACCCTGCCTTCTGCGGGTGGTGAACCAACGGGTGTCGCGATGCGATGTCGCCGCCGCTGGTGGGTTGGTAGGGATCAAAATACTGTTCGGCATGGCAACGTCAAACGCTGTTTGACCATGCCAAACACTTTCCTGGTTGCATGTGGTGACCGTGTGCGTCGTCTACGTGGTCGGAGGTCGAGGCCGCCCGCTGTCGGGTTGCTCGGTCCCGCCGCCGGCCGCGATGTCCGCCGGTGGCATGGGGGCAGCTGACGGCCGCCGACCACCCGCGTGTCACGTGAAGATCAGGGTTGTTTCTGTAAAATGTCCATGTTTGACCCTCTGTCCCGACCCGCAGTGAATGACCTGCGCACTCTGTCCCGGTCTGACCGTGACGTCATTGCTTGCGGGGGCTAAAAGTTAAAGAGCATTTTACAGAAGGATGGATGTTATTTGGCATGGACGAACATCCAGTGCCGCATTGGTCGGCCGCGTCCGTCGCGATGGCCTCAACGTGTGCGATGATGCCGGCAATAGACAAACAGCGGTTGGCATAGCCAAACGATCGAGCGTGTTGGGGAGCGGTCGTGACCGTGGACGAGAACCGGCCGGACGGTGCCGGGCGACGTGGGTCCAGACGCGTCCAGGCAGTGGATCATGCCATCGACCTGCTCGACGCCATGGCCCGAGCGGGCCGGGCCATCGGGGTGAGTGAGCTGGCCCGGCAGACCGGCCTGAGCAAGGCCACCGTGCACCATCTGCTGGCCACCCTGGAGGCCAGGCGGTTCGTCATGCAGGACCCGCACTCGTCTCTCTACCGGCTCGGTTGGGCACTGTACGAGCTGGGTTCCGCAGTGGTGCGCGACGTCGAACTGTCCCGGGTGGCCCGGCCCTTCCTGGACCGACTCGCCAACCAGACCGGCGAGTCGGTCCTGTTGAGCGTGCTCGACGAGGACGCGGTGCTGTACCTGGACCGGGGTGAGGCCCCCAGCGGCCTGCGCATGGTGGCCAACGCCGGCCGGCGCAGTCCGCTGCACGCCACCGCGTCGGGCAAGGTGCTGCTCGCCTTCGCCAACGACCCACAGATCCTCGAACGCATCCTCGGCAGCCCGCTGCCCAAGCTGACCAGTACCACCACCACGGATCCGTCGACGCTGCGCAGTCAGCTCGCCGAGGTCCGCCTGCGCGGCTACGCCACCTGCTGGCAGGAACGCGAGGTCGGGTTGTGCTCGCTCGCCGTCCCGCTGCGCGACTACACCGGCGCGGTGGTGGGCTCCCTGGCGGTCGCCGGACCGGAGTCACGACTGTCCCCGCGCACACTCACCGCCCACCTGTCGCCACTGCGCGCGGTGGCCCACGACATCGAACTGCACCTGGGTGGCGCCTGACCCCGACCCGCTGCCAGACCTCGCCGGAGCCGAGCCCGGCTCCGGGTCGACCGCCTCGCGGGTGGACCGGGACAGGGCCCAACACCCGCTACACTGGCCGCCGACCCCTCGTGTGGCGTCACCCCGCCCAACTCCCCCAGGGCCGGAAGGCAGCAAGGGTAAGCGGGCTCTGGCGGGTGCGCGAGGGGTCCTTTCACTCCCCGTGGTGGGGTGCGGGGTGGAGCGAAGCTCCCCCCGTGGAGAGAACACAGCGCCATGCCCCCTGACCGGGTGACCCCCGAGCCGGGGCTTGACCCCGGCGAGGGCATGGCCTTCGTCTAGAGTCTCCGCGGAGGAGGTCCGGCCGTGGCACTCGCCCTGTACCGCAAGTACCGCCCGGCGACGTTCGCCGAGGTGATGGGGCAGGAACACGTCACCGAACCCCTGATCCAGGCGCTCGGCGCCGGCCGGATCAACCACGCCTACCTGTTCTCCGGCCCACGCGGGTGTGGAAAGACCTCCAGCGCCCGCATCCTGGCACGTTCGTTGAACTGCGAACACGGGCCCACCCCCACCCCGTGCGGTGACTGCGCGTCCTGTCGGGCGTTGGCCCCGGACGGGCCGGGCAGCCTGGACGTGATCGAGATCGACGCGGCGTCCCACGGCGGTGTCGACGACGCCCGGGACCTGCGTGAGCGGGCGTTCTTCGCCCCGGTCAGCTCCCGGTACAAGGTGTACATCGTCGACGAGGCCCACATGGTCAGCACCCAGGGCTTCAACGCCCTGCTCAAGCTGGTCGAGGAGCCGCCGGAGTTTCTCGTCTTCGTGTTCGCCACCACCGAACCGGACAAGGTGCTGCCGACGATCAGGTCGCGCACCCACCACTACCCGTTCCGGCTGTTGCCGCCGGGGGTGATGCGCGGTCTGCTGGAACGGATCTGCGCCGCCGAGGGGGTCGCGGTCGAACCGGCGGTGTTCCCACTGGTGGTGCGGGCTGGCGGCGGCTCGGCCCGAGACGCCCAGTCGGTACTCGACCAACTCCTGGCCGGCGCCGGCCCCGAGGGGGTGACCTACCGGCGGGCGGTGGCGCTGCTCGGGGTCACCGACACCGCCCTGCTCGACGACATGGTCGACGCACTGGGCGCCGGTGACGGGGCGGCAGCGTTCCAGACCATCGACCGGGTGGTGGAGGCCGGCCACGACCCCCGGCGGTTCGCCATCGACCTGCTGGAACGGTTGCGGGACCTGGTGGTGCTCGACGCGGTGCCCGACGCCGTGGCCAAGGGCCTGATCGACGGTCCGGCCGACCAGGTGGAACGGATGGCCGCACAGGCCGGTCGGTTGGGTACCGCGACGCTGTCCCGGTTCGCCGACATCGTGCACGGCGGCCTGGTGGAGATGCGTGGCACCACCTCGCCCCGGTTGCTGGTGGAACTGTTGTGCGCCCGGATGCTGCTGCCGGCGGCCGACCCGGGCAGCAGCGCGTTGCTCCAGCGGCTGGAGCGGTTGGAACGCCGGGCCGTGGCTGGTGGCGCGGTTCCGGCGGACACCCCGGCGAACGCTGCCCCGGCGGGTATCTCGGTTGATGTCCCGGCGACCCGGCCGGCGGCCACCCCCGCGGCAGCATCGGCGGTCCGACCGGAGACCCGACCGGCGGTCCGGCCAGAGGCCGCCC
>DATCWR010000344.1:0-13308 GCA_036566245.1 Mycobacteriales bacterium | reverse complement strand
GGCGGGCCTCCAGGAGACTCCTGGAGGACGTTCTCCGCGTCGGCCGCCGACCCGAGAATCTCGTAGGCGACGGTGAAAGAGCAGGTTGCGGTGGGCGACGAACTGTTCGGTAGCGGGGTCCGGACAGCCGTCCTCGCTCGTGCCCTCCGACGCGGTCTCCGTCCCCGTGCTGGTCATGGGCGTCTCCTGACTCTTCGCTCGGGACCGTGTCGCCCACAAGGCGCCGGGCCCCACCGTTCCGTGACAGCAGCAGCCGCCCGTTGTGAGGCGGAACACGTCAGTGGGTGTCACATCGATCGGCTCGCCGGCGTCTGGGGTTCGAACAGTCACCCCCGACAGGAGACCGACATGAAGGTTGTGGTGGTGGGCGCCGGCTACGCGGGCATGCTTGCGGCGAACAGGCTCGCCAGGAAGGTGAAGACCGCTGAGATCACCGTGATCAACCCGCGCCCCGACTTCGTCGAGCGCGTACGACTGCACCAGCAGATCGCGGGGACCGGCGCCGCGGCGACGCCCCTCGCATCGATGCTGCGCGAGGGGATCACGTCGCGGGTCGGCACCGTCGACAAGATCGGCGACGGCAGCGTCACCCTTGAGGACGGCGCGGGTTTCGACTTCGACCACGCCTTCCTCGCCGTGGGCAGCACGGTTCTGCCGATGCGGGGAACAGTCCCGGTAGGCACGTGGGAAGGGGCGGAACAGGCTCGTGTGGCACTTGCCGCGCTTCCCGTGGGCAGCACGGTCACGGTGATCGGGGGCGGCCCGACGGGCATCGAGACGGCAGCGGAGGTGGCCGGCGCGAGGCCGGATGTCCGGGTGCGGGTCGTCGGGTCATCGGTTGCCGGGAACTTCTCCCACCGGGCGCGGCAGCGAGTTCGCGCTGGACTGGAGCGACTGAAGGTCGACATCGTGGACGACAGCGTCACGGAGGTAGCCGCGGGCACGGGGGATTTCGACGGCGTTGTTCACCTTCAGTCGGGAAGGGCATTCGCCTCCGACCTGACCCTGTGGGCGATCGTGGCGGGCGTCCCCGACCTCGCGGCACGCAGCGGTCTCGAGGTCGACTCGGAGGGCCGTGCGCTCGTGGACGAGTTCCTGCGCAGCGTCAACGACGAACGGATCTTCGTCGTGGGCGACTGCGCGGCGGTACCCGGATCTCGTTTCGCCTGCCAGACCGCCGTGCCGCAGGCCGCTCACGCGGTCAACACCCTGGCACGTCTGATCGAGGGCCGTAAGCCCAAGCCGTACTCCCTGCATTACCGGGCACGCTGTGTCTCCCTCGGACGGAAGGAAGCGGTGGGCCAGTTCACCCGGCCCGACGACACCCTCCGCCGGATCTACGTCACCGGGCGCACCGCGGCGGTGGTCAAGGAGATGGCGTCTCGTGGCGCGAGGTACGGCGCCCGCACAGGCATCGGTGCCTGATGCCTGCCCGGTGAGTCGCGTGTTGCGGCGGTGGAACCAGCCGTGTTCCACGACGGCCCCGTTCACGAGGCAAGGGCCGTCCTTCCGACCAGCGGCCTGCCTGACCAGGACCGCCGCGCTGGGTACGGGTTACCGTCGAGGCATGGGTATCGAGGAGAACGCGGTGGACTGGGTGCCACAGACCTGCACGTTGCCGACCGCGGAACGTCCGCTGCGGGTCGGCGAGTTCGACGCGTTGTTCGCGGCGGCGCTGCGCGGCGTGGTGCGGGTGGGGCCGACCCGGCTGCGGTTGTCCCTGGACGGATCTGACGAGGTGGAGGCCACGGCGCGGGAGTTGACCGCGCGGGAGACGGAGTGCTGTTCGTTCTTCGGCTTCACGCTGGCTCGTCGTGGCGACGCGGTGGAGGTGGACGTGACGGTGCCGGTCGAGCATGCCGACGTGCTCACCGCCCTGGCGAAGCGTGCGGCAACGGTCGTGCCTGGGAGTGTCGAGGGAAGCGGCCGCTCCGATCAGTCAGGGGAGTGAGCCGGTCACCCGCCTTCGGCGACCTCCGCCCCCTCAGCGCCTTCGGCACCTTCGACGCCGGGTTCGGTCGTCATCGACAGTCTTTCCTCGGCCATGGCCTCAACCTCGGCCTCGCCCTCAGGAGGGGCTTCGGGGGGTTCCCACTGGGTGGTCATTCGGCTGGCCTCGTCGATCTCCTCCGGCGTGAGCAGCGCGACGATCTCGGACTTGACCCCGCCGGAGGCGATGGTCGCGAGGTTCAGCGCCGCCGCCGCGACGCTGCTCGGCAGGTCGACCACGATGTACACGTCGTCCTTGGCCAGGGCGAAGTAGAACGACTCCATCGTGCCACCCAGGGCGGTGACGGCCCGCTCCCCAATCTCCCTGCGCCTGGTGCCGCCCTGATGGAGTAGACCCTTGGCGCCCTTGGCGGTGTAACTGGCCCGGACCAGAAACTTCGGCATCGCAACACATCCCCGTTTGTGCCGATCGCGCCGCTGCTGTGCTGCCGTGTTGTCGTGTCTGTACCCGCTCCGTACCTCACCTACCGCCGCCCGCCCGAGCCCCGCCACACCGGCGTGGCAACGACCGCAGCGGTGCCCTTCGGGTCAGAAACCGATTGGAACCGTGACATCCAGCAAGGTACGCAACTACGATCCCCGGCAACGCGGCCTGGCAGCCATCGGCCGCCGGGGTGGTCTGTCACCGCCTGTCATCGGGTTGCCCGTGGCCTGGCCGGCCGGAGGTCGTTGCACACGATGGGCCGCGGTGAGGTTGGGGGAAGTCATGCCAGGCGAGGTGGTTGATCTCCATGGCAGGGACCGGGCCATCGCCCTGGTCCGGGAGTTCCTCACCAGGCCCGAACGAGACGGGATTCCGTGCAGCCGGCGGGTGCCGGTGATCGTGTTCACCGGAGCGCGGGGCAGCGGCAAGACGGCGCTGGTCGCCGAACTCGCACGTCGACTCGACCAGCAGGTGCCCTACGCCCGGGTCGACTGCGAGACCACCGACGCCACCGACCACACCGACCCCGGCGGGATGCTCGCCGCGCTGGCCTTCGAACTGAACCGGCAGAGCGGCCGGTACGGCCGGCTCGCGTTCCCCCGCCTGATCACCGGGCGGTTGGCGATCGCCCAGACGGTGAACCTGACCGACCGGGCGCGGGCCCGCGAACAGATCCGGCGGGCCCTGGAGGAGTACCGCCGGGTGGACCGGTTACGGGCGTTCCTCGCCGCCTCCGCGCCGAAGGTGCTCTCGGCCGTGCCGGTGGTGCGTGGGGTGCCCGGGGTCAGCACGGCCGGCCGGTACCTGCCCGACCTGGTCCTGCGCGGCCTGGTGTCTCGGCGGCGGGGCCGGCGGGTGGTGCTGGGCCAGGGCCAGGACTGGTACGGCCACCAGGACCGGGGACTGCACCGGGACTCCCTGGACGTGCTGGTCGACCTGAACCGGCTGGCCACCCATCCCGACCTGGCCGGCCAGCGGCACGAGGTCGGTGAACTGTTGTGGGCGGCGTTCCTGGCCGACCTGCGGGCCGACTTCCGCCACGGTCGACGGGCCGACGAATGGTCGCTCAACTGCGTGGTCCTGATCGACAACATCGACACCGACGTCGGCCTGCGCTTCCTCGACGGGTTGGTCACTGCCCGCCGGCAGCATGCCGCGCACGTCTCCGACGACCCTGACCCGCTCACCGTGGTGGCCACCAGTCGGGGTGCACTGTCCGCCCGGGTCACCGCCTCCAGCGAGCCGGTGCCCATGGTGGAGCAGGCCGGTTATGCCCACTACCTGGCACACTCCGAACGGGTCCGGGCCCGACCGGAACGCGGCTGGTATCCGGTGATGCTGCGAGACCTGACCCGCGACGAGGTCGGCAACATGGTGTCCGCGCCGGGCCTGGACCAGGACGACCGGCGGGTCACCGCGATGGTGCACGGGTTCACCGGCGGCCACCCGGGGTCGACCCGGCTGGTGCTCGACGCGATCGCCGAACGACCCGACGCCGCGGTGGACCTGCCGACCCTGCTGGCCGCGCCCGAACCCGGGGTGCTCGGCCCGGCGGCCAGGACGGTCGAGCACCGGTTACGGGACGAACTCCTCCAGGGCGTTCCGACCGGCGCGGTCGAGGACCTGGTCACCTGCGCGGCGGCCCGGAACCTCGACCAGGCGTCCCGGTTGGCGGCTCGCAGTGGACTGTTGACCGGCCCGCGTGGGGAGCGTTCGGCGATCTTCGCGCCGGAACTGTGGACCCCGCCCGTTGGCGGTTCCGTCGATCCCGCTGACTCTGCCGACTCCGAGGTGGCTGTCCTGCGGCCGGTGCTGCGCCGGCTGCTGCTGCGTCGGTTGGCCGCCCGCCCGGGCGACGACCCGGGCGACGACCCGGATGACCGGCCGGCGGGGTGGGTGCGGGTGCACGACTGGTTCCGGCTGGACTGTCGACAGGCCGCCGACCAGGCTGGTGAACTCCACCACGCCCTGGCGTTGGGCATGGTGGAGGCGGTGACCCGCCGGCTGGCCGAACTGTTACCCGAGGCCGACGTGCGCGACTGGCTGGCGTTGCTGCGCTCGGTGGTCGCCGCACCGAACCGGTTACCGCCGGGCGGCATCGAACTGGTGCGTGACCTCACCGGGTGGGCCGACCCGGGCGAGATGCCGCTGGCCCCGTTGGGTCGACTGGTCGCGGCACTGTGGATCGCCGGGGACCCGACGACCACCTGTTCCCGGCGCAGCCTGCACCTGGAGATCGCCGCAGACCACGATGACATCGCGCCGTACTCGCGCGACGGCCTGGCCGTACTACGTGGCGAGGCGGCACGCCACCGCGGCCAGGCCGGGGCATAGGACTGACCACGCCACCGCGGGGGCCGGGCCGTCGCGAACCACGACGATCGGGGAGAGGCGATGAGCGTGACGAACACGGATTTCACGCCACCGCAGACCACTGCCGGGCGTCGCCGCCGGCGGATGCGCCGGGGCCTGGTGGGGGTGGGCGTGACGGTCGCCGTGGTCGGCGCCGCCGCCGGCACCCAGGTCGTGGTCTCGGCGTTGCACCGGTGCGGCGCCGGGGTGACCAGGCAGGGCGACGAGTGTGTCGGGGTCACCGATGGTTCGTATGTCTTCGACCCGGCGCTGGCCACGGTCGAGGGCCGGATCAGGGCGGAGAACCATCGGGTGGAGGACCGGCCACACGTCACCGTGGCACTACTCACCCCGCTCACCTCCAGCGCCGTCAGCACCGTGTCGATCGAACGGATCCGGTCCCAACTCGAGGGCGCGTACGTGGCCCAGCACAGCGCCAACAGCAGCGGCAGCAACCCGCGCATCCGGCTGGTGCTGGCCAACATGGGCAGCCAGGAACAGGCATGGGAACTGGTCGTCGACCAGCTCGTCGACATGGTGAACGGGCCGCAGCACCTGGTCACCGTGATCGGCATGGGGGTCAGTTCCGACCCGACGGTCCGCGCCGCGAAGGCACTGGCCGGACACGGCATCCCGATGGTGGGCGCGGTGATCACCGGCGACGGGCTGAACACCACCGCGACCGGCCTGGGTGGGCCCATTCCCGGACTGACCAGGGTCAATCCCAGCGTCGGTGACGAACTGGCGGTGCTCGCCGAGTACCTGACCGGCCACCGGCGCGACCTGCACACCGCACTGCTGGTCGGCGACGAGAACTCCAGCGACCTGTACACCGGCGCGTTGCAACGCGACTTCACCACCACCGGGCTGTCGCGGTACTGGGTGGACGGTGGCCGGGTGGTCCAGCCGTATGACGGCACACCGGGCACGCCGGGTACCGACGCGCAGTTCCGTGCCATCGTCGCCAACCTGTGCGGGGTGAACCCGCCGGATATGGTGTTCTACGCCGGCCGGGCCAGCCTGTTGCCCACGTTCGTGGCCCGGCTCCGGCAACGCAACTGCGCGCGGGACCGCACCGTCACCGTGGTCACCGGTTCGGACGCCTCGGCCCTGGCGGCCAGCCTGCCCCGGCCGCAGGCGGTGGACGCGCCGGTCACCGTGGTCTACGCGCCCCTGGTTGACCCGAACGCGCTGGCCAACCGGCGGTTCAACCCGGACCTGGCCCAGTACCAGCGGTTCGCCGACACGTTCACCCGGGTGAACGGTTTCCCCGCCGACGACCTGGCCGACGGCTGGGCGATCATGACCCACGACGCGATGCTGGCCGCGACCCTCGCGATCGGACGGGCCACCGGGCAGTCCAGCCAACTGCCCGCGCCCGGTGACGTGCGCAGCCTGCTGTATCTGGCGAACTCGCCGACCACCAGCGTGCCCGGTGCCGGTGGCACGTTCACCTTCGACCCGAAGACCGGCGATGCGGTCGGCCGACGCATCCCGGTGATGGAACTACGCCCCGACGGCTCCCTCACCGTCCTCGGCACCTTCCCCCAACCCCGCGCCACCTGACCCCACCACTGTGCAGCGATCTTGGTGTTGGAGGTGCCACTCCACCGCGGACAACACCTCTAAGACGAAGATCGGCGAGACGTTTCGGTGCTGATCCAGTTCAGGTACTCACCCAGGCCGTGTTCGATCGGTACGGCCACGATCTCGGGCACGTCGTAGGGGTGGCGCGCGCGGATGTGCCCGGTCAACTCCTCGACGGCCGCGCCGGTGGTCTTGGCCAGCAGCAGGTACTCGTCGGCGGTCTCCATCACCCCGCGCCACCAGTAGGTGCTGACCACCGGGCCGAGGATCTGCACGCACGCGGCCAGCCGGGACTCCACGATCGACCGGGCCAACTCTCCAGCCTTCTCCCGGGAGTCGATCGCCACCTGTACCTGCACGTACTCGGCCACCATCCGCGCACCTCCCCGTCCGAGAGCCCCCTGCCCGAGCGTAACGGCCCCACCACACTTCGACAGATCGGCGGCGACACGCCGGTGTGATCCGTCAGTGTGCGTCTCGCTGTGATCTCGCGCGTGGTGAACAGGCGGTCGCTGGGGCGACAGTTCGGGTGGCTGTGGGCGGCGTACGCGACCAGTGCGTTCGGCACGTGGCTCGCGCTCGACGCGTTCCCGCTGATCGCGATTCTGGTGCTGCACGTCGGACCCGCCGGGGTGTCGGCGCTGGCCGCTGCCGGACTGGCGGTGGGTGCGGTGGTGGCGGTGCCGCTCGGACCGTGGGTGGAGTTCCGCCGGAAACGGCCGGTGATGGTCGCCGTGGACCTGACCCGGTTCACCGCGCTGCTGAGCGTCCCGGTCGCGTTCGCGTTCGGCTGGCTCACCTTCGTCCAACTGCTGGTCGTGTCGGTCATCGTGGCCGCGGCGGGCATCGCGTTCCGGGCGGCCAGCGGGGCATGCCTGAAGTCGCTCGTGCGGCCTGGGGACCTGCTCGTCGCGAACGGGCGGTTCGAGTCCACCACCTGGGCCGCCACCGTGCTCGGACCGCCACTGGGTGGGGCCGCGATCGGACTGTTCGGTCCGGTGACGACCGTGCTGGCCGACGCGGTCAGCTACCTGCTCTCGGCAGCGGGGATCCGAGCGATCGGCGGCAGGGAGCCACGGCCGGTGCGAACCGGTGCGTCACGCCTGCGAGCCGGCGACCTGCTCGAAGGGTGGCGGTACGTCCTGAACCATCCGGGGCTGCGCCCGCTGTTCCTCAACACGGTCCTGGTCAACGGGCTGATCATGGCGACCTCGCCGTTGCTGGCCGTCCTCATGCTCGGCCCCCTCGGGTTCGCGCCCTGGCAGTACGGCCTGGCGTTCGGAGCACCCTGTCTGGGCGGCCTGGTCGGTTCACGGCTGGCCCGCCGACTCGTCGCGCGGTTCGGGCAGCACCGGGTCATGCTGGTCGCCGGGGCGCTGCGCGCGTGCTGGTCGCTCGGGTTGGCCTTCGTCCGCCCCGGTGCCGCCGGGCTCGTGCTGGTCATCGCCGCCGAACTCGGGCTGATCACGTGTGCGGGCGTGTTCAACCCGGTGTTCGCCACCTACCGACTCGACCAGACCGCTCCGGACCGCGTCGCCCGCATGCTGTCCGCGTGGTCGGTCACCAACAACGCCACCATCGCGGCCCTGACCGCACTGTGGGGCCTGTTGGCCCACCTCACCGGTGCCCACACCGCGATCGCGATCGCCGGCCTGCTCATGCTGGCCACCCCGCTCCTGCTTCCCCGACACGAACACACGCCGCGCCCCGGGCGACAACCGACCCGGCGGTACGGCGGGGGTCAGGAGCGGTCCTCCACGTTGTCCGACATCAGGTAGAGGGTGTTGCGCACCTGGAAGTTCGTCAACTGGGGGTGTTTGCTGCGGATCAGGGCGCAGTAGCCGGTCAGGTGCGGCGCGGCGAAGCTGTTGCCGGTGACCCGGACCGTGCTGCCGCCCAGCCAGCCCACCTCCACGTCCAACCCGTGGGCGAAGAACTCCACCGGCGGGTTCGGGTTGTACAGGATCAGGTCCGGCCGGCGTTCCCCGTGGGTGCCCACCGACAGCACCGAGGAGAACCGCCACGGGTAACTTTCCACAGCCAGGTTGTGTGCCGCGGCCACCACCAGTTTGCCGGTGAAGTACGCCTGGTCGAGCAGTTCGCGCAGTGGGGCGACATACCTGCGCCGGGTGGTGGACAGGCTGATGTTGATCACGTCGAAGTCGCCCTCGACCGCCCAGCGCAGCCCGGCCAGCAGTGCTTCCCCGGTACCGGCGAAACTCTCGATCACCCGGACGCTGTGCAGGTCGCACTCCGGTGCGATCGACCTGATCACGCTGGCGCACGCGGTGCCGTGACCGGAGGCGTCACCCGGGTCGACCTTGCGGACCTCCGGTTCACCGTCGGGCCCGGCCACCGTGCCGTACCACCCCTGCACCGGCCCGATCCGGGGATGGTTCGGTTCGATCCCGCTGTCCAGCAGACACACCCGCACCCCGGCTCCGGTGGCGCCACCGACCGCCCACTCGCGACTCACCCGGGCGTATCCGTCGGCGCGCACCCTGATCTCGTCGCGCCCGCGTCCCAGCAGGTTCCAGGTCAGCGGTGGGCGGCCCGGTCCGGCCACGGCACTCACCCAGCCGCACCCCCGGACAGCAGGGCGTCGGCCCAGCCCACCCCCACGGTGTGCCCCTTGCCGGCGAACCGGTCCCGGGCCTGGTGGGCGAACCCGTGTGCGGCGGACCGTTCACCCGCGTCGGCTGCGACCCGGGCCTGGTCGAGCAGGGCGAGCCCCTGGCATTCGCTGGAGTCGGTGCGCAGTGACTCCTCGACCGCCCGGCGGGCCTGCGCCGCGGCCTGGTCGTGCTGCCCGGAGGCGGCCGACACCCGAGCCTGCATGCCGGCGAACGCCGCCATCGACAGTGGCCCGTCCGGGTCCACGTCGGTCAGGTACCCGGCGGCCTGCCGGGGTAGACCGGACCACAGCAGCGCCCGGGCCAGATCCAGTCCGGCCACCCCGACCGAGGCCTGGTCACCGTGCCGCGCGTAGGTGTCGCGGGCCTGCTCCAACAGTTCCACGGCGGTGTCCCACCGGCCGGCCAGCCCGTTCACCCGGGCCGCGAACACGGTCACCGAGATCGCCGCGTAGGTGTGCTGGAGTTCACCGACGATGCCGTGCGCCTCGGCCAGCAACCGTTCGGCTGTGGTCAGGTCACCGCGGGCGGCGTGCAGCGCGGCCAGCGGACAGGTGATCGCCACCCGCACGGCCCGGCGGCCGCTGACGTGTTCGGTCAACAGTTCCTCGCACCGCCGGATGGCCGTGTCCACAGGTTCGGGACCCAACCACCACGACATCGCCATCGCGCCGAGTACCGAGGCCAGTTCCAACTCCGCGTCGGCCGCCACGGCGTGGTGCAGCGCGCGCCGGAACAACTCCTCGGTGGCCGCGTACCGGCCGCGACCCTGCTGCGCCTGACCGATCCACAGGCAGGCCCGGGCCATGCCCAGATCATCCCCGGCCGCCTCGAATACCGGCAGCTGTTCCGTGGCCACCGCCTCGACGACGTGCGGCCCGCCCTGGCCGTCCTGGCCGTCCAGGAAAGCCAGCAGCAGCCGGACGTGCCCCTCCACCACCCGGTCACCGGCGGCCACGGCCTGCGGCAGCAACTCGCGCAGCATCCCGGCCGCGGTGGCCGTGTCTCCGCGCAACAGGCGGGTCTCGGCGAGTTGTTCGGCGAACCAGAGTTGACCGGCCTGGTCGGAACCCACCAGGGCCACCG
Organism: Mycobacteriales bacterium; assembly: GCA_036566245.1. GTDB lineage: Bacteria > Actinomycetota > Actinomycetes > Mycobacteriales > DASULA01 > DASULA01. The sequence continues at coordinate 3,216 of DATCWR010000344.1, read as the reverse complement.
AGCGGGTCAGCAGGTCGGCGGCGTGCGGCAGGTCGCCGCGGTGCAGCACCCGGATGCCGGCCGTGCCCAGGTCGACCGCGGCACGGGTCCGCAGTAACCGGGCCTCGGCGTCCAACGGCCCCAGTTCGGTCAGCAACCGGACCGCGCGTTCCCGGTGGTCACCGGTCTTCTCCTCTGGTTCACCGGTCTGTTCCAGGTGGTCGGCCAGCAGCCGGTGGCGCTGTGCCCGCAGCCGCTTGGACGTGGAACGGTAGGCCACCTCCTGGACGAGCGTGTTGACGAACCGGTACGTGGTGTCGCCGTCGGATCGGTGGCCGGTGACCTCCACGAAGCGCCGACGGGTCAGGGTGCGCAGGTGTTGGGCGTGCCGAGGGTCGGCCCCCAGCAGCAGGTCCACCTCGCCCCGGGTGAACCCGCGGCCGATCACCGCGGCGCACTGGAGCAGGGCACGTTCGGCAGGCTCCAACCTGTCCATGCGGGCTGAGATCAACGCCTCCACGGTCGGGGGCAGCCCGTCCGGGGTGCCCTCCTCGGCCATGGCGACCAGTTGTTCGAGGTGGAACGGGTTGCCCGCGGCCCGCTCGGCCAGGGTGTCCAGGACCGTGGCGTCGTGCGCCATCGTCTCGCAGAACGAGGCCGCCAGCAGCCGGGCCGAGTCCGGGTCCAGCGGGGACAGGGCCAGGGTGGTGGTGTTGAGTCGGCCGCTACCCCAACCCGGGCGTTGTTCGATCAGGTCGGATCGGGCCACGCCGGTCAGCACCACCGCGCTGTCGCCGGCCCAGTCCCCGATCAGGTCCAGCAGGTCCAACAGGGTTGGCTTGGCCCACTGGAGGTCGTCCAACACCAGTACCACCGGGTGGTCGCGGGCCAACCAACCCAGCACCAGGTTGAGCGCCCAGCCGAGTTGGTCGGGCTGACCACCCGGTGAACCGTCCCGCAACAGGCCGGCCCTGATCTCGGCCAGCGCCTGGGCCACGTCGGGTTCGGGCGGGGAGGTCGACACCGACTCGTGTGCCGCGATGGCCTGACCGAGCGCCTCGGCCAGCGCGTGCAGGCTCGCGCCCCGGCCGTAGGGGACGCACCGGCCCACCCCGACCACGGCGCCACGGCGTTCGGCCAGCGCGATGTACTCCCGGGCCAGCCGGGACTTGCCCAGTCCGGCCTCGCCGAGCACGGTGACCAGGTGGCAGCACGGATCGCGTGCCAGCCGGTCCAGCACCAGGTCGAACTGGCGTAGTTCGGGTTCGCGGCCGACCAGTGGCACGTCCGAGGATCGGACCGCCGCGGATGATTCCGGGGTGAGGTCGACCAGCCGGTAGGCGGTGATCGGCTCGGACTTGCCCTTCACCGACAGTGGACCGACCGGTTCGGCCGACACCGCCCCGGCAACCAGCCGCCAGGTCTTCTCCCCGAGTAGGACGTGCCCGACCCCGGCGTGTTGCTGGAGCCGGGCGGCCACGTTCACCGGTTCGCCGGAGGCAAGCGACTGGGCCGGCGCGGCCTCGCCGTAGGTGACCACCTCACCGGTGTTGATGCCGATACGGACCGCCAGGGTCGCCCCCACCATCCGGGCCAGTTCGTCGTTGGACCGTTCGATGGTGGCGAGCAGGTCGGCCGCCGCCCGCACCGCCCGCAGCGCGTCGTCCTCGTGCACGGTCGGTACCCCGAACACGGCGACCACCGCGTCGCCGATGAACTTCTCCACCGAACCGCCGTAACGCTCCAGACAGTCGCGGGCCAGCGTGTAGTAGCGGAGCATGAGCGTGCGCAGCGGCTCGGGGTCGAGCCGCTCACTGAGCGCGGTGGAGTCGGTCAGGTCGCAGAACAGCACCGTGACGGTCTTGCGCACCTGCGCGGTCGCGTCGGTGTCGGTCCGGGCGGTCAGCCCGGTTCCGCAGGACGAACAGAACCGTGCGCCCTGCGGGGCAGGGGTGTCGCAGTGTGGGCACCGGGTCACGTGGGGGGCCTCCGACCGGGCAGGGGGCAGGTGGACAACTGTCGGAACAGCGTGGCGAGCTGGCCGACGGTGAACAGGGCGTTGGTCTCGATGCCGGTCCGCAGCGTCGGGGTCAACGGGAGCCGGTCGAGCAGTTCGCCCAGTTCCCGGCGGTGGGTGGGGTCCAGTGCGCCGTGTGCCCGCAGGGTGCGGAAGGCGGCGGCCGGCCAGCCGGTGCGGCGGCGCAGTGCGTCGACGAACTCGGGTGTGGGCGGGAATCCCTCCAGTACCCAGACGTAGCCCAGCAGCACCACCGGGTGCATGTGGGCGATCCAGTAGTACTGCGCGCCGACCAGGCCGGCCACCGTGGGGCAGGGGATCCGGCGCAGCGGTTCGTCCGGGTCGGCACCGAGCGCGGCCAGGTCCTGACGTACCCACTCGTCGTGCCCGGTCTCCTCCCCGATGTGCCGGGTCAGGTAGTCGGCCAGCGGGTCGACCACCGGGTCCGCCATCCGGCCGGTGCCGGCCAGTTCGGCGCACCGCGTCCGGGCGGTCCGCATCAGCGGCACCGAGGCCCGGATCACCCCGTGCATGACCACCAGGTACTCCACGTACCGGTCGGCCACCGGTGCGGCGGTCCACAACCTGGTCATCTCGGCCCGCAGGGTGGGCAGTAGCAGCCCGACCTTGGCGGTCAGCGTGGTGCTGACCGCGTCGGCCCGGGTTGCCGGTGCGGCGGCGCGTTCGGTGGTGCCCGGCCCGGTCACGGTCGCGCACCTGTCCGGTGGGTGGCGACCCGTAGGGCGTCGTGGGCACGGAGCAGCGTGGCGACCCGGTCGCCCACCCCGGTGTCCGGATCTGCCCGGCGTCGGGCGATCGCCCAGCAGAGTTGGCACGGGTCGGTGAACTCGCGGGTGGCCAGATCGGTCAGGCCGGTCAGCCCGGTCAACGGGCCGAGCCCGATCTGGCTGACCGACCTCAGGTGTGGGTCGGCGCGCAGGTCGGCGAACGCGGCCACCGTCTGGTCGGCCGTGGTCACCCGTCGGCGCAGTGTGGCCGGGCCATGGCCGGTCAGCACCTGCTCGTTGCAGCAGCCGACGATCTGGCCGTCGTGGCGCAGCACCGGTGAGGTGGCCACCGGGCACCGGCCGAACCACGCACCCGGCCGGCCGGAGGTGCTCAGGTCGGGTTGCCCGGCGGCCCGACCGTAGGGCAGCAACGGGACGCGGCGCAGTTCCACCTGCTCGGCCCAGGTCGGTCCGAACGCCTGCGCGAGCAGG
>DATCWR010000302.1:0-2271 GCA_036566245.1 Mycobacteriales bacterium | reverse complement strand
GCATCTCGTCCAGGCCGCGCAGCCCGTCGGTGCCGCGCCGCAACAACCGGCGCAGCGCGTCGGCCGGGCTGGAGCCGGTCAGTACGTCGTCGCCGACCGCGTCCAGTGCCTCCCGCACGTCGAACGGCGGCTCCAACGGGTCCCGGCCACCGTGCCACGCGCCGTACCGCCAGCCAGGGGTGGGCATGGTCAGCCTCCGTAGAGCGTGCGTCCCGGACCGAAGTCCTCCTTGGACAGCCGGCGGTTCAGGTACAGACCCTCCAGGGCGAACTCCACCGCCGCGGCGGCCAGCCCCGGGTCCTCCATGCCCTCGTCCAGTTCCAACCGGCCGAGCAGGCCGGCCAGACCCTCGAACGCTCCGACCTGACGCAACAACTCCGCACCCGAGACCAGGTCACCGGTTTCCACCGTGGCGCCGTCGTCGAACCGTTCCCGCAACGCGGACAGGTCCAACCCGGCCAAACGGGCCCGGAAGGTCTCCGCGGTGGCCCGGCGCAGCAGGTGGTGGAGGACCTCCTCCTCCCGACCGGAGTCGGAGTCCTCGAACTCCACCTTGCCCCGGCTGGCCGGCACGACCGCGGCCAGGTCACACACCCGGGCCACCGCGACCGGCTCACCGGCCAGGGCGGCCCGACGCACCGCCGAGGCGGCCAGGGTCTCCACCGCGGCGATGGCGAACCGGGCACTCACCCCGGAACGCTGGTCGACCTGGGGTGCCTCGCGGACCGCCCGGGCGAACCGGGCCACGATCTCGACCAGGTGATCGGGTACCACCGGCGCGGCGTGCGTCCCGTCGAGGCCCCACACGATCGCCGCCTCCTGGCGCACCAGGGCCAGCTCGTCGGCCAGTTCGATCGGGTAGTGGGTGCGCACCTCGGCACCGAACCGGTCCTTGAGCGGGGTGATGATCCGACCGCGGTTGGTGTAGTCCTCCGGGTTCGCACTGGCCACCAGCAGCAGGTCCAGCGGCAGTCGCAACCGGTAGCCGCGCACCTGGATGTCGCGTTCCTCCAGCACGTTGAGCAGGGCCACCTGGATCCGCTCGGCCAGGTCGGGCAGTTCGTTCACGCTGAAAATGCCCCGGTTGGAGCGTGGTATCAGCCCGTAGTGGACGGTTTCCGGGTCGCCGAGGGTCCTGCCCTCGGCCACCTTGATCGGGTCGATGTCCCCGATCAGGTCGCCGACGCTGGTGTCCGGGGTGGCCAGTTTCTCGCCGTACCGGTCCTCGCGGTGTCGCCAGACCACCGGGGTGGCCTCGCCGCACTCGGCCACCAGCGCCTGGCAGCGTCGACAGGCCGGCGCGAACGGGTGGTCGTTGATCTCGCAGCCGTCGATCGCCGGCGTCCACTCGTCGAGCAGGCCCAGCAGGGTGCGGATCAGGCGGGTCTTGCCCTGGCCACGTTCCCCGAGCAGCACCACGTCGTGACCGGCGAGCAGGGCGCGCTCGACCTCCGGGACGACGGTGTGGTCGAACCCGACCATGCCGGGCAACGATGGCTCGCCGGCGGCCAGCCGGGCGATGAGGTTCTCACGCACCTCGGCCTTGACGGAGCGGTACACGTGCCCCGAGTCACGCAGGGCGCCGAGTGTGCCTGGGGCGGGGACCGGTGAGTTCACGTGAACGACCGTACGTCGACTTCGGTGCACCACGCACCCCGTCACCGTTCCCGGTGTGCCGCGTCCGCCGGGTTTGGCGGCAGAATCCGGGCATGCCCAGGATCTCGACCGCGTGGACCGCACGGTGAATCCGGTGCTGGCCGTGGACGTGGGTGGCACCAAACTGGCCGCCGCCCTGGTCGACCGGACCGGCGCGGTGCTGCGCCGGGACCAGACCCCCACCCCGGTCGGGGCGGACGCCGAGACGACCTGGCAGGCACTGGCCGACCTGTGCGACCGGGTGACCGCCGGCACGGCCCCCGGCGGGGTGGGTGTCGGATGTGTCGGCCCGATGACCTGGCCGGCCGGCGAGGTGTCCCCGCTCAACGTGGGCGGCTGGCGCGGGTTCCCGCTGCGGGCCCGGTTGGCCGACCGGTTCGCCGGGGTGCCGGTGCGGGTCCACAACGACGGGGTCGCCACCGCCGTCGGCGAACACTGGCGTGGCGCCGGCCGGGGCCGGGCCAACATGCTCGGCATGGTCGTCTCGACCGGGGTTGGCGGCGGGCTGGTGCTGGGTGACCGGCTGGTCGACGGGGGGACCGGCAACGCCGGGCACGTCGGGCACGTGGTGGTCGACCCGGACGGGCCGCCCTGTGCCTGCGGCGGTCGCGGCTG
>DATCWR010000280.1:0-4600 GCA_036566245.1 Mycobacteriales bacterium | reverse complement strand
CCCGTCGCGCGGTGGTGGTGCGGGCGATCACCCAGGCCGACGACCCGGAGGCGGCGGCCCGCGCGCTGCGGGCCCGGCTGACCGCGGCGGACTGACGGCGGGTTGACCGAGGGGCGAACCGTGCGACATCTGACCTACCTGGGTCTGCTGGCCGGTTGCCTTCTCGGTACCGCCCCGCTGGAGATCTGGCTGCGCACCCGGGTGTACGCCCGGACCCGGCGCTGGGTGCTCGCGGTGTTGCCGACGTTCGTGCTCTTCGCCGGCTGGGACCTGTACGCGATCGCCGCGGGGCACTGGTCCTACCGGCGGGAGTGGATGTCCGGGGTGGTGCTGCCCGGCGGGCTGCCGTTGGAGGAGGCACTGTTCTTCGTGGTGGTGCCGACCTGCGCGATCCTGGCGTTCGAGGCGGTGCGGGCGGTGAAGGGCTGGCCGGCCGGCGACGAACCCGACCCGCCTGACCCGCCTGGCCGGGCCGTCGGGACCCCCACACCGCAGGCCGAGGAGAGTCCGCGGTGACCTACACCGCGCTGGCCGTGCTCGCCGTCGCCGGTGCCGTGGTGGTGGATCTGGTCGTGCTGCGGACCCGCCTACTGGGCCGGCGGGTGTACTGGACCGCCTACGGCATCGTGGTGTTCTTCCAACTGGTGATGAACGGGGTGCTCACCGGACTGCCGGTGGTCACCTACGACCCGGACGTGATCCTGGGTGTCCGGGTCGTGTTCGCGCCGGTGGAGGACCTGCTGTTCGGTTTCGCCATGGTCACCCTCACCCTGTCCACCTGGGTCTGGCTCGGTGTCCGGCTCGGCCGCCGAGGCCCCCGCCGCCGACCAGACGAAACGCGTCGAGAGAAGTGAGACGTCCAACGCTGGTTTTTCGTCTCACTTCCCTCGACACGTTGGGGAACGGTGGGTGCTGTCAGGGGTCGAGTTGGCCACGTAGGGCGTCGTCGATGCGGCGGGCCGCGTCGGAGGGTACCTGGCCGTCCTGGTTCAGGGTGGCCCGCACGATCTGCCGGAACTCCATGCTGAACAGTGCGTAGTACGGCGTGGTCGGGCGGGGACGGGCGTGCTGGATGGCGCTGCGCAGCGTTGCGGCGTAGGGGCGGGCCGCGCGGACGCTGGGGTCGTCGTACACGCTCGCCCGGGTCGCGGCGAAACCGCCGTCCTCGAACAGCGCGCGTTCGCTGTCGTCACTGGTCAGAAACCGCACCAGCGCCTCGGCCGCGCGGGGCCTGGTCGACCCGGCGGCCACGGCGAGGTCCTGACCACCGAGCACGCTGGGACTGGGCAGTTCGGCCACGTCGAAACTGTCGGCCACGTCGACACGGCCGGGAACCTGGGGCGCGGCCTTGATCTGGGCGTAGGCCACCGGCCAGTTACGCATCATGGTGACCTGCCCGGCGATGAACGCGTCGGTGCCGGCACGTTCGTCGAACCGGGGGAGCAGGTCGGTGACCGGCCGGCCCAGCCTGTCAGCCAGCGCGGTGACGTTCTGGGTCAGGTCCCGCAGTCCGTTCGCCGTCCTGGTGGAGTCGACGGTGGACTGGTTCTGGCCGTCCAGCACGCCACCGTCGGTTGACCAGATGGCCTCCAGCGCGTTCACGGTCAACCCCTCGTCAACCAACTGCACCGCGTAGGGGCCGCTCTGGTCCGGATGACCGCTCGCCGGCGGGAGTTTGTCGGGGAGGCTCTCCACCTGGTCGGTCCGGTAGTACAGCAGGCCCGCGTCGGTGTTGAACGGAAGCGCCCACAGCTTTCCCTGGTAGCGGCAGGTGTCCAGCGGCTTTTTCAGGAACCCGCTGGTGTCGACATCACCGAGCGGGCGGATGTAGTGAGCCGCGGCGAACTCGGCCGTCCAGGTCACGTCCAGGTTGTAGATGTCGACGGTGTGCTCTCCGGACTGGGCGTCGGCGACCATGTCGGCGTGCTGCTGGGCGGCGTTGCTGGACAACTCCCGTATCTCGGCCGGATTGCTGGGGTGTAGATCATTCCACCGGTCGATCAGCTTCTGCCGCTGTCCACCGGGACTGTCGTCCTGACCACTGAGGACAACCAGTCTGCCCGGTTCGAGGTCGTCATTTCCGAACAGCACCGGGCGGATTGCCACCGCGACCAGGGTGACGACCACCCCGACCACGAACCAACTTATGCCGCGGGGGAAATACCGACGAAGCCCGCGCCAGTTCTTCAGGATGTTCTGGTCCTTGTGTGTCGGCATCATCGACCTCCCCACAACACGCTGAACAACTGGTGCAGCGTACCGTCTATATGGTTGAAATCAGTGTGATAACAGTGCCCGCCGCCGATTCCCTCGATCGGAGAGCCCTCGCAACTCGCCTCGCCCACGGCGATGACGAAAACCCGCACCCCGGCGGATCTCACCGCCGCCCGCACGTCGTCGGCGGTCAACCCGCCAGACGTGTCCTCCCCGTCGGTGAGCACGACCAGTGCGGCGTGGAGGTCGTTCGTCTCCCGTAACGAGGGCAGTCGTACCGCATCGACGATCGTGGTGTAGAGGGGAGTATTCCCCTGCGGGCGCAGCCGCGCCAGGGCGGCGGTCACCCTGTCCCGTTGGCCCACGGTTCCTTTTCGGACCGGCACCAGTTCTCGGTGCCCCTGGCCGGTGGAGTTCTGTGGGAACTCCCACAGTCCGAACTCGTCCTGCGGACCCATCTGGTTCAGACCATGGCGGACCGCTCCGGCCACCACCGTGGCGCGGGTCTGACCGGCCGGGCCGACCGGTTCGCCCATCGAACCGGACGAGTCGACGGCGAGCAGCACACGCCCGGGCACCTGGAGTCTCAGATAGGTGTCGAACGCGCAGGTCAGGTCGGTGAGCAACACGTCACCGCCGACCGAGGATGTCACCTGTTCGGTCTGACCACAGGCATGGTCGACCGGTGGCGCGGACCGGTGCGGAGGCCGCTCCGGCGGTGGCCCCTGCCGTTCCGACGGCATCGCTCCCGGGTCGATGGTGCCGCCCGGACGCAGGCCCAACCGTAGGAGTTCGGCCCGGCCGTCAGGGCCGCCAAGCCAGTCGCGGAACGCCCGGACCGCCTGGTCGGCCCTGGCGCTGGTCCAGGTGAACCGCACGAACGGGTGGTCGAGCAGCAGGGTGTCCGACGGGTAGACCAGCAGGGGTTTGGTGGCCGGCCTGGCGCAACCGGCCGCGCCGAGCATCCCGAACCGGAGCAGTGCCTGCTCCGAGGCGATGACCGGCCGGGGATCGTTGGCGGCGGCGACCCGGCACAACAGAGCGGCCGTACCGTCGACCTGCGAGGAACCCAGCGAGCCGAGCGAGCCTCGTATCCGCTGTTCGACCTGTCGGAGGAGGGAGAGGTTCCGGCTGGTGTCGCCGGGTTGCCAACCCTCACTCAGATACATGGCGAGGGTGGCGGTGGCCGCGTCGGTGGAGTTCCGTGGGTCGGCCCGCACGATCCCGCCGAGTGTGCCATCGGCCAGGATGTCACTCCAGGTCGCCGGCTGGTGGTTCCGGAAACGCTCCGGCACCTGCGATCCGAAGATGCCGAGCACCACCGGTGAGGACGCGAGGGAATAGTCCGCGTCCCGGACCGGAGGCGGCTGGTTACCGCGTCGGGCCAACTGTTGCACCCGCGAGACGTCGGCATCGGATCCGGCCAACCACATGTCCGGGCGTGGGCCCAGATCACGGGAGGGGACGGTGCGCCCGTCGTCGTTCCAGCCCTTTGCCAGCGCCGCCTCCACGTCGGCACCGGTGGTTCCGGGGTCGACGGCGTAGACGTACATGTTCACGAGCGGGCAGTGCTTGTTCGCCGCGGTGGTCAACTGCACGTAACGGGTGACCAGTTCTTCGGTGGTGTCGAGTTGGTCCGGCGTGGTCAGCACCCGAACCTGCGTGGCTATCGGGCAGAACGGTAATCCGATCGGGCCGGAGAACACGGTGGCGAACACCAGTGGGGTAACAACAAGCACCACGGTGCCGACCGCGAGTAGCGCGGCATATTTTCGGTGCCGCGCCCACCGCCACGCCGAGCGCAGGAACCGAGGAACCGCTATCACCATCCGCCGCACGCCCTGCGGATCGAGGATCAGGATGATCGCCGAGTACAACGTCAGTAACGTGGCCCCGATGAGCCTGGACAGTGTTCCACCGGCCTGAACCAGGAGTTCACCAAGGAAAACCAGTGGCACGATGAGTACCACGGTGACATCCAGCGTCGGGCCGGTGGTCGGCGGCGGGGGGACCTCGCTCTTCTGGTTGTCAGGATCGTTCACCGAAGATCCTCCCCACGGACCCGCACCGGTGGTGCGTCGGCGGCGATACCGGGCAGGGTACTGCCAACCTACGTGATCCGGCCTCGTGAGCCGCCGATGCGAACCGTCGATACCAAGCCGATACCAGACGCGCCTGATGTGGCGGGCGAATACGGCGGATGGCCGCACCGATGATCGGTGAACCTACCTCAGCGGTCCGAGCCGCGCTGGTCAGCGTGCGGAGTCGTGCGGCAAGGCCGGTGGGTCAGCCGCGAGCGGGTTCGGCGTTGTCGCGGCTGGCGACGTGGTTGGCCAACGCGGTCAGCACGCCGGTGATCTCGGCACGCCGGGCCGGGTCGGCGACG
>DATCWR010000254.1:0-14973 GCA_036566245.1 Mycobacteriales bacterium | reverse complement strand
GCCCGGGGTGGAAGCGCGCCGATCTCCCGGCGGGCCAACGCCACCGGCGAGCGGTCACCCAGGTGGGCCGACCGTGCCGCGGCCAGCCCGTCGAGGTCGCCGGCCTCGGCAAAGGCCTTCTCAGCCTCGCGCACGGCAGCGTCCAGCGCCTCCGGCGCCAGCGCGGCGACCTGCTTGGGATCGTAGGACTCGTTCGCTCCAGACATGGGTGTCGACTCTGGTTCCTTCTGTCGGATGATCCGATCTCCGCCGTCACCGGCATGGCTCGGCCCGGCGCCGCCTCAAGGTGGCAGAGCCAGCCTGCGCAGTCTAGATGGTTGGTTGAGGCCCTCGTCGGGGGCAAAGCCCCGGCGCCGGGGCCACGGGACCATCAGGTGCGCCCGGTCCATGGCCGGTCGGGCCGGTGCGCGCGGGCGGAGGTGAACAGACAGACCGCCGCCGCCGCGGCCAGGTTCAGGCTTTCCGCCCGTCCGGCCATCGGCACCCGTACGGCCTGGTCGGTCAGGGCCGCGTCGGCGGCAGGCAGGCCACGTGCCTCGTTGCCGAACACCCACGCGGTCGGCCCGGCCAGTTCACCGGAGTCGGCCAGGTCGAACAGGTCGTGGCGACCGGCACCGCTGGCGGCGAGGACCCGCAGACCGACGGCGTGGGCGGTCCGCACGGTGTCGGCCAACGCCGCACCGCGCACCACGGCCAGGTGGAACAGACTGCCCGCGCTGGCCCGCACACACTTCCCGTTGTAGGGGTCCACGCTGTCCCCGGCGAACACCACCGCGCCCGCCCCGGCCGCGTCCGCGCTGCGCAGCACGGTGCCGGCGTTGCCGGGATCGCGTACGTCGACCAGTACGGCCACCAACCGGGGCGGGCCGGCCAGGGCGTCGGACAACGGCACGTCCAACGCGGCACACACCGCGACCAGACCCTGCGGGGTCACCGTCTCGGACAGACCAGTCATGCCGCGCGCGGTCACCCGCGACACCGGCACACCCAGTGCCTCGGCGCGCTCGCCCAGTCCGACATGTCGGGCCAGTGCCTGGTCGGTGCCGAACAGTTCCCGAACCCGCCGGGCGGCGTCGGGTTGGTTCAGTGCCTCGGTCACCGCCTGCGGGCCCTCGGCGAGGAACTCGGCCCGCTGGGTCCGGGTGGTCCGCCGGGTCAGGCGCCGAGCGGCAACGACCCGGGGGGTCCGCTCGGTGTAGAGCGGACGTTCCCCGGGTCGGGTCGTCACGGGTGCGGCGTCGCGGTGGCCGTCTCGACCGGCGGTCAGGCGGCGTCCTGTGCCTTGGTCAGACCGACCCTGGCCGTTTCCACCAGGGCGGCGAACGCCACCGTGTCGGTCACCGCCAGGTCGGCGAGGATCTTGCGGTCGACCTCCACACCGGCCAACCTGAGACCCTGCACGAACCGGTTGTAGGTCATGCCGTTCGACCGTGCCGCAGCGTTGATACGTGTGATCCACAACTGCCGGAAGTCGCCCTTACGCGCGCGCCGGTCCCGGTAGGAGTACGTCGCCGAGTGCAGCAGTTGTTCCTTGGCCTTGCGGTAGAGCCGCGACCGCTGGCCGCGGTAGCCACTGGCCGACTCCAGTGTGGTCCTGCGCTTCTTCTGGGCGTTGAGTGCCCGCTTGACGCGTGCCACGGGTGCACCTGTCCTTCTCGTCGGCGCCACTCCGGACGGTCATGGTCCGGATCGGGCGCGGGGTGGTCGGGTCCGAGGTGGCCGGGCTATCGGCCGAGCAGACGCTTGACGCGCTTGACGTCGGTGGAGGCCACCTCGGCAAGGCCGTACAGGCGTCGGGTGCGGGTGGACGGCTTGTGCTCGAGCTGGTGTCGGCGGTTGGACCGCTCGTGCAGGATCCGGCCGCGGCCGCTGACCCGGAACCGCTTGGCGGTTCCGCTGTGCGTCTTGTTCTTGGGCATGAGTTGTCTTACTTTCCGTGTGAAGACACCGGCGTGTGTGGCACCGGTCACTACCGGGTCATTGGTCAGACCCGGTCAGGATCCAGGGCGGGCGGTCTGGTGCGTCAGGCGGGGGTCCCCTGCCGCACCCGGGTCGTCTTGGCGTTCTTGTGTGGGGCCATGACCATGATCATGTTCCGGCCGTCCTGCTTGGGCGCCGACTCGATGTAGCCGAGTTCGATGACGTCCTCGGCCAGCCGTTGCAGCAGTCGCAGCCCGAGTTCGGGCCGGTGCTGCTCACGCCCCCGGAACATGATGGTGACCTTCACCTTGTCGCCCTGCTTGAGAAACCGCTCGACGTGACCCTTCTTGGTCTCGTAGTCGTGCGGGTCGATCTTCGGCCGGAGCTTCATCTCCTTGATGACGGTGAGTGCCTGGTTGCGTCGGGACTCACGCGCCTTCTGGGCGCTCTCGTACTTGAACTTCCCGTAGTCCATGAGCTTGCAGACCGGCGGGCGCGCCATGGGCGCGACCTCGACGAGGTCGAGGTCGGAATCCTGGGCCAGGCGCAGTGCCTCACCGATGGGGACGATCCCGACCTGTTCGCCTTCCGGACCGACGAGACGTACCTCGGGGACACGAATCCGGTCGTTGATACGGGGCTCGGCGCTGATGGGGCCTCCTCGGGTTATGACGTGTGGGTGGATCCTCCCCGCCACTACCCCACGAGCAACGACTCGGGCCCCGGAGCTTGCGCTCGCGGGGCCCACGCTCGACCCGGTCGGTGTCTCATGCGCCAACACGGACACTCACCCCGAATCCGGTCATCCCGGCTCGGCGGACCGGACCCGGCCACCTTTCCGTCAACGATCCGTCGTCGGCCTCCGGTTCTCCACCGGTGGACGACAACCGAGGCGTTGACGGGGCTGGCCGCTCGGGTGGGAGCGGGGCTCCACTTGCTTTCCCTCGCCGAAACGAGGGTGGTCGCGTTCAAAAGCGTACCAGTCACCCAACGCCGGTGCCCCCAGGTGAGATTCCATGTCACCCTACGGGTCACGCCGTGGCGCGGCCGGAGCGCCTGGGTCACGCCGTGGTACGGCCCCGAGCGTGCAGGTCGCGCAGTGCGGACATCGCCACCACGGTGCGCTCGCCGTCCAGGGTCTGCACCGCCATCAGGTTGATCACCTCGTCGCCGACCAGGTCGAGCGACGCCCACGGCCAACCGTCCCGGACCTCGACCGCCCGCACCAGATCCCATGGCACGGTCCGCTCACCCAGCAGGTTACGCACCCGCAGGCCGTGCTCGTCGGCCTCCACCCGGGGTCGGGTGACCAGCATGATGCCGGCCGCCACGAACAACCCGACGCCGAACACTCCGACCTGGTCGGTGCTCTGGAAGTGCACCCCGGTGGAGAACCTTCTCAACAGCAGCGCGGCCAACAGCGACACGACAACCACGACACCGGCGGCGATCCGGGCGTACCACCGGATCCGCTGTGGGCGGACGGTAAGACTCACCCCTCCAGTCTGACCGATCCCGGCCCCGTCCAGCCAGTACCGCCCGTTCCGGCACCGTCGTAGGCCCCGCGACCGAGTGAGTGGGTCGAGTGGGCGGGGTACCGACGGAACGACCCGCCGACGCGGCCACCTGATCCCCCCGTCGGGGGATCGACACCGGCGGCGATGTGGCCGAAACACAGCCTGTACGGGTCCACGTCGGCGCAGACACCGGGTGGCGCCCCGGACGGTGCAGTGGGGCGCGGTAGGGCAGGAGTGTGGATGGGTCTGGCTGGTTGGACCTCGTCAGGTCGGTGTGCCCCGGTGTGGGTCGGCGTTGCCGTACTGGTGTCGGGCATGCCCGTGGTGGGTTCGGCTCCCGCCTCGGCACAGCCACCGGGAAGCAGGGCGGACGACCTGACCATCACCGAGTTCGTCATCCCGACCCCGAACGCTCTCCCGTACCACATCACCACCGGCAGTGACGGAAACCTGTGGTTCACAGAACGAAACGCCAACAAGATCGGCCGGATCACCCCGGACGGGATCATCAGCGAGTTCCAGGTACCGACCGCGAACTCCCAACCGTCTGGCATCACCACCGAACCGGGCGGGGACGTGTGGTTCACCGAGACCGCCGGGAACCGGATCGGTCGGATCGACCAGAACGGCATCATCACCGAGTACCAGCTCTGCGGCGCCGCCTTCGAGCCGGAACGGATCACCTTCGGCCCGGACGGTGCGGTGTGGTTCACCGGGGGACGTTCGAACAACATTGGTCGGATAAGTCCGCTGGGGTCCTACAGTCAGTTTCCGGTCCCCACCCCCCAGTCCGGTGCGTACACCATCACCACCGGTTTCGACAGCAACCTGTGGTTCGCCGAGATGGACGCGAACAGGATCGGCCGGGTGACCCGGGAAGGTCTGTTCAGCGAGTTCGGGCTGCCCACCGCGAACTCGCGCCCGCGCGGGATCGCCACCGGCCCGGACGGGGCCATCTGGCTCACCGAGGACACCGCGAACAAGATCGCCACCATTACGGAGAGCGGTTCGGTGACCGAGTTTCCCATCCCCACCGCACACTCGACTCCGGCGTCCATCACCCCTGGTGCCGTCGACGTGCTCTGGTTCACCGAACTGACCGGCAACAAGATCGGCCAGGTCACCATCGACGGGGACATCACCGAGATCCCGATCTCCACCCGCGACGCCGGTCCGCGCGGGATAACCAACGGACCGGACGGCAACATCTGGTTCACCGAACAGAACGCCAGCCGGATCGGCCGACTCAACCTGCCACCGCCACCACAGCCCGAACTCGGGGCACCGGCCGGGCCCGGGATCCGGCCCGGCCGGTCAGTACCGGCTGTTGCCAGTCCCGACCCGGTTGGCGCGGAGTCCGCGACCCGCTGTGCCAACCACTGACCGCCGCATGCCACGCTCCCAGCCCGAACGCGGGTTCCGATCAGCCACCGGCTGTGCCGTGAGTGTCTCCGGTGTGCCCAGGGCTGTCCGGCTCACCAGCCTCGTCGCCGGTGCCACGTTGGGTGTGGTCGCCCTGTCCGCCCGGCAGCCGCGGCCAGCCAGCATGCTGCGGGCGGTCACCCGATGACGACTCCTGCCGCGTCGGCGCCGCCGGTGATCAGCGAGTTCGTCGTCCCCACCCCGAACTCGGTTCCGTTCCGCATCACCACCGGCGGTGACGGGACCCTGTGGTTCACCGAACGGGACGCGAACCGGATCGGGCGGGTGAACCTGATCCCGGCGGCGCGCCGTGTCCCCGGCGTCGGCGAGACCGCCCGCCCCGGCGAACGCGGCACCCACCATCCGGCCAGACACACCGCCGCCGGAACGGTGAGAGTCGATTCGCTCCGGTCACGGCGCCGGTTTGGTGCGGGCACCGGGAACCCACGTCCGACGGCGACGCACCGAAGGTAGGACTCCCATGCTCATGACCAGTCACGGCGCCGGAACCCGGGTGGGTCTACTCGCGGTCGGGGTCGGGCTACTGATGACGGTCTCGCCCGACCCGGCCACCGCGGTCGGGCCGGGTGCCCCAGGCCACCGGGTGCATCCCCGGGCCGCGCCGACCATCACCGAGTTCACCGTGCCGACCTCGAAAGCCCATCCGTTCCACATCACCACCGGCGCCGACGGGAACCTGTGGTTCACCGAACGGGACGCCAACAAGATCGGACGGATCAGCCCGAACGGGGTGTTCAGCGAGTTCCAGATACCCACTCCGAACGCACGGCCCACCGGCATCGTGCTCGGGCCGGGCGACGACGTGTGGTTCACCGAGTCCACCAGCGGCAAGATCGGCCGAATCAACTCCGACGGTGTGATCACCGAGTACACCATCTGCGGTGCTGGAACCGGGGCGGAGGAGATCGCCTACGGTCCGGACAACGCGGCGTGGTACACCAACACCGAGTCAAACCACGTTGGTCGGATCACGCCGTTCGGCGCCTACAGCGAGTATTCCATCCCCACTCCCCACGCCGGTCCGCACAACATCATCACCGGGCCCACCGGCCGACTGTGGTTCACCGAGTCCGGCGCGAACAAGATCGGCCGGCTCGCCATCGACGGAACGTTCAGCGAGTTCTCCCTGCCCACCGCCGGCAGCGGCCCACGCGGCATCACCAGCGGCTCGGACGGCAACCTGTGGGTCACCGAGTACACCGGCAACCGGATCGCCCGGATGACCACCTCCGGTGCGATCACCGAGTACCCCGTACCCACCCCGGCCGCCCGACCGGACACGATAACCCCCGGTCCGGACGACGCACTGTGGTTCGTCGAGGCGCGCGGCAACAGGATCGGCCGAGTCGACCTCGACGGAGTGATCACCGAGATCCGGGTGCCGACCGCCAGTTCCCAGCCGCGAGGCCTGGCCAACGGCCCGGACGGCAACATCTGGTTCACCGAGGAACTCGGCAACAAGATCGGTCGGCTGAACCTGACACCGACCGGGCCTCCTCCTCCGCTCCCCGCGACGTCTGGTCCCACCCGCGCGAGTGGAACGAACACCGGCGCCGACGAACCGGTCCCGGGCCGGCTCCGGCGGAGCCAAGGCGGACCTGACGTACCGGTCCGGCGCGCCCGCACCCGCACCAGACCTGACCGACAGCGGTCCTGATCCGGGGGAAGAACGATGATTCCGCTGACTCGTTCCGCCACCGGTCTGACCCACGTGGGTCTGCTCGCCATCGGAGTGGGGCTACTGGCGACGGTCCCGCCCGGTCCGGCCACGGCGGCCGTTCGACCAGTGGCGGACCAGGGGTCCACGCCCCGGGCCACTCCCACCATCAGCGAGTTCACCGTACCCAGTCCGAGGTCCGTTCCGTTCCACATCACCACCGGGGCGGACGGGAACCTGTGGTTCACCGAACGGGACGCCAACAAGATCGGCCGGATGACACCGAGCGGTGTCTTCAGCGAGTTCCAGATACCCACCCCCAACTCCGCTCCAACCGGGATCACCCTGGGTCCGGATGACGACGTGTGGTTCACCAAAAGCACTGGCAACAGGATCGGTCGGATCGACACCAACGGGGTCATCACCGAGTACGTCATCTGCGGGATGGGAGCGGCACCGGCACGGACCGCGCACGGGCCGGACGGGGCGATCTGGTTCACCAGTCAGGGTGCGAACGCGATCGGCCGGATCACCCGCTGGGCTCCTACAGCCGGTTCATGGTCCCCACCCCGGCCTCCGGGGTACTGAACCTCGTGACCGGCCCGGACGACCAGCTGTGGTTCACCGAGGTGACCGGCAACAAGATCGGCCGGGTCTCGACCGACGGCCTGTTCAGCGAGTTCGGGCTCCCCACCTCGGGGTCAGATCCGCGCGGCATAGCCCACGGGCATGACGACAACCTGTGGATCACCGAGTTCGCTGGAAACAAGATCGCCCGGGTGACCAGATCGGGCCAGCCCACCGAGTTCGCCGTGCCCACCCGGGCTTCGGGCCCGGTGTTCATCACACCGGGCCAGGACAACGCGATGTGGTTCACCGAACTGAACGGAAACAAGATCGGCCGGATCAGTCTGGATGGACAGATCACCGAGATACCGGTCCCCAGCGCGGGCGCGCAGCCGCGCGGTATCGCGCTGGGCCCCAACGGAGACGTCTGGTTCACCGAGTCGGGCTCGAACAAGATCGCCCGGATCAGCCTGAACCCCACCGCCGCGCCCAGCCGCCCGCCGGCCTGTCCACGCCATGCCACCGTGGCCCCAGCCGAGACGCGACACGGCGCGGTGACGTCGCCACGTTGCCCCGAGTGACCCGCCACCGCGGTGGGTCTCGTCCGGACCGAACCGTGCGGGACCGTGGCGGACACGGATCACGGGTCGCCGGAACGGTGCGGCAAGATCACGCCCCGTGGCCCTTCATCTGCGTGGCGCGCTCCTGCCCGGCGGCGAGATCCGCGAGTTATGGCTCCTCGGCGACCGGGTCACCTTCGCGCAACCGACGGGCGCGCACGACACCATCGCCGGATGGGGCTGGATACTGCCCGGCCTGGTCGACGCGCACACCCATCCGGGGCATCGCGACAACGGTGACTTCGACGAGGCGGTGTTCCGGACACAGTGCCGGGTCCAGGCCCGGTCGGGCGTCAGCGCGGTCCGAATCCCCGGCAGCACCCGGTCGGTACCCCGGGCGATGTTCGACGACCCGGACCTGCCCCGCATCATCGCCGCCGGTCGGTGGCTGGCCTGGTCCGGTCTGGGCCAGGTGGACACCGACGCGCACCACCAGGTTGACGACCTGGTGGCCGCGGCACTGGCCGAGGTCGCCGTGAGTGGAGACTGGTGCAAGCTGGTCGCCGACTGGGAACCGTTCCGCCCCGGCGTGCCCGAGGACGTGCTGGCCGCCACGGTCGCGGCGGTGCACCAGGTCGGTGGTCGGGTGGCGGTGCACTGCCAGACCGCGGCCGGCTGCCGGGCGGCCGTACTGGCCGGTGCGGACAGCGTGGAGCACGGGATGCACCTGGACCCCGATCTGCTCGATCTGATGGCTCGCCAGGGCACCGCCCTGGTGCCGACCCTGGACATCTTCGCTCGTGACCTCGCCCGGGTGCGGGCCAAACCCACCGGCCCCCGCCGGGACTGGTACCTGGACGGATTCGCCGGGCTGCTCGCCACCACGCGGGCAGCCCACGAGGCGGGGGTGTCGGTCTATGCCGGTACCGACAGCGTGGGGGCGAGTTCCCGGTTCGGCGAGTTGGTCAGTGAGATGGAATGGCTGGTGCGAGCCGGTATCCCGACCACTGACGCGGTCGCCGCAGCGAGTTGGCAGGCCAGGGCGTGGCTGGGTCTGGCCGGCCTCACCGAGGGTGGGCCGGCCGACCTCGTTGTCTATGATGCCGACCCCCGGGTGGACATCTCGACGCTGCGCCGCCCACGCCGGATCGTGCTGCGTGGTCGGATCGTCCGGTGACCGGATGGTTCCGGCGGAACCTCCTGGAAGAAGTGGGTTCCCGGCGAGGGCCGGGAACCCACCATCTACTCCCCGACGGCCCGGCCGTGGGCGTTGTTGGCGGAGCGAACCGCGGTGAGGGCGTCGACCAGGCCGTGCCCGTAGAACCCGTTGTCCGATGCCGTCCCGGTACACGTCGCGTCCGCCACGCCGTCGTGGTCGATGTCGTAGACGGTCGGGCAGGTGATCGGGTCAGCCTGGTGCTCCAGCAGTTGGGTGAGCGCGGCTGGCGAGGCGTGCGGGTGCGCGCTGGCGATCAGGGCGAGCACGCCGACCGCGTGTGGGGAAGCCATCGAGGTACCCGTCAGCACGCCCCAGCGTCCGCCAGGAAGAGTGGACAGCACGCCGGTGGACTGGCCGGGGCCGGGGCTTTGGAACCGGTCGCCACCCGGTGCGGTCACCGCGACCACCCCGTCGCCGTAGCTCGAGTAACTGGCCTTGACGCCCAACGCTCCGACCGCGGTGACGGCCAGCACACCGGGAGCCTCGGTGGGCAGGCTCAGGCAGTCGTTGGTGATCGGCCGGATGGTCGCGGCCGGTTGGTCGTCAGGACTGAGGGTGTCCACGGTCTTGTGGGCAAGGTCGTCGTTGAAGTTGCCGGCCGCGGCGACGTTCAGCACCCCGTTGCGTCGGGCGAACTCGATGGCGCGGCGTACCGCGACCGAGATCGCCGCCTGGTCGGGGTCGTTCGGGCAGTTGTACAGCCACGGGTCGACGAAGTAGCTGTTGTTGGTCAGGGTGAAGTGATGCTGGCCGGCCCAGACGAATCCGCACACCGCGGCCTCGCCGAAGATGAACCCGTTGTCGTCGACGACCTTGACCGCGGCCAACCGCACGCCCGGTGCCACCCCCACGATGCCCACGCCGTTGCGCGCCGCGGCGATGGTCCCCGCGACGTGGGTACCGTGACCGCTGGTGGTCGGCGCCCAGGAGGATGGGGTGGTGTCCACCCGGCCGCCGTTGACGCAGGACGCGGACAGGGACGGGTCGACCGCCCCGGCCAAATCGGGATGGGCCGCGTCGATGCCCGAGTCGAGGACCCCCACCACGACCCGACGGCTACCCAGACTGATGGAATGGGCCTGGTCTGCCCGGATCTGCCGCATGTCCCACTGGAGTGGTTCCAGCGGGTCCTCGCCGGTGGATGCCGCCGACGCCGAGGTTCCGGATGGCGCGACCACGGCTGGATCGTTGACGTTGGTGGTGATCGCGGTGGTCCTGCTGGCTCCGACCATCTGCACCGCGTGCTCGGTACGTAACCGGGCCGCGAAGGCGGCGTCGGTGGACCGCGCCACGATCACCCCGATCTCGGGGTAGCTGACCCAGACCACGCCACCGGAGCGCACCACCGCGTCCTGGGCCTGCCCGACCTGGTGGGCGTTCGGCGCGGTGACGACGAGATAGCTGAGCAGGGGGCCGTCCACCGTCGGCTGGGCCGTCGCGTTGCCCCCAGGAAGCAGCACACCGGCGGCCAACGTCGCGCCAACCGTGGTAGAGACCAGACATCGTCTTGCCCGCACCAAGGACAGCCTCATCAGGTTCCCCCCTTACATGGGTAATTACCCCCTAATGACACTTCCATGGAAATAACGATGTCAATAGAGCATTCGACTGATACGGCACGCCACTGTGCGTCACCATGCGAACCACACCGCCTCGGGCGGACCGGCCTCGCCCGGCCGCACCGCCGGGGCGATGATTTCTCCCGAAACCGACGTGGGTAACCGGTTACATCGGCTTCCGTGCTGATGGTTTCGCCTGAAAACTGACACCGAACCCGAGTGTGTGGAAGCGGCCGGCCCGCAGAGAACCACGAAGAGTCGGGGTGGCCGTTGCCTTCCAGGAAGGCGACGGCACGCAAGCACCCCGAGAACGCCGCCAGGCGCCGTCTGGGCCCACAAGCCCCGCCGGAGACCAGACGACGAACCGGCAAGGCCGCAGGGATGCGCCGCGTGCGACGGCACGCAAGCACCCCGAGAACGCCGCCAGGCGCCGTCTGGGCCCGGCGGGTCAGGTGATGATCTTGGAGATGGGCAGTTCCAGGATGTCCCGCCCGCCGGCGGCACGTAGCGCCGGGATGAGGGTGTTGACGTTCTTCTTGGGCACCACCGACTCGACCGCGTTCATGTTGCCGGTGGCGAGTTGGGTGACGGTGGGCGATCCCATGGCGGGCAGGATGTGCAGTACGGCGTCGAGGAGTTCGGCGGGCACGTTGAGTTTGAGCAGCACCTGTCCGCGAGCCTGGATGGCCCCGCGCAGCAGGAGCGCGACGTCCTCCATGGCCGACCGTTTGGCCGGGTCGTCGTGGGCGGACCGGTTCGCGACCAGTTCGGTGTGGCTGACCAGCAGGGTGTGAATGATCTTCAACCCGGCCTTGCGCAGCGACGAACCGGTTTCGGTGACGTCCACGATGGCGTCGACGATGTCGGGCACCTTGGCCTCGGTGGCGCCGTGGGACGGCACGACGACGGCCTTCACCCCGACCTCGTCGAAGTAGCGTCGGGTCAGTTCGGGGTATTCGGTGGAGACCCGAACACCTTCGGGTAGGTCAGCACCGGACTGTGCCGGGTGCGACTGTGGCACGGCCAGGATGATCCGCACCGGGTTGGCGGTCTGTCGGCTGTACTCCAACGTGCTGAGGCTGACCACGTCGGAGGAGGTTTCCTCCACCCAGTCGCGGCCGGTGATGCCCAGGTCGAACAGGCCCTGTTCGACGTAGATCGGGATCTCCTGTGGCCGCAGGAACCGAACCCGGCTGATCCGGGGGTCGTCGATGGAGGCGTGGTAGTCGCGGTCGGACCCACGGTGCACGGCGAGGTCGGCGGCGTTGAAGAGGTCGAGGGTCGCCTTCTCCAGGGAACCCTTCGGTAGCACGAGTGAGAGCACGGAACGAAACCTTTCACAGCAGGATCAGGACAGTGGGTTGACCGGGAGCGGGTGTGCTGCGGTCACGGATGTCGCAGGTCGCGCAGCACGAGCGCGGTGTCGAGTGCCGCCACCGTCGCCTCCCATCCCTTGTCCTCACTGCTGTCCGGCAGTCCGCACCGGTCCAGCGCCTGTTCGAGGGTGTCACACGTGAGCACCCCGTTTCCCACCGGGGTGCTCTCGTCGAGCGCGACCCGGGTCAGCCCGGCGGTCATCGCATCACAGACGTACTCGAAGTGGGGCGTGCCGCCCCGGACCACCGCACCCAGCGTGACGACCGCGTCGTGGGTGCGCGCCAGCGCCTGGACGACCACGGGCAGCTCCACCACGCCGGTGACCCGGACCACGGTCGGGTCGGTGATCCCACAGGCCCTGGCGCCGGCAAGGGCACGGTCGAGCAGGTTGTCGGTTACCTGGGCGTGCCACCGGGTGGCCACCACGGCCAGACGGACCCCGGTCGCGTCGACGACGGCGGGCACGGGTCTGCCGACGCCGCTCATGCGGTCACCCCCGGTTGGTCCGACGTGCCGGCGACCGGCGGCAGGTCCAGGTCGTGCCCCATCCGGTCGCGTTTGGTGCGAAGGTAGCGAAGGTTCTCCGGGTTGGCCTGCACCGGCAGGGGAACCCGGCCGACGATCTGTAGTCCGTAGCCCTCCAGTCCGGCCCGTTTGGCCGGGTTGTTGGACAGCAACCGCATGGTGCGCACGCCCAGGTCGGCCAGGATCTGCGCCCCGGTTCCGTAGTCCCGGGCGTCGGCCGGCAGGCCCAGGTCGAGGTTGGCGTCCACGGTGTCCCGGCCGGTGTCCTGGAGTTGGTAGGCCTGGAGTTTGTGCAGCAGGCCGATTCCTCGACCCTCGTGACCTCGCACGTACAGGACCACCCCGCGTCCTTCGGCGGCCACCATGGCCAGGGCCGCGTCCAACTGCGGGCCGCAGTCGCAGCGCAGCGAACCGAAGACGTCTCCGGTGAGACATTCGGAATGCACCCGGACCAGCACGTCGGTTCCGTCCCCGATGTCGCCGACGACCATGGCCACGTGTTCGATACCGTCCAGTGTGGACCGGTACCCGACGGCGTGGAAGACGCCGTGCCGGGTCGGGATCCTGGTCTCGGCGACCCGTTCGACCTGCTTCTCGAACCGCCGCCGGTAGGCGATCAGGTCGGCGATGGCGATCAGTTTCAGGTCGTGTTCGGCGGCGAATATCTCCAGTTCCTCGCCTCGGGCCATGTCCTGTTCGACCTTCTGGCTGACGATCTCGCACAGCACCCCGACCGGCCGCAACCCGGCCAGCCGGGCCAGGTCGACCGCGGCCTCGGTGTGTCCGGGTCGGCGCAGCACCCCACCGTCGCGGGCGCGCAACGGAACCACGTGTCCGGGCCTGGTGAAGTCGTCGGCGGTGGCCGCCGGGTCGGCCAGCAGTCGCATGGTGCGGGCCCGGTCGGCGGCGGAGATTCCGGTGCTGATCCCCTCCCGGGCGTCGACGGTGACCGTGTAGGCGGTACCGCGTCGGTCCTGGTTGGTGTGGTACATCGGCGGCAGGTTCAGCCGGTCGCAGTCGGCGCCCTCCAGTGACACACAGATGTAGCCGGAGGTGTAGCGGACCATGAACGCGATGAGTTCGGGGGTGGCCTTCTCCGCCGCGAAGATGAGGTCGCCCTCGTTCTCCCGGTCCGCGTCGTCCACCACGATCACCGGCCGGCCGGCGGCGATGTCGGCGATGGCCTGTTCGACCGGGACGAAACGGGCCTCCCGGGCCGCCTCGGGAGCCACCTCGGTGTCGGTCATGCCGGCACCCCCGGCAGCAGTCGCTCCACGTACTTGGCCAGCACGTCCACCTCGATGTTCACCCGGTCGCCGACCCGGCGGGACCCCAGGGTGGTCAGTCGCAGGGTGGTGGGAATCAGCGCCACCTCGAAGTGGTCGGGACCGGCCGAGGCCACGGTCAGGCTCACCCCGTCCACGGCCACCGATCCCTTCTCGACCAGGTATCGGGCCAGTCCGGTGGGCACCCCCACCCGAACCACCTCCCACCGGTCGCCCGGAGTTCGGGAGAGCACCACGCCGGTACCGTCCACGTGCCCCTGGACGACATGGCCGCCAAACCGGCCGTCGGAGCGAACCGGGCGTTCCAGGTTCACCCGGTCGGCCGGGGCCAGGTCACCCAGGCCACTTCGGGCGAGGGTTTCGGCCATCACGTCAGCCCAGAACACCGCTCCGTCCACCCTGACCACGGTGAGACACACCCCGTTGACGGCGATCGAGTCGCCGGGACGGGCGTCCGAGGTCACGGTGGCTCCCCGTACCGCGACAACGGCCGAGTCGTCGCGGTTGTCCACCGTGACGACCTCACCGAGTTCTTCCACAATGCCGGTGAACACCCTCACTCCTCCCTCACCGGAACGGCTGGCACGTCGCACCCGCCGTCGGCCGAACCACCGGTCCCCACGTCCTCCGGCCCTCGACCCTGGTCGTCCACACCTGCCCGCACCGGTCGGGCCACCACTCGGAGATCCGGTCCGATCCGGGTGGTCTCGTCCAGACGCAGTCGTAGCGCCCCGCCGATGGTGGCGATTCCCGCGTCACCCAGCACGGCCGGCCCGGCACCGAGCAGGACCGGGGCCAGGTAGCCGACCACCCGGTCGACCAGCCCGCTTCGGGCGAACGCCCCGGCCAGCGTGCCGCCGCCCTCGAGTAGCACGTGCCGGACACCGCGGTCGTACAACACCTTCAACACGGCCCACGGGTCGGGCAGGTCCAGCACCAGCGTGTCGGCCGCGTCGTCGCGGACCCGGGCATGGCGGGGTACCCGTCCCCGACGGTCCAGGACCACCCGTAGTGGCTGGCGCGGGGCCAGCGCGCCGTCGGCCAGGCGGGTGGTCAACCACGGGTCGTCGGTCAGCACCGTGCCCGAACCGACCATGATCGCGTCGACCGTGCCGCGCAGCCGGTGCACGTCCGCCCGGGCCGGCACGCTGGTGATCCACCTGCTGGTGCCGTCGGCGGCCGCGGTGCGCCCGTCCAGGGTGGCGGCGTACTTCCAGGTGACGAACGGTCGGCCAAGCCTGGTGGCGAGCAGCCACGGTTC
Source organism: Mycobacteriales bacterium (assembly GCA_036566245.1). Lineage (GTDB taxonomy): Bacteria > Actinomycetota > Actinomycetes > Mycobacteriales > DASULA01 > DASULA01. Next base: position 82 of record DATCWR010000254.1, on the reverse strand, counting down.
GATCGCACCCAGTTCGGCCGCGCGGGCGCACAGCCCACCGCTGACCTGGACGCCGGCCGCGCGCAGGCGTTCGGCGCCGCCG
>DATCWR010000241.1:0-3069 GCA_036566245.1 Mycobacteriales bacterium | reverse complement strand
GGGCGCTGATGCGTCGGTCAGCCACGGCCGGCCTCGGTCTGGCGGGCCATGGTGTCCAACTGTCGGGCGATGGCCCGGGCCATGGCGCCGGCGTGCCGTTCGGGCGGGTCGGACGGCCCGGTGGGGTCGGGGAACACGTCGACGGGGTACGTCTCCCGGATGGTCTGTGCGGCGCGGCGGAGGTGCACGGCGCCGATGCACTGTCCGGCGGCGTCCAAGATCCCGTGGACGTTCGCGGCGATGTCCGGGAACCGGTCGGGCGGGTAGGCGGCCAGGACGGCGTCGACGGCCGCCTCGGGAACGGTGGACTCAGGCACGGTCGGTCTCCTGCGTGTCGATGGCTTGGTGGACTTGCGAGGCCATGACGTGCTGGCCGATGACCATGTGGAAGTAGGCGACGTCGGACGGGTCGGGCAGGTCCGGCCGGTCGGTGACGATGCGGCGCACCTCGGCGATCTGTGCGGCCAGCCGGTCCCGTTCGGCTTCGGCCGACTCGACCCGCCGGATGTGCGCGGCGCCGATGTGCGGTCCGGCGGCGGCGAGGATGTCGCGGATCTCCTCCTCGTACAGGCCGGCGATACCCCGGGGTGATCCGGGGATCTGCTGGACCGCTCGGACGGCGGCCTCGGGAACGGGCAGGTCAGTCACGAGGTCTCCTTGGTTGTGGTGGTGCGCCAGCGGTTCGGGCCCAGGTCGGCGCGCAACGAGGCGCCGGCGACGAACCCGGGCGGTTCACGGTGCGGACGGGTGCACTCCGCCGTGGCGGTGGCCCGGTCGAGGTGCACGGCCAGCAACTCCCGGCCCAGCAGGCGGATGGTGAACTTCACGCGGCACCACCCAACCGGCGCGACCACGCCCCGTCCTGGTCACGCAACCGGGCCAACCAGTCCTCCCGGTCCTCACCATCACGGGCCTGCCGATCCCACCGGCACACCGGACACGGCGTCGCCCACTCCTTGCCGGACTCGTCGAACACATCGACCCACCCGCGCATACACCCGTCGTGCAGGCAGCGGCAGTCCTTGCGCCGACAGTGCCGGTCCGACCTGGCCAGGGGCGCGGTCACCGCGGCCTCCGACGGTCCGCGACGATCAACGGCACCACGGTGCACATCTCGGCCAGCCGGGAGGCGACCCGTTCCCCGACGTGGTCACCGAGTTTGCCCGGCGGCAGGTTCGAGGTGACCACGACCGGCAGCAGCTCGGCGTACCGGTGGTCGACGATCTCGTACAGCCGTTCCCGGGTCCACTCGGTGGGTTTCTCCGCGCCCAGGTCGTCGAGGAACAGCAGGCGGGCGTGTTGGCAGCGGGTGACCTCACGGCGCGCCGCGGTGGGGTCGTCCGACGGGCGGAGCAGGTCGAGCAGGGTGGTGGCCCGGTGGGCGACCAGGGCGGTGGCCAGGTGGGTCAGGTCGTCGTGTTCGAGGATGCGGCGGATCACGGCCCATGCGGCGTGGGTCTTCCCGGCGCCGACGGGTCCGGTCAGGTACAGGCTGGGCGTGGTGGTGTCGGCCAGGGCCTGCCCGACTTGGGCGGGCAGGGTGATGGCGGTGCGGAACCGGGGTGGGGTGATCGCGTCCAGTTTCTCGGCGCGTATCTGGGTGAGGATCTGGTCGGCTTGGGCGCGCAGGTCGGACGGGTCGTTACCAGCCGGCACGGTAGTCCTCCTCGGTGTAGGTGGTCTGGGTTGTGGGGCGGGTGCCGTTGACGACCTGGAGCGCGGGTCGGGTGTTCATGGCGGCGTTGACGAAGCTGGGCAGCGTGGAGGGGTGTTGGCCCTTGGTGTGCCAGGCGGCCAGTCCGCGGCGGATGTCGGCCGGGTCGATGCCTTCGCCGATCAGGGCCTTGATCTGTTTGGCGGCCTGGCCGATGACGTTCTTGGGTGGGCGCTTGGTGCAGTGGTCGAGCCATTCGCCGAGCAGGGTTTGAGCTGTGGGGTTGGGGTCGGGGTGCGGCGCGTCAGCGTCGGCCCCGACGTAGTCGGAATCCCCTGTTCCCCTGTTCCCCTGTTCCCCTGTTCCAGCGCCGAGGGTCCGTCGAGGGTTCGCAGGGTTCTCGGCGGGTTCCGCCGAGTGTTCGGCGGGGGCCGGGCGGGTGGCGTGTTTGTGCAGGTCAGAGGGGGTGTGGCTGTCCGGTGGGGTGGTCGGGTCGTACTCGGTGCCTTCCTCGGGGCACGGGTATCGGCGGCCGGACCGCTTGTCGATCTTCTGGTGCTTCTCCCAGGTGGGGATGGAGTAGTAGGGGCGCCCGTCGACCTCGTAGAACTCCACTCCGAACCCTCGGCGGACTTCGCCGAGGATCCGGCGGAACTCGCCGAGGGTCATGTCTTCGTCGTGGGGGAACGCGAATCCCATGAGTTCGCGGGGGTTGGCGGTGCCGACTCCGTGGTCGTCGGCCCAGTTCCACATGGCGATGTAGAGCAGCCGTGCCCACGGGTCGCGACCGCGCTGGCCAGGGGATGACCAGAACTCCGGTTTGATGGTGCGGATGCGGGCCACCGGGGCGGCTCCTTCCGGGTCGGTGGGTCAGGTGCGGGTGTGGGGTCCGCCGTGGGACCGTCCGGATGGGATGCGGCGCCGGTACCGGGCGTCGGCGACCGCGTGCGCTTCCATGCCGAACTCGTCGCCGATCTGGTCGTCGGTCCACCCGGCGGCGGCCCAGGCGCGGAGTTGGCCGACCAGTTCGGGGGTCCAGTGGTGGCGGGTGCGGACCGCCTCGATGTTGTGGTCGCGTCGCAACTTGCCGTCGGTCCTGCGGCCGATACCGAGCGCCTCGCCGATCCGGGTGTCGGTGTGTCCGGCCGTGGCGAGGCGTGCGATCGCCTCGACGAGGGTGATCCGGTCGTTGTCGAGGTCGGCGACGACCTGGTCGACGGTGACGCCGTTCGGTTTGGTGGTGGTCGTTCGCGGGTCGGCAACGGTTTCGGCGGGCTGGTCGGCCCAGCCGAGGGCGATGGCTCGTGCGGCGATGGTGCCGTCTGGGCCGATCTGGTGGCTGAGTCGCTGGTATAGGGCGGTGATCCGCTGGGTGGTGGGCGGGTCTGGGGTGGTGATGCCGGCGAGGGTGGGTA
>DATCWR010000213.1:0-3506 GCA_036566245.1 Mycobacteriales bacterium | reverse complement strand
GTCTGCGCCGACTCGGTCATCCGACGCCGCCCGGGCCGGGCGTCGGCCGGGCCGGGCGCACGGTGCCGGTGACCGCGCCGAACCCGATCCGCCCACCGCCCGTCCCGGGTGCGGTGGCGGTGATGGTGACGGTGTCCCCGTCCCGCAGGAAGTCCCGGGTGGACCCGTCGGGCAGCCGCAGCGGTTCGGTGCCGTTCCAGGTCAGTTCGATCAACGATCCGCGCTGGTCGCGGTCCGGGCCGGAGACGGTGCCCGAGGCGAGCAGGTCACCGGTCCGCAGTGACGCGCCGTTGACGGTCAGGTGGGCCAGTTGCTGGGCACCGGTCCAGTACATCCCGGCGAACGGCGGGCGCGACACCGGATGCCCGTTCAACGCGATGGTCAGGGTCAGGTCCAACCCCCACGGCTGGTCGCAACGCAGGTACGGCAACGGTTCGGGGTGCTGGTCGGGTGGGGCGACCCGGGCCGCGGCCAACGCGTCCAACGGCACCACCCACGGTGAGACCGAGGTGGCGAACGACTTGCCCAGATGCGGGCCGAGCGGCTGGTACTCCCAGGACTGGATGTCCCGGGCACTCCAGTCGTTGACCAGCACCAGGCCGAACACGTGGTCGGCGAACGCCGAGGTCGGCACAGGGTCACCCAGCCGGGACGGCGTGCCCACCACGAACCCGACCTCCGCCTCGATGTCCAACCGGACCGACGGGCCGAACGTCGGCACCGGGTCGCCGCGCCGCTGGCCGCACGGCCGTACCACCGGCGTACCAGACACCACCACCGTGCCGGCCCGGCCGTGGTAGCCGACCGGAAGGTGGGTCCAGTTCGGCAGCAGCGGTTCGGTGGTCGGGCGCAGGATCCGGCCCAGATTGGTGGCGTGCTCGCGGGACGCGTAGAAGTCGACGTAGTCGGCCACCTCGAACGGCAGCAGCAGGTCCACCGCGTCGACCGGACACAGCGCCGGCAACACCACCGGGCGGTGCGTTGGGTCGGTGAGCAGGTCGAGCACGTCGGCGCGGACCTGCCGCCACCGGGCCGGACCCTGGGCCATGAACGGATTCAGGGACGGGCCGGCGAACACCGGGTCCGCCAGTGCGGCGGACAGGTCGAGCACCTGGTCGCCGACGGCCACGCCCACCCGGGGCCGGCCACCCGGGGGTGCGAACACGCCGTAGGGCAGGTTGTCCAACCCGAACCCGGTGTTCTCGGGCAGCGGTAGCCAACCCGGTTGGCTGTCCGGTGCCCGCGCGGGTGTTGACATGGCTCGAACGCTAGCCGAGGCTACATATACAGGACAAGAGCGTTCGATAATCGGACACGTATCTCTCGGTACCCGTCGGAGGAGCCATGCCGTACTACCGCCAGGTCGGCGAGATCCCACGTAAGCGGCACACCCGGTTCCGCCAGCCGGACGGGACGCTGTACGCGGAGGAACTGATGGGAGCCGAGGGGTTCTCCTCCGACTCGGCGCTGCTCTATCACCGGTACCTGCCCACCGCCATCGTGAACAGCCAACGGCACGACGCGGCCCCGTCCACGCGCACACCCAACCTGCCCCTGCTGCCCCGACACCTGCGCCCGCACGAGCTGGCCGCCACCGGCGGCGACGCGGTCACCGGCCGGGCGGTGCTGCTGGCCAACGACGACTGCCGGATCGGCTACGCGGTGGCTGACCGGCCCAGCCCGCTGTACCGGAACGCGGTCGGGGACGAGTGTGTCTACGTGGAGTCGGGCACGGCCCGGTTCGAGTCGGTTCTCGGCGGGTTCGACATCGGCGCCGGCGACTACCTGGTCGTGCCCACCTCCACCACCTACCGGATCGTGCCCACCGGCGACCAGCCGTTGCGCACGTTGGTGGTGGAGGCCACCGGGCACATCACCCCGCCGAGGCGCTACCTGACCGCGCGCGGCCAGTTCAACGAGTCCGCGCCGTACTGCGAACGAGACCTGCGTGGCCCGACCGAACCGCTGCTGGCCGAGGGCACCGACGTGGATGTGTTGGTCCGGCACCGGCAGGGCTGGACCAGGTTCACCTACGCCCACCACCCCTTCGACGTGGTCGGCTGGGACGGCGCGCTGTACCCGTACGCGTTCAACGTGGCCGACTTCGAACCGATCACCGGGCGGGTGCACCAGCCACCACCGGTGCACCAGACGTTCGAGGGGCCGAACTTCGTGATCTGCACGTTCGTGCCGCGCAAGGTGGACTACCACCCGCTGTCCGTTCCGGTGCCCTACAACCACGCCAACGTGGACAGCGACGAGGTGCTGTTCTACACCGCCGGAAACTACGAGGCCCGTAAGGGTTCGGGGATCGGACAGGGCTCGATCTCGCTGCACCCGGCCGGGTTCACCCACGGGCCGCAGCCGGGGTCGGTGGAGCGGTCGCTGGGGGTGGAGTTCTTCGACGAACTGGCGGTGATGGTGGACACCTTCCGACCGCTGGACCTGTGCGACGCCGGCCTGGCCTGTGAGGACCCTGGTTACGCCTGGACCTGGTCGGGCGCGCACCGTCCGTGACCCTGGGACCGACGACCGGGTCGGTGGCCGGCCCCAGGCGTCGCCGCAGGGCCGTCCCGGCGTCGCCGCAGGGTCCTCCCGGGGTCGTGATGGGGGCTCGACGGAGGTCCCGGGACTGCTGGTCGACGTGAAAGGATCGGCGTCGGGTGAACGAGCAGGACAGGAGACGCGAACGTGTTGCGCAGGCGTGGGACGGCTCGGCCGATCCGGTTCCTCGGCGATCCGGTGCTGCGGACACCGAGCGAACCGGTGCGGACCTTCGACCGGGAACTGTCCAGGTTGGTCGATGACATGTTCGCGTCCATGTACGCCGCCGACGGGGTCGGGCTGGCGGCCAACCAGATCGGCGTGGAACTGTCGGTCTTCGTCTACGACTGCCCGGACGACGAGGGGAACCGGCACCGCGGGCACGTGGTCAACCCGGTGCTCACCCTGGCCGACGGGGACGTGGTCACCGATGACGAGGGCTGCCTGTCGCTGCCCGGCCTCCAGTTCGACACCCCCAGGCTCGGGCACGCGGTGGTGGACGGCGTGGACCGCCGTGGCGAGCCGGTGCGGGTGGAGGGCTTCGGGTACTTCGCCCGCTGCCTGCAACACGAGACCGACCACCTGATCGGGCACGTCTACACCGACCGGCTGACCGGTGAGGACCGGCGGGAGGCACTGCGCGCCATCCGGGCCGCCGACTGGCCGACCAACCAACCCACCGGCTGACCGCGTCAACGGCTGCCACGGCGGTCAGGTACACCGTGGGCGGGTCGTCGCCGTGCTGGCGTGACCGTTGGTGGACAGGGGCTGTTGACCGCTTCCGGCGGCGAACCGGATGGTTCAGGCTGCGGTCAATTATTGAACCGGCCGAATGCCCACCAGATAGCTATCTTGCTGTATATGAGCTTCCAACCGCCGCAGCCGCAGCAAACCGGACGGGTGGCACCCGGCGTGCCGCCGCGTGGCGCCGAACTGTTCGGCGCACCCCGTCCGCGCCGCCC
>DATCWR010000201.1:0-6610 GCA_036566245.1 Mycobacteriales bacterium | reverse complement strand
CCTTTCCTTCAGTCTTCCGCTCGGCGCGCCGATGCAACCCGTACGACGGGTGTGTCGGTGCGCTCGTACCGGAGGAAACGGGAGGCTCATGAAGCTGCGCAGGATCGTCATGGCGGTGATGTCGCTGACCGTCACCACGGTCCCGATCGTGTCGGCCGTGGCCAGGTCCCACGCCACCGTGCCGGCACCGACCAGCACCATGTCGGTGCCGGACGCCCCGTCACGGTCGGTCCCGGCGGGCTGGAACGGCAGGTGCCACACCAACTGGCGTACCGGCACCGCGGTGAACATGTGGTGCGACGGCAGCGGCCGTGAGCGCTACGGGGTCTCCGCGGTGTGCACGAACGGCCAGCGCACCTACCGGTACGACGGCACCGGACACCCGTGGTTCGGCGACCGACGTGGCGTGACGGTGACCTGTCAGAACGGCAACCTCACCACCTGGTGGGGCCACCCGGCCGCCTGACGTGACCGGTTCGCCGCGACAGCGCCCCGCCCACCGCCACACCTGCCACGACGCCATGTGGGTCGCCGGCCGGTTTGTCCCTGTGGGGTCTGAGTGTGTCCGTGAACGGCAGTGGAGGAGGGGCTGGTGCCCTACGTCACCGTAGGTATGGAAAATTCCGCGTCTATCGATGTGTACTACGAGGACCACGGCTCGGGTAGTCCGGTGGTCCTCATCCACGGGTTCCCGCTGGACGGCCACTCCTGGGAGAAACAGGTGCCCGTCCTGTTGGACGCCGGCCATCGGGTGATCACCTACGATCGCCGCGGGTTCGGAAACTCCAGCCAACCCAGCACCGGCTACGACTACGACACTCTCACCGGTGACCTGGACATCCTCATGTCCACCCTGGACCTGCGTGAGGTCACCCTGGTCGGTTTCTCCATGGGCACCGGCGAGGTGACCCACTACCTGGGCACCCGTGGGTCCGAACGGGTGGCCAGGGCGGTGTTGCTGGCCCCGCTGGCCCCGTTCCTGTTGCAGACCCCGGACAACCCCGAGGGTGTCGAGGGCGGGCTGTTCGACGGGATGAAGGACGCGATCGTGGCCGATCGGCCGGCGTACCTGAAGAAGTTCTTCGACGACTTCTACAACATCGACGTGCTGGGGCCGGCCCGGATCAGCGACCAGGCCTACTGGGCCAGTTGGAACGTGGCCACCCGGGCGTCGGCCATCGGCACGCTGGCCTGTGTGTCGTCCTGGCTGACCGACTTCCGCGCGGACCTGCCGAAGATCGACGTGCCGTTGATGGTGGTCCAGGGTGACGAGGACCGGATCCTGCCCATCGACTCGACCGGTCGTCGCCTGCCCGGCATGGTCGAGGACCTTCAACTGGTGGTCATCGAGGGAGGGCCACACGCCATCAACTGGACCCACGCCGACGAGGTGAACCGCCTCCTGCTCGGCTTCCTCACCTGACCGACTCCGCCGGCACGACGGCGCCGCCGTGCCGGCCGCGGGACCGAACCCATCCCCGAACTGACCGGGCACCAGGCCGGTCAGTTCCCGACCACGGTCGGGGACGGCCGGTGGCATGCACCGCCGTTGGATATCAGTCGATCGAGGTTGAGCCCGAAATCCGGCGTTAGGCTTGGGCAGAGAGCCGATTATTTTTCGGGTTTCTGCGCCGGAGCAGGAACACCGCGGGCCGTTCCGGTGTCTTCTGACAGGAAGCGCAGGTGCGGCGCCCGAACGTCCACCGGGTTCATGGCCGTGACCGGTCCGGAGGGACAGGTTGGATGGTCGGGACGGTCGCCGCAACCGGAACGTGTATGGGAGGTTCGGGTGCGAGGACACCTCGTGGGGCGTGGCCACCGTCGTGGACGGTTCGCGGCCTACGGCATCGGGGTCGTGCTGGCGACAGTGGTGGCGTCCTGCTCGTCCGCGTCGGCGGACGGACATGTCCGGGCGGAGTCGACCCAGCCGTCCGCCACCACCGCGGCGAAAGAGGCCGCAGCCGTGTCGATCGCACCCGCCGGTGGTCCACCGATCAGCCCCAGCACGCCCATCGTGGTGTCGGTCGCACACGGCACCCTCAACGAGGTGACCGTGCTCAGCCCGAAGGGCAAGAAGGTGGCCGGCGCCCTGTCGGCGGACCGGTCACGATGGACCACGTCCGAACCGCTCGGTTACGGGTCGACCTACCAGGTCACCGCCGACGCGGTCGGTGAGGACGGTCAGACCGCGCACCAGGTCGGTGCGGTGCACACCCTGTCCCCGCAGGCCCAGGCATACCCGTCGCTCATTCCGCCGCCCAGCATCAAGGAGGTCGGGGTGGGCCAACCCATCGTGGTCCGGTTCGACCGCTCGATCACCGACCGGGCCGCCGCGGAGAAGGCGCTTCAGGTGACCTCGGTGCCGGCGCAGCCCGGCGGTTGGTACTGGATGTCCAACAAGGAGGTGCACTACCGGCCGCAGCACTACTGGCAGGCGGGCACCGACGTGACCCTCAAGGTCTCCATCTACGGGGTTGACCTGGGTGACGGCGTGTACGGGCAGACCGACCGCACCGCCAGTTTCCACGTGCACGACTCGTGGGTCGCCCAGGCCGACGGAAAGACCAAGCAGATGAAAATCCTGCACAACGGCGCGCTGGTCAAGACGATGCCGATCAGCCTCGGTTCCCCGGAGCACCCGTCACACAACGGCCCACACGTGGTCTCGTTCAAGGCCGAGAAGTACATCATGGACTCGTCCACCTACGGGGTGAACAAGGGCGATCCCGGCTACTACCGCGAGGAGGTCCTGTGGGACGAGCGGATCTCCAACGACGGTGAGTTCGTGCATGCCGCGCCGTGGTCCGAGGGCCAACAGGGCAGCAGCAACGTGTCGCACGGGTGTGTGAACCTCAGCGTGGAGAACGCGATCTGGTTCTACAAGCACTTCGGCCTCGGTGACGTTGTCGAGATCACCAACTCCGGTGGCAAGCAGTTGCCGGTGTGGGACACCTACGGCGACTGGATGCCGAGTTGGGCCGAGTGGCAGGCCGGTAGCGCGCTGGCCTGAGCCCACGCTGGTCGGCGGTCGGCGGTCGGCGGTCGGCGGTCGGCAGTCGGCAGTCGAGGACCGGTGACCCGGGCAATTCGGGTGCCCTGAGGGTGGGGTGTCCAGCAGACTGGCCGGGTGCTGCTGACCATCTCCACCACCGCTGAACCAGCCACCGACCTGGGCTTCCTGCTACACAAGCATCCCGACCGGGTCCAGCGTGTGGACACCGCGGCCGGCCCGGCACACGTGTTCTACCCGGAGGCGACATCGCAGCGGTGCACCGCCGCGCTGCTGCTGGAGGTGGACCCGGTGGCCCTGGTCCGGGGGCACCGGGGTAAGGCCGGCCAGTCCGGGGATGCCTTCGCGTTGGGCCAGTACGTCAACGACCGTCCCTACGCGGCCTCCAGCATGCTCGCGGTGGCGTTGGGTCGCGCGTTCCGCACGGCGATGCGGGGACGCTGCGACGCCCGACCGGAACTGGCGACCCGGCCACTGCCGCTGGAGATGCACCTGCCCGCCCTGCCGTGCCGGGGTGGTGACGATCTGGCTCGCAGGCTGTTCGAACCGCTCGGCTGGACGGTGCGGGCGACCGCCGTACCGGCCGACCCACTCATGCCGGAGTGGGGCGACTCCCGGTACCTGGACCTGAGGTTGTCCGGTCGACTGCGGCTCGCCGACGCGCTGAACCACCTCTACCTGCTGATGCCGGTCCTCGACGATGCCAAGCACTACTGGGTCGCCACCGGCGAGGTGGACAAACTGGTGCGGGCTGGCTCGGGCTGGTTGGCCGAACATCCCGAACGGGACCTGATCACCCACCGGTACCTGGCGCACCGCCGCGAGTTGACCCGGGCGGCCATGGCCAGGCTGGCCGAGGTCGACGACACCGACCCCGACGCGCTGGACGACGCCGTTGACCAACCAGGGTCGAGCGGATCTGGCGAACCCGTCGAACCACACGCCAGGCCAGACGAACAACCCGAACAACACGTGTCACTGGCCGAGCAGCGCCGGGGTGCCGTGCTTGCCGTGTTGCGGGCGTGTGGCGCGACCAGGGTGGGCGATCTGGGCTGCGGCGAGGGGACCCTGCTGTCCGCCCTGTTGGCCACCCCGCGGTTCACCGAGGTGGTCGGGGTCGACGTGTCGTTTCGGGCCTTGAACCTGGCCAGCCGCCGGCTCCGCCTCGACCGGATGCCCGAGCGCCAGCGGGACAGACTGCGACTGTTCCAGTCCTCGTTGACCTACCGGGATGACCGGCTGGCCAGGTTGGACGCGGCGGTGCTGATGGAGGTCGTCGAACACCTCGACCCGTCTCGGCTGCCCGCGATGGAACGGTGTGTGTTCGGCGTGGCGGCCCCGGGCACCGTGGTGGTCACCACCCCCAACGTCGAGTACAACGTCCGGTTCACCGGCATGGCGCCCGGCGCACGCCGCCACCGCGACCATCGGTTCGAGTGGACCCGGGCTGAGTTCACCGAATGGGCGGACCGGGTCGCGGCCAGGTACGACTACCAGGTCCACATTCTTCCCGTCGGAGTGGACGATCCCGAGGTCGGTCCACCCACCCAACTGGCCGTGTTCACCCGGACCGTGCCCGCCGCGACCCCCGACCGACCGGAGCAATCGTGACCGAGATCGAGATCGAGAGCGCGACCGAACCGGTCGTGCCCGCCGTGCCACCGGTGCGGGAACTTGCCGTGCCGGAAATGGCGCTGGTCGCACTGGTGGGCGCCTCCGGGTCAGGCAAGTCCACCTTCGCCGCACGGCACTTCCTGCCCACCCAGGTGTTGTCCAGCGACTTCTGCCGCGGCCTGGTCGCCGACGACCAGAACGACCAGTCGGCCAGCGCCGACGCCTTCGACGTGCTCTACCACGTGGCCGGCAAACGGCTGGCCCGTGGGCGACTGACCGTGGTGGACGCCACCAACGTGGCCCCGACCGACCGCCGGCGGCTGGTCGAACTGGCCCGTGAGCACGACGTGCTGCCGGTCGCGATCGTGTTCGACCTACCCGAGGCCGTCTGCGTCGCCCGGAACCACGCCCGCCCGGATCGGAACTTCGGCCCACACGTCGTTCGCCGGCAACGCGCCACCCTGCGACGCGGGCTGCGGGGGTTGGGCAGGGAAGGCTTCCGCAGGGTCCACCTGCTGCACACCGTCGAGGAGGTCGACGCGGCTCGGGTGTCCCTCGAACCGCTGCTGAACGACCTGCGTGAGCACACCGGTCCGTTCGACGTGATCGGCGACGTGCACGGCTGCCGTTCCGAACTGGAACGGCTGCTCACCGAACTGGGTTACCAGATCCGACGGGATGACCAGTACCGGCCGGTCGGCGCACACCACCCTGACGGGCGCCAGGTCGTGTTCCTCGGAGACCTGGTCGACCGGGGGCCGGACACCCCGGGAGTGCTGCGACTCGCTATGGGCATGGTCGCCGCCGGAGACGCGCTGGCGGTGCCCGGCAACCACGAGAACAAGCTGGTCCGGGCGCTGCGCGGACGCAACGTCCAGGTCACCCATGGCCTGGCCGAGTCACTGGCCCAACTCGACCAGGAGACACCGGAGTTCCGGGCCGAGGTGGCCGACTTCTGCTACGGGCTGGTGTCCCACCTGGTACTCGACGGCGGTCGGCTGGTGGTCGCCCACGCCGGACTCAAGGAGGCGTACCACGGACGGGCCTCGGGCCGGGTACGCAGCTTCGCGCTGTACGGGGAGACCACCGGCGAGACCGACGAGTTCGGGTTGCCGGTCCGCTATCCCTGGGCCGAGGAGTACCGGGGCGGCGCGACCGTGCTCTACGGACACACCCCGGTGCCGACGCCCGAGTGGGTGAACAACACTCTGTGCCTGGACACCGGATGCGTGTTCGGCGGCCGGCTCTCCGCCTTGCGGTATCCCGAGCGGGAGCTGGTGTCGGTACCCGCCGAGCGGGTGTGGTACCAGCCGACCAGGCCGTTTCCCACCGACCCGTCCCTCACCGGTGTGACCGACGAGGCGGCCGGGCGGCGGGAACCGGACGTGCTGGACATCACCGACGTGCTGGGGCGGCGGGTGGTGGAGACCCAGCACCACGGCCGGGTCACCGTCCGCGAGGAGAACGCGGCGGCGGCACTGGAGGTGATCAGCCGGTTCGCGGTGGACCCGCGTTGGTTGGCCTACCTGCCACCCACCATGGCGCCGGTGGCCACCTCCACCCGTGCCGACCTGCTGGAACACCCGGACGAGGCCTTCGCCGCGTTCCGCACCGACGGGGTGGACCAGGTGATCTGCGAGGAGAAGCACATGGGTTCCCGGGCGGTGGTGCTGGTCTGCCGCGATGCCGGGGTGGCCGGGGACCGGTTCGGTGTTCCGGGCGGGGCGACCGGTGCGGTGTTCACCCGGACGGGTCGGCCGTTCTTCGCCGAGGAACTCACCGAGGCGCTGCTGGACCGGGTGCGTACCGCGATCGGGACGGCCGGACTGTGGGAGGAACTGGGCACCGGCTGGTTGCTGCTGGATGGCGAGATCCTGCCGTGCAGCGTGAAGGCGACCGACCTGCTGCGTAACCAGTACGCCGCGGTCGGCGCGGCAGCCCGGGCCGCCCTGCCGGTCGCGGTGGCCGAACTGGAACGCGCCGCCG
>DATCWR010000179.1:0-6064 GCA_036566245.1 Mycobacteriales bacterium | reverse complement strand
CGCGCCGGCGGGCGGCCCACGAGCCGGGCTCGGCCTCGGCGAGGGCCTGGAATCACTCGTTCTGCCGGTTCGGTTCCAGGTGCGGGCTGTCGACCGGGCAGCTGAACCGCGCAGCCGGCCTGGCACAGGGACGGGTACTGACCGTGGTCCACGACAGCACCGCACCCATCGCCATCAGTCCGGCGCAGGCGTACATGGCAAGCCGGAATCCGTGGTTGAACAGAACCGGGTCGCGGTAGGCCGCACCGGTCAGCCCCACTGCTGCCGGGACAACAGCCAACGACAGCAGGCCGGCCGCGCGCGCGACCGCGTTGTTCACGCCGCTGGCCACCCCGGCGTGCCCGGTGTCCACCGCGGCCAACACGGCGGCGGTGAGTGGCGCGACCGTCAGGCCCAGACCCACCCCGAACACCAGTGCGCCGGGCAGCACACTGCGTGGATAGGACGACACAGTCCCGACATGGGCCAGCAGCAGCACCCCGACCGCGCAGGTGGTGGTGCCGGCGGTCATCGGCAGCCGGGCTCCGATCCGCTGGCTGAGGGCACCGGCCCGGGAGGACAGACCGAGCAACGCCAGGGTGATCGGCAGCAGCGACAGCCCGGCGGCGACCGGGGAGTACCCGGCCACGAGCTGGAGTTGCAACACGACGAAGAAGAACAGCAGGCCGTTTGCCGCGTACACCCACACGGTCACGCCGTTGACCGCACTGAACTGCCGGGACGAGAACAGGCCCAGCGGCACCATCGGGTTGTCCACCCGCCGTTCCACCAGGACGAACGCCACCAGCGCGGCCACCCCGGCCACGCCGGCGACCACCGGGCCGGGCGACCGGGTGGTGGGCGCCGCGATCAGGGCGTAGGTGACCCCGGCCAACCCGCCCACGGCCAACAGCGCGCCACCCAGGTCGAAGCTGCCGCCCGGGTTGGGCGCGGTGCTCTCCGGCACCCGACGGCTGGCCACCAGCATGACCAGCAGGGCCAGTGGGGGGTTGATGAAGAAGACCCAGCGCCACCCGGCGGCGTCGACCAGCCACCCGCCCAGCAACGGGCCCACCGCGGCGGCGACGCCGGTCAGGCCTGACCACGCACCCACCGCGGCGCCCCGGTCGTCCGGATGGAACGACGCCTGGATGAGTGCCAGCGAACCCGGGGTGAGCAGCGCCGCGCCCATGCCCTGGAGCAGTCGGGCACCGATCAGGGTGTTGATGCTGGGGCTCACCCCGCACAGCAGCGACGCGACCGCGAACCACCCCGCACCGATGACGAACACCCGGCGACGCCCGTACCGGTCGCCCAGTGACCCGCCCAGCAGGATGAGCGCGGCCAGGGTCAGGGTGTAACCGTTGACGGTCCACTGGAGACCGGCAACCGTGGCGTTCAGCTCGGCGCCCAACCTGGGCAGGGCGACGTTGACCACGGTGGAGTCCAGCAGTGCCAGGCTGGAACCCAGGATCGCGGCGAACAGGGTCCACCGGCCGCTGGGCCGGCCCAGCCGCAGGTTGATGCCGGGGGTGGTCCCGCCGCCGGCCTCGTTCCCGCCCGCGGTCCTGCCAGCCATGTCCGTCTCCTGCCGTGTGGTCGGCCCGGCCGGCTCGGCCGGATCGGTCGGTGTTCGCGCCGATCCTCCGTCGAACCGGGCCGGGCCGCCACGTCAGGTGACTACTGTTCAGTTGAGAAGTGAGATGCTCTGCGTGTAGACGTCTTGGTTCGGAGTGTTCGTCGCTGGATTGCCGCGGAAGTCAGTCCACACCGGATGGAGCTGGAAGTCCAGGCCGACCGCCATCGCCGAGTAGTCGCCGATGAACACACCCTGGAATATCTCGCCGCTGTCCGGGTCCTGACTGACGAACTGCACCCGGGGGTCCTGGGTCTGGGTGGTGATCCGCCTGACCGCGCTGCCCGACACGTGGTCGCCGGTGCCCACCACATAGGCCTGGTCCACCCCGATGCCGTCCGGGTCGAACCCACGGGTCACGAAGGACACGGCCACCCGTCCGGCCAGCGCGGCGACCGCGGGGAAGAGCTCGTCCGATCCGGTGCCCACCGTCTCCAGCGTCCAGTGCCTGCCGTCACGTGAGGAGGCCACGATGGCGTCGCCGTTGGTCCTGATCGATCGCCCGTCGGCGTCATAGGTGCCGTTACGGTCGTCCGCCCAGGTCACCCACAGGCGGCCGGTGAACGGATCGATGGTCAACTGCGGGAAGCTGTTGAGCCGGAAGTTCTCGCCGGTCAGACCACCGCCGGAGTCGGGATCGAACGGGAAGTCGAAGTTCGGCGCGATCTCGGTGACCTGGAAGGTCTGCCCGTGGTTCCGGGAGCGGGCGATCACCGTGGCATCGTGGTCGGTCGGCTGGTCACAGGCCGCCGTCTGGCAGACCGAGGTCTCGTAGGCGACGTACAGGGTGCCATCGAGGGCGATCCTGGGGTTGGATCCCTGGGCGAACGGGGTGATACCGCTCTGGAATGTGTCCAGCGTGCCGCCGACCGGCCGCTGGGCCGACCAGGTCCGACCGAAGTCGTCGGAAGTGGAGATCACGATCGGCGACTCGATGTAGGCGCCGGTGACCTCGTCGAACCGGAAGCTGGTCCAGGTCACGTACACCCGGCCGCTGAACGGGTCGGCCGCGATCCACGGCTTGTCGTTGAAGATCGGCGTGTCGGTCGGGGTGCCGTCCGGGTTGACCCCGTCGGTGTGCACGATCACCGGCGCGTCCCAGTGCAGACCACCGTCGTGTGAGGTGTTCACCGCGATCCCGCTGCCCGAGGCCAACCGGCTGAACACCAGGCTGACGTAGTACACGGTGTTGTGCGGTCCGAAGGCGACGACCGGGTCACCCGAGGAGTCCATGCCGAACAGTGCGCCGGTGGCGCCGGTCTGCGGGGTCAGCCCGGGTACCGGCGCGTTCTTCCAGGTCTTCCCACCGTCGAGGGAGGTGTAGACAAAGCTGGACGCGTCGTTCCTGGCCTCGCGTGGGCTGACCAGCCGGTAGTCGTTCGCACCGGCGACGATGTTGCGCGGGTTGAACGGGTTGACCGCGACCGTGGTCTCGTTCTGTGGCGTGCTGCACCCGGCCTGCGAACCGGTGGCCTGCACCCCGTCGTTGTTGATCACGTCCACGTTGGGAGCCGGATCGTGGTAGGGGGTGGGCTTGTCCAGCAACTGCTGGCACAGGGCCGACAGGGTGGGGTCGGGCTCGTCGCGGTCCTCGTCCTCGCCGGCCAGGCTCTCCTTGAGCAGCGGGTTCGGCGAGATCCGGTTCGTCGACGGGGCGGCCTGACCGGCGGCGTGGCTCCGTAACAGTGTCGCGGTGGTGTTGTGGTGGACCGAGTCGGTGGACAGGGGCAGTCCGGCTGGCCGGGTGGTGATCCCGTTCGCCGTGGGCCCACTCGCGCTCGCCGGGCCCGCCCCGGCGACAGCGACAGCGACGCTGCCGACCACCGCCAGCGCTCCCAGCACCGCCACCCTGCGTAAGTGCTTGTCCTTCACCCTGAACCGCCTTCGTGGTAGGAGGTATCCGAGGTAACCAGCCTGCCCTCTACCAACCAGCATGAAAAGACTCGAAAACTAATAATCTCGGTCTAACGGGTCAAACTCCAACGATGGTCGACGTGTCAGCGATCCGGCACCGTCGCCGGTGGGTCGGCGGAACGTTCGAGGAACGCATCGTCGGGACAGGTGCCGGGCGGACCGCACTGTGGACCACCCGGCGGACCATCCGGCGGACCGGGCCGGGGGTTCGGCACCGGGGTGACCAGGTTCTCCAGACCGTCCACGACCCGACGGGCCACCTCGGTGAGTCGACGGTTGTGGTTGCGGGCGTGTCCGCGCAGCACAGCGAATGCCTCGTCCACACCGACGCCCAGCCGCTCGGACAGCACTCCCTTGGCCTGTTCGATCGGCACCCTGCTGGTCAGCGCGTTGTGCAACTGCCCCGCCAACCTGCGATCGTGGGCGATGGTGCGCTGTTGGAGTATCCCGATGGTCGCGACATCCACAAGCGACTGTCCTACCCGTAGTCTCGGCTCCTCCACCGGTCCGGGGCGGTTGTGGAGCAGGGTGGCGGCGCCGATGACCTCGTCGCGCAACCTCATCGGTAGCGTGTGCACACAGCGATATCCGACCGCGACAGCAACCTCGACGAAGTGTGGCCACCGTCGGGCCGCGGTGGCCAGGTCGACGGCGACAACCTCGCGTCCGGTACGCAGACATTCCGGACCAGGGCCGTCCCGGAGACCGTCTGGTTGCGACGCCTCGAAGGGGAGTGCGCCGGTGGCCGAGTCTCCGACCAGATGAAGTTCACCGTGCGGACCGGCGACCATCAGTTCGACCGCGGTCACGTCGAGTAGCTCCCGACTTCGACAGGCCAGGAGGCGCAGGAACTCGGGCAGGTCGAACCCGCTGACCAGGGTGTCAGCCAACTGTACGAACGTCCTGGCCAGACGCTCTTCCCACGACGCGTCCATCACGTCAAAGGTTACGGTCGAACCGCGCTGATCTCGGGCATTGACTGTCCTTTTCGAACTGTTGCACAGTGTTGACGACCAGGTCGGTTGGGGAGTGGGACCTGCACAGGACCACTCCGACCATGACGGTTCTCCGGCCGGCCCGGACAGGGCCGTTGGACCCCGACCACCCGGTGTACTCCATCCCGACGGGCACGCCCGGTCAGGAACAACCCGGTACGCCGGTGGGTTGTACAGAACAGTCGGCGTGCGGTGTCCCCCGGGCCGCACCCATCGCCCC
Organism: Mycobacteriales bacterium; assembly: GCA_036566245.1. Lineage (GTDB taxonomy): Bacteria > Actinomycetota > Actinomycetes > Mycobacteriales > DASULA01 > DASULA01. The sequence continues at coordinate 1,320 of DATCWR010000179.1, read as the reverse complement.
CGCGGAATACCGTCCGGCTGGAGCCGCGTGGAGCCTTTCGCCGAGAGGCGACCCGTGCGTCGACCCAGATCTCCGACCCCGCACCGGCCACTCCGGTGCGGGGTCGTTGTCTTCTGCGGATGTCGTGTCTGGTCGGCGGGTGTGTCACCGAATGCAGGCGGGTAGGAAACCCTCCGTGGTCGCCCCAACCCCCAGAGCCGACGAGGCAGTCGGCAGACACCGTGGAATGGATCGTCTGGTATTCGCACCCGGTGTCGCGGGTGACGTCACGTGACCCGGAGGAACCCGGCGTGAACAGCAGGCCGCAGGTCGTGGTGGTGACCGGTTCCAGCGGAGGGATCGGCCGGGCGACCGCACACGCCTTCGCTCGTCGTGGAGCCCACATCGCACTTCTGGCGCGCGGCGAGAAGGGCCTGGCCGGCGCGGCCCAGGAGGTGACCGACCGTGGTGGCCTGGCCCTACCCGTCGAGGTCGATGTCAGCGACGCCGAGGCGGTGGAAGCGGCCGCCCAGCGGGTGGAGGCCGAGCTGGGCCCGATCGACGTGTGGGTGAACACCGCGTTCACCTCGGTGTTCGCCCGGTTCTCAGAGATCCGCCCCGAGGAGTTCCGGCGGGTGACCGAGGTCACCTACCTCGGTTACGTCTACGCGACCAGGGCGGCGCTACGCCGGATGCAGCCGCGTGACCGTGGCGTCATCGTCCAGGTCGGCTCGGCTCTGGCCTACCGCGGCATCCCGCTCCAGTCGGCCTACTGCGGCGCCAAGCACGCCATCCAGGGCTTCCACGAGGCGCTCCGGTGTGAACTGCTGCACGACCGGAGTCAGGTGCGGGTGACCATGGTGCAGATGCCGGCGGTGAACACCCCGCAGTTCGACTGGGTGCTGTCCCGACTTCCGCACCACGCCCAGCCGGTCCCGCCCATCTACCAACCCGAGCTGGCCGCCCGCGCGGTGGTGTACGCGGCAGACCATCCACGTCGACGGGAGTACTGGGTCGGTGGCAGCACCGCCGGGACACTCCTGGTCAACGCGGTGGCCCCCGGCCTACTGGACCGGTACCTGGCCAGGACGGCGTTCGCGTCCCAACAGACCGACCAGCCCAGGTCGGCCGACCAGCCGGCGAACCTGTGGGAACCGGCTGACGGCGCAACCGGGCACGACTTCGGTACCCACGGCTCGTTCGACGACCGGTCGACCTTCCGCAGCGCCCAGTTGTGGGCGTCCCAGCACCACGGTCTGCTCGGTGCGGCCGGCGCCGCGGTGGCCGGACTGGCCGGACTGGCCGCGACACGGCTGACCGGCCGGTGAACCAGGGGCGCTG
>DATCWR010000165.1:0-6858 GCA_036566245.1 Mycobacteriales bacterium | reverse complement strand
CCCCCGCCACCACCGCCTCCGCCACCGCCTCCGGTGACGCCGCCTCCGCCACCGCCTCCGGTGACGCCACCGCCGCCGGTGCTCCCACCGCCGCCGGTGCAGCCGCCGACCGGTGGAGGCGGAGGGCACGTGTCGCCGGTGCATCACCACCACGGCAAGGGATCCCTCGCCTACACGGGAACCGACGTCGAGGACCTGCTCCCCCCGGCCCTGCTGATGTTGCTGGCCGGTGGAGTCGCCACCGTGGCGGGAAGAAGGCGGAAGCACACTCCGACGGACTGATCCGGCGGAGATCGGCACGCCTGTGTCACTGATCACGACACGGGCGCGCCAAAGCAGATCAGACCGGCTCGGTGTGCCGGCAGCACCGGCCGCACCGGGCGGGGCCGGACTGGTCTGGTCGCGGGCCCGCTGTCGAACTGTCTGACAGAGGGTCGGTGAGGGGTACCCGAAGGCTCAGCGGGGAGCCATCCGGATCGCACCGTCGAGACGGATGGTCTCCCCGTTGAGCATCGGGTTGTCGATGATGTGGGCGACCAGCGCCGCGTACTCCGCCGGCTGGCCGAGCCTGCTCGGGTGCGGCACCTGGGTGCCCAGCGAAGCCTGCGCCTCGGCCGGCAGACCAGCCAACATGGGCGTCTGGAAGATCCCCGGAGCGATGGTCATGACCCGGATCTGCCGGCTGGCCAGGTCACGGGCGAGGGGCAGCGTCATCCCGACCACGCCGCCCTTGGACGCAGAGTAGGCCGCCTGGCCGATCTGCCCGTCGAACGCGGCAACCGACGCCGTGCACACCACAACGCCCCGGTCGCCGTCCCGTGGTTCGTTCACGGCCATCCGTTCGGTGGCCAGACGCACCACGTTGAACGTGCCGATCAGGTTGACCGTCACCACCCGGGTGAACTCCGCCAGCGGCAGCGGACCGTTCTTGCCGAGGACCCGGCCGGGGGTGCCCACGCCGGCGCAGTTCACCAGGACCCGCAGTTCACCCAGGCCGGAGGCGGTGTCCAGCGCCGAGGCCACGTCGCCTTCTGCGGTGACGTCACCCGGTGCGAACACGGCGCGTTCACCCAGTTCCGCGGCGGCCTTCTCGCCGGGCGACGAGGGCAGGTCCAGCAGCACGACGGATGCGCCCTGGTCCACCAGTCGTCGCGCGGTGGCCAGGCCGAGGCCAGACGCCCCGCCGGTGACGAGCGCTACCGAATCGGTCACACGCATGGATTTCCTCCAACTCACTGTCGTTGTGAATCCGGACAGAAGGTATCCGGCCCGCCGAGCCGGCAGGCGTGCCCGGGGTGGTCCTGGGGGATTCGGGACGGTTCAGGAGGTCCTCAGGAGGTCCTCAGGAGGTCCTGGAGCCGCCGGTCACCCGTGTGGGATGAACCCGGCCGGCATCACCAGAGGTCCGGCCTCGGCCAGCCCCAACCGGGCGGCCAACCCGGAGACCGGTCCCCAGTCGGGCATTCTGACCCGGGCGACGGCCGCGCCAGGGTCCTCACTGGACTGCGGCGGCAGCATCCGGTCGAGCGGGGAGAACCGGGGCAGCACCCGGATCCTGGGCTCGCGTCCGGCCGGCAGGTCGGCCCGGTCGCAGGCCAGTTCGATCGCCCGGTTCAGTCCGCCCAACTCGTCGACCAGTCCGCGGTCCACCGCGTCCGCGCCGGTCCAGACCCGTCCACGGGCCACCTCGTGCACCTGCTCGCGGGTCATGCCCCGCCCCTCGGCGACCTTTGCCGTGAAGTCGTCGTAAACCCGGTCCAACCAGCCGTTGATCAGCGCCCACTCCTGGTCGGTGAACGGCCGTCCGGTACTGAACATGTCGGCGTGGTCGCCGGTGGCCACCGTGGCGCGTTCCACGCCGAAACGTTCCAGTAGACCGCGCAACACGGGCTTGCCGGCGAAGACCCCGATCGAACCGGTCAGCGTTCCCGGTTGGGCGACGATCGCGTCCGCGGCCATCGACACGAAGTAGCCGCCCGACCCGGCGACATCACCCATGGACACCACCACGGGCGTGCCGGCACGGCGGGCGAGCACCACCTCCCGCCACACCGAGTCGGAGGCCACGTAGGAGCCGCCGGGGCTGTCAACCCGGAACACGATCGCCCTGACCCGCTCGTCCCGCACAGCAGATCGGATGGTGGCGCAGATGGTGTCCGACCCCATCCAGGTGCCGGTCGGACCGCGCCCGCTGCGTCCCTGCCGGATCTGGCCCGTGCCGTGGATCAGCGCCACGACCGGCCGGCTCGGTGTGCTCAGCCGGCGGGCACGTTCGGTGCCGGGGGCGTGGTACCGGGACAGGTAGAGGAGCCTGGTGTCCGGCCCGACCTGGTCTCGGATGGCGTCGTACACCTCGTCGCGGTACCCGAGTCGGTCGATCAGGCCCGCCTCGACCGCCTGCTCGCCGCCAAGTGGCCCACGCTCGGCCGTGGCTCGGACCACCTGCGGGTCCAACCCGCGGGCCTCGGCGACCCCGGCCACGACCTGCTCCCACACCGAGGTGACGAGTCGTTCGGCGGCCTCGCGGTGTGCCGGGGTGAAGTCGTGCTCGGTGAACCGGTTCGCCGCGTTCTTGTACTCGTGTCGTTGGGCGATCTGCGGGGTGACGCCTGCCTTGTCGAGGGCGCCGCGCAGGAACGACACCTCGCTGGCCACCCCGGTCAGACCAAGATCGCCGGAGGGTTGGAGCCAGATCTCGCCGAACGCGGTGGCCAGGTAGTAGGTCACCGTGCCGGGTCCGAACTCGCCGAACGTCTCCGCCCAGGCCACCGCTGGTTTGCCAGACCGCCGGAACGCGATCACCGCGTCCCGGATCTCCTGCACCCGGGCCAGTCCGATCCCGCCGCTGCCCACCTTGGCCACCAGTCCACGAACCCGTGGGTCGGTGCCGGCGCGGCGCAGGGTGGCAACCAGGTCACGCAGTACCGGCCGGCGCCGGGCCAGGATCGCCGAGACAGGGTCGTGCGGGGGTGCCTCCACCACGTCCTCGGTGAGATCCAGTTCCAGGATCACCGGCGCGGTGCGTAGCTCCCGCGACTCCCGCACCCGTTCGAACACTTCTCTGGCGTCCACCGGCAGCATGGCTGCCAACCCTAGCCGGTTGGTTGCGGTACCTCGCCGAGGCGAAGCCTGCCTCGGGCTGTGAAACTCGCCGGTCACCCTCCTCCGAGCCCACCGCCAGGGTCGGGTGGATCGGGCACGATGAGGCCGTGCGCGAGGTTGACGTGGTGATCGTGGGATACGGGCCGGTCGGCCAACTCGCCGCGCTGCTGCTCGGTCGGCTGGGTCACCGGGTGGAGGTGTTCGAGCGGCGCACCGAGGCGTTCCCGCTACCCCGGGCCGTGCACGTGGACGACGAGGTGCTGCGGGTGTTGCAGGGCGCCGGCCTGGCCGACGAGGTCGCCGCGATCATGGACGCCCCGATCACCTACGAGTGGCGTGACGCGCGCGGACAGACCCTGCTGAGTTTCGACCTGACCGGGTTGGGGCTCCATGGCTTCCCGGCCAGCAACATGTTCAGCCAACCGGAGCTGGAGGCGGTGCTCGACCGGGCCGTCCGCAGGCTGCCGAGCGTGCGGGTGCGTCGCGGCACCGAGGTGACGGCTCTGCGTGACGCGGGCGACCATGTCGCGGTGTCGGTGGGGCCGCCCGGGTCGGCCGACACCACCCGGGCCCGATACGTGCTCGGCTGCGACGGTGCGAACAGCCTGGTGCGGGCTCACCTGGACGCCACGGTGACCGATCTGGGCTTCACCCACGACTGGCTCGTGGTCGACGTGCTGCCACGCCATCCGCGGGTGTGGGATCCGCCCGCTCTCCAGGTCTGAGATCCGGCCCGGCCCACCACCGTGGTGCCCGCCGGGCCGGGCCGCCGGCGCTTCGAGTTCATGCGCCGCCCGGGGGAGAGCCGCGAGGAACTGGAGCGGACGGACACGGTGTGGGCGCTGTTGGCCCCCTGGGGCGTCACGCCGGACAACGCGGTGCTCCAGCGGTACGCCGTCTACACCTTCCGCGCGCTGTGGGCGGACCGGTGGCGCCAGGGGCGGGTGCTCATCGCCGGCGACGCGGCACACCAGATGCCCCCGTTCGCCGGACAGGGGCTGGCCGCCGGGGTGCGTGATGTGGCCAACCTGGCCTGGAAGCTGGACCTGGTGCTGACCGGGCGGGCCGACGCGCGGATCCTGGACAGCTATCCGTCCGAGCGACTGGCGCACCTGCGCATCGCGATGACCGTGTCGGTGGAACTGGGCCGGGTGATCTGCGTGCTGGACCCGGATGCGGCGGCCACCCGGGACGCCGGCATGTTGGCCGCCCGGGCCGGTGGGGCGCAGTCGGTGCAGCCACCACCGCAGCCGGGGCTGGGCGAGGGGTTGACCCTGGCGGGTGACCCGTTGGCCGGCCAGCCGTTCCCACAGGGCCTGGTCGGACCGGACCGGCGGCGGTTCGACGACGTGGTCGCGTCCGGGCCACTGTTGGTCGCCCACGGCAACCGGGTCGCCCACGGCGACCTGGTCGCAACCGGCGACCTGGTCGTGGCGGTACCCGCGGGCGTCACCGAGGTGAACGTCGCCCGACTGGGTGATCCGGACGGTTTCTACGCCCGTTGGTTCGGCGAGCACGGTCGGGGTGTGGTGCTGGTCCGGCCGGACCGGTACGTGTTCGGTAGTGCTCCGAACGTTGCCGGCGGGGCCGAACTGGTCCGCCGATGGAACACCGCCCTCGGCGTCGACTGATCCGACCGGGATACTCGTATGTCGGCTATGCCCCCCGACCGAGGAGGATCATCCATGAGTGCCACCGAGAAGTTGCTTGCCAACGCCGAACAGTATGCGACCGGGTTCACCGACCGAGGTCTGTCCGCGCCTCCGGCCACCGGGGTGGCGGTGGTGACGTGTATGGACGCCCGGGTGAACCCGTACGCCATCCTCGGCCTGGCCGAGGGTGACGCGCACGTAATCCGGAACGCCGGCGGGGTGGTCACCGCCGACGTGCGGCGCAGCCTGGTGATCAGCCAGCGGTTGCTGGGCACCACCGAGATCGTGCTGATCCACCACTCCGGCTGCGGGATGACCTCCTTCACCGACTCGCAGTTCGCCGACGACATCGAGCGGGAGACCGGTATCCGGCCGGACTGGGCCGCCGAGGCGTTCGCCGACATAGCCGGTGACGTGCGTCAGTCCATCGCCCGGTTGAAGGCCGACCCGCTGCTCCCGCACACCGACGCGATCCGCGGCTTCGTCTTCGACGTCACCACCGGCGCCCTGACCGAGGTCAACTGAAACACCGCCCACTCGTTCCTGAGGGAGCGCCAGGAGTGCTCCCTCAGGCGCGGGTTGCGGTGGCGCCTCGAAGTATGCGAGCGATGTCGGGGACCGTGTCGAGCATGCCAGAGGCCACCGCGGTGACGAGTTTGTATGCAGCCTCGTTGGTCAGGGTGAGGCGTCGACCGTTGACGCCGTAGAAGGCAATCACGCCGGCCAAGCCGAGTCTCTTGTTGCCGTCGACGAGCGCGTGGTTTCGGACCAGGGAATGCAGCAGTGCGGCTGCCTTTTCATCGAGTGTGGGATAGGCATCGTGGCCGAAGGCGGTAGCCGGGGGGCGTGTGAGGGCCGATTCGAGGAGGCCCACGTCACGGATCGAGACCTCGATCCCGAGGGCTCGTTCGGCGATATGGAGTAGTTCGGGCAGCGTGAGATAGATCATTCACCCAGCCGTCGCAGAGCTTCGGCGTATCGGGGGATCTCCTCGTCGAGGACCTGGTCGAGGAGGTCGGCGCGGCTGTGTTGTTCGACGTACTCACGGATCGCCTGACGCGCGACGTCCTGCATCGAGCGGTGTTCCCGTCGGGCGCGCTGACGGAGCGCCTCTGACTCCTCATCAGTCAGTCGTAGTGTCATCGGCATATCACAATGATACCACCGCTGATACCGTGGCGTATCGGTTGAGGACGCACGCCGCCGCCGGGCGCCCGCCGGGTGGTCAGGGTGGTGCGTGCCAGGCGTCCAGGGCGCGGCTGATGACCCGGCGGGTCGCGCACGGCCAGCCGACCGGGCGGAACCGGGTCGAACAGGCCCGGCAGCGTGGTAGGCCGACACCCGCCGGGGCTCGGCACACGCCGACCGGCCCTGGTTGGCAGGCGTGCAGGTCCAACACCGCGACCAGTCCCGCGCTGATCGCGGCCAGGTCCCGGTGCAGCGGGTTGACGTCATCGGCTCGTGTGGCCGCGAGAGCGGCGTCGAACACCTGTCGCACCTGCTCGGCGGTGGCCAGGGCGCGGTTGCGATCACAGGCTGACCGCCAGCCGACCAGATCGAACCCGGTCATGCCCACTGCCCGGTGCTGGTCCAGCCAGCCGGACCGGCCGGGTCGCCGTCCGGCGGGCGGGCGCACCGGATCACCTCCGGCCAGGTGTCCGGGCTGAGCGGTTCGGCCACGTCCGGCCTGGTGCGGTCGTCTGGGTCGGTGGGGCTCGTGGGGCCGGTCGGGTCTGTCGGACCCGTCGGGTCGTCGTCGTCCGGGTCGACCCAGGACCCGGATCGGAGGTCGAAGCGCGGGCGGGCCGCGTCGCGGGGCGGTCGGTGGCGGTCGCTGCGGGAACGGTACCGGTGGGTCACTGCTTCCTCCCTGCCATGGACGTCATCTCGGGCTGTGCAACGTCCCTGGCAGAGGCCGGTTCGGGTGTCGAGACCGGCGACACCGGACCGGTTCCGGCGGTGGGGCCGTGTACCCGGTCAGGCCGCGGATGGCAAGCGTCCTCGGTGTCGACTTTCCGGCCGGTGCCCGGTAAGTCGACGGCCCGGTTCACTCGTTCGGGGCTCACCGTCCGCCGCCGCGTGGCGGTAGACCAGAGCGGGGGTC
>DATCWR010000156.1:0-3850 GCA_036566245.1 Mycobacteriales bacterium | reverse complement strand
GCGGCGGTGGCGGTTGCGGATGTGGCGACGACCACGGCCACGGCGGTGGGGGCTGTGGTTGCGGCGACGACCACGGCCACGGCGGTGGCTGCGCGTGTGCCGGTGAGGTGAGCCCGGCCGGGTTCGAGATCGGTGGCGAGGTACCTGACGGTGCCGAACTGGACGTGCGGGCGCTGCCGCACGCGGCGCGGCACACCCGGATCTTCTCGGTGTTCGGCTCGCTCTCCCCGGGCGGCTCCTTCGTCCTGGTCAACGACCACGATCCCAGGGGCCTGCGGTACCAGTTCGACGCCGAGTACACCGGCCGGTTCAGTTGGGACTACGTCCAGGCCGGCCCCGACGTGTGGAAGGTCCGGATCGGACGGACCGCGGCGACCGTGGGCGGTGCCCGATGACCTACGTGATCGGTCAGCCCTGCGTCGACGTGATGGACCGGGCCTGCGTGGAGGAGTGCCCCGTCGACTGCATCTACGAGGGTGGGCGGAGCCTGTACATCCACCCGGACGAGTGCGTGGACTGTGGCGCGTGCGAACCGGTGTGCCCGGTGGAGGCGATCTACTACGAGGACGACCTGCCCGAGCAGTGGCGGATCTACGCCGAGGACAACGCCCGGTTCTTCACCGAACCGCTGCCCGGTCGGGACGCCCCGCTGGGCTCCCCGGGTGGAGCGGCCAAGTGCGGTCCACTCGGAGTGGACACCGAGTTGGTGACCGGACTGCCACCACAGGCGTGAGAATCTTGGGCGGTACAACGTTGTGGCTAGTTTCTACTATCGCGTGCGGGTAAAATAGACGGCATGCACTCCCAGACCCGGGCTTTCCTCGATCCCGAGCCAGTGTCTCCACTGGGCGAGACGCGGACCCGGGTTCTGGAGCTGCTCCGCGAGGCCGGCACACCACTCGGGGTGCGTGACGTCGCCAAGCAGACCGGACTGCACCCGAACACCGCCCGCTTCCACCTGGACGGGCTGGTCGACGCCGGCCTGGCCGAGCGGGCCGCCGAGGAACGCGCCGAACCGGGCCGACCGCGCATGGTCTACACGCCCCTGCCGGTGGACGGCGGCGAGGGACGACGCAGTTACCGGCTACTCGCCGAGATGCTGACCAGTGTGGTCGCCGGGGCGCTACCCGAAGCCGTCGAGGTCGCCACCGACGCCGGGCGGCAGTGGGGTCGATTCCTCACCGACCGCCCGGCTCCGTCCCGACGCACCGACGTGGACGACTCGCTGCGCGAACTCGTGGAGGTGCTCCGCGAGGTCGGCTTCGCCCCGGAGGTGGCCGGGGACGAGGAGGACCGTCAGGTCCGGTTGCACCACTGCCCGTTCCGTGAGGTCGCGGAGAACCACCAGGACATCGTCTGCGGACTGCACCTGGGCCTGATGCAGGGTGTGCTGGCCGAGTTGCGGGCGCCGCTGACCACCGAACGGCTCGACCCGTTCGTCGAACCGTCGCTCTGCCTGGCCCACCTGACCCCGACCCCCCAGCAGCCGCCACAGGAGTCCTGACCAGACGGCCATGTCACGGACCCGCGGTCGCGTGTTCGAACAGCGGGGAGCCTCATCCCGACCGCGCAAGAGGAAGTTCACGCTCCTGCACCGCGGCGGCCGCGAACTCGAGCGCGGCAAGGATGTCCTTCCGCTCCAGATACGGGTGGTCCGCCAGGACCTCGTCCACATCGCGCCCGGGGGCGAGGTGCCCAAGCACGGCACTCACCGTGACCCGGGTGTCCCCGAGGAGGGCAGGCCACCCATCCGGTTCGGGTCCACCGTGATCCGCTCGTACATCATGCTGGTGACGGTACGTCGGGTCGCCCCCACGTCGCCCATCCGACACCGCACGACCCGGGTAGGGTCGGTGGGCGCGGAGTCCGGGCCCACCGGCGGCCACCCTTCTCGACGATCAGCTCCTACACAGGCAGAACGGGTGCCCGACCGGGTCGGCGTAGACCCGGAAACTTCCCGGTCGTTCCGGACCTCCCAGCCGGGTGGCCCCCAGGGCCAACACCCGCTCCTCGGCCGCGTCCAGGTCGTCGACGTAGAGGTCCAGGTGGAACTGCTGCGGGTACGCCGGATCCGGCCACCGCGGCGGGTGGTACTCCTCGACCCGCTGGAACGCCAGGTCGACCTGACCGCCGTCGCCCAACCCGACCCACTCGTCGTCCGACTCGGTCACCTGCCATCCGGTCACCTCGGCGTAGAAGTCGGCGAGCGCGCGCGGGTCCGGACAGTCGAGCACGACAGTGCCCATTCGGGCGATCATGGAAATCCCCTTCGGTCGCGGTAGGGGTTGATGATCGCGGATCGGTCGGGCTCCCGCACCCGCCCGGTCAGTCCGACGTGGCGGCGACCTCCACACCGTGCCAGAACGCCACCCGGTCGCGGATCTGGTCGGCGGCCGGCTTGGGATCGGGGTAGTACCAGGCCGCGTCGTCGTTGCGCACCTGACCCACCACCACGGTGTAGTAGCTGGCCGTGCCCTTCCACGGGCACACCGTGTGGGTGGGACTGTCGGTGAAGAACTCCCGGCTCAGCGACTCGGCCGGAAAGTAGTGGTTGCCCTCCACCACCACGGTGTCGTCACTCTCGGCCAGTACCGCACCGTTCCAGGTCGCCCGCATCGTCATGATCACTCCGTTCACCGAACAAACCCGACAACCCATTCTGACGCTGATGCAGGTGGGCGCGGCGGGCCTCCCTCCCACCTACCCCGCACACCACCCCGGTCGTGGGCGATGTGGTCGGCGACGTCGGTCAGGACGTGGAGTCGGACCCGAACCGGATCAGGGACCGACCGCCCTGACCAGCGAGCATCCGCCCGAAGGCCGCCGGCACGTCGGCCAGGTCGATCTCGTCGGTGACCAGGCCGGCCAGGTCCAACTCGCCGGCCCGAACGTGTTCGAGCAGTCGTGGCACGTCGGCGGCCGGGTCACAGGACCCGAACACGCAGCCGGTCAGGGTACGGGCGAAGTAGAACAGTTCCAGCGCGGAGAACGACGCCTGGTCGTCCCGGCCGCCCACCCCGACCACCGTGGTCCGACCGCCGCGGCGGGTCAGGCCCCAGGCCTGCCGGATGGTGCTGGCCCGGCCCACCACCTCGAAGGCGTGGTCCACGCCACGTCCACCGGTCAGGTTCCGCACCGCACGGGACAGTTCCGGGGTGGAGACCAGAAAGTCGGTCGCACCCAGCGCGCGGGCGAGGGTCTCCTTGTCCTCGCTCACGTCCACCGCGATGATCGGGTCCGCCCCGGCCAGTCGGGCGCCCTGCACCACCGACAGGCCGACCCCGCCCAGACCGATCACGCACACCGACTCGCCCCGGGCGACCCGGGCGCTGTTGAGTACCGCGCCGACCCCGGTGAGTACCGCGCAGCCGAGGACCGCCGCCTGGTGCAGGCCCACGTCGGCGGGCAACGGGATGAGCGCGTTGGCCGGCACGACGGTCTGTTCGGCGAAGGTCGCCGTACCCAACCCCGGGTACAGCGGGGTGCCGTCGGTCAGTTCGGCGTAGGGGGCGGCGGCACCGTCGGCGGCGTGCTCGCACAGGTGGGGTTCACCGTGTTGGCAGAACCAGCAGGACCGGCAGGCGGGCGCCCAGTTCAGCAACACCCGGTCGCCAGGTGCCACCGAGTCGACGTCGGGACCGACCGTCTCCACCGTGCCGCTGCCCTCGTGCCCGAGCACGGCCGGCACGGGTTGCTTCAGCGTCCCGTTGGCCAGTGACAGGTCCGAGTGACAGACGCCGGCGGCGGCCAGCCGCACCCGCCCCTGCCCGGGGCCGGGGTCGGGTAACAGCACATCCCGGACCACCAGCGGCGCAGCCGAACCGGTCAACACCGCAGAACGAACCGTCAC
>DATCWR010000142.1:0-11155 GCA_036566245.1 Mycobacteriales bacterium | reverse complement strand
GCTCGCCGTCCCGACCGCCACCGTCACCAGCGTGGGCGCGGGTGGCCACGGACCAGCCGGCCAGTGGGCCGTGGGCGGGCAGAACCTGGCCAACACCCGGTCCAACCCGTTCGAGCGGACCATCTCACCGGCCAACGCCGCCCGGCTGGCTCCGGTGTGGACCGCGCAGACCCACGGTGACGTGTCGTCCACCCCGGCGGTGGTCGGCGGGGCCGTGTACCTGACCGACTGGGGCGGTTTCCTCACCAAACTCGACGCCCGGACCGGCCGCACCCTCTGGTCACACCGGATCTCCGAGTACGACGGCATACCCGGCAGCATCTCCCGCACCAGCCCCACCGTGGTCGGCGACACCGTCTACGTCGGAAACATGAACGACACCTCCACCCCGGTGTCCGGTGGGCGCGGGGCGCACCTGCTCGCGATAGACGCCCGCACCGGCGCGTTGCGCTGGGACACCGTGGTGGACAGCCACTTCGCGGCCAGCATCACCAGTTCGCCGATCGTGTTCGGCGGGGTGGTGTACCAGGGGGTCTCCTCCAAGGAGGAGGCGATGGCCACCCAGCCCGACTACCCGTGCTGCACCTTCCGCGGCGGCGTGGTCGCGGTACGGGCCAGCACCGGCAGGGTGCTGTGGCACTCCTACACCGTGCCCGACAACGGCGGCGTGCCCGGCGGCTACAGCGGCGCGGCGGTGTGGAGCAGCACACCGTCGATCGACCCGGCCAGCGGCACCCTCTACATCAACACCGGGAACAACTACACGGTGCCCGGGACGGCCAAGGACTGCCAGTTGGCCGGCGGGGCACCCTCGGCGTGCCTGTCACCCGACGACCACGTCGACTCCATCCTCGCGCTGGACCTGCACACCGGTCGGATCAGGTGGGCCACCGGACCGGTGCGGTTCGACGACTGGAACGCGGCCTGCCTGGCCGGCCAGCCGCCGGTGCACTGCCCACCCAGCCACGGACCGGACTTCGGGTTCGGTTCGGGAACCCAACTGTTCACCGTGCCCGACGGCCACGGCGGTTCACGGACCCTCGTCGGCGCCGGGGAGAAGAGCGGGGTGTACTGGGCGCTGGACGCGCGAACCGGCCGCATCGTGTGGAGCGCCGCACCGGCCCCCGGGGGACTCCAGGGCGGCATCCAGTGGGGCACGGCCACCGACGGCCGGCGGATCTACGTCGCCGAGGCCGACGACGACCACACGCCCTACACGCTGCCGGACGGGCGCACCATCGACTTTGGTTCGCTGGCCGCGCTCGACCCGGCGACCGGGCGGATCATCTGGCAGATTCCCGACCCGACCGGGGCACTGGACAAGGCCGCGCTCACCGCCGCCAACGGTGTGCTCTACGCCGGGTCGATGAGTGGCCGGATGTACGCGGTGGACGCAGCCACCGGCGCGGTGCTGTGGAGTTTCACCGGACAGGGTTCGTCAATTGCCGGACCTGCCGTGGTCGACGGTAGGGTCTACTGGGGCAACGGGTACAGCCGATTCGGCGTGGGGACCCCGAGCACAACCTTCTACGCATTCGGACTGTCTTAGGAGTTTTTCGGGTGGGTGAACGACGCGCCGTGCCACTGTCCGTTCTGGACATCGTGCCGATATTCGACGGCATGACGCCGAGCCAGGCCGTGCGGAACTCGATAGAACTGGCCCGGCGGGCGGAACAGCTCGGATATCGGCGGCACTGGTTCGCCGAACACCACAACATTCCCGGCGTCGGGGTGTCCACACCGGCGGTGATGGCGGCGCACGTGGCCGCCATCACCACGACGCTGCGGGTCGGTGCCGGCGGGGTGATGCTGCCCAACCATCCACCGCTGGTGGCCGCCGAGCAGTTCACCACGTTGGCGGTGCTGTACCCCGATCGGGTGGACCTGGGGTTGGGGCGCGCCCCGGGCACCGACCCGATGACCGCCCAGGCGCTGCGCCGGGTGGCCACCTCCCAGTCCGGGGAGGGGTTCGAGACGCAGATCCGGGAAACGCTGAGCTACCTGGGCGACGGCCCGGTCGGTGGTCCCCGGATCGTGGCGATGCCGGTTGCCGAGACCCCGCCGACGGTGTGGCTGCTGGGTTCCAGCATGGCCAGCGCGCGGCTGGCCGGGTCACTCGGGTTGCCGTTCGCGTTCGCCCACCACCTGGGCGCCGACACCACGGTGCCGGCGCTGGCGGCCTACCGGGAGACATTCACCCCCTCCGGGGCACTCGAACGGCCGTACACCATGGTGGCGGCGTTCGTGGTGGTCGCCGACACCGACGAACGCGCTGACTGGCTGGCCGGGCCCGCCAAGATGAGCATCGTGCACGTGCTGGGTGGTCGACCCGGGCTACACACCACCGAGGAGCAGGCGGCGGCGTACCGGTTCTCCGAGTTCGAGGCCGAGGTGGTCGACCAGCGGATCGGTACCCAGATCGTCGGCGGGCCCGACACGGCGCGGCGTAGGGTGACCGACCTGCTCGACCGGACCGGTGCCGACGAACTCATGGCTCTGACCACGGTGCGCGGCCTGGACGACAGGGTTCACTCCTACCAACTGCTCGCCGACATCATGCACGGCCAACCCAGCGCCGATCTTGGTCCTGTTGCAGTGAATTCCCAGGAATAACAGCAACAACACCAAGATCGGCGCGGGCTCCCGGGACCATCCCCGCATGCGCGGTGAGACCGAACTTCACGGCGTAGGCGAGCCCGTAGCTGGGGCCCAGAACGGATCCCTCGGGCAGTCCGAACAGCAGCCCGGTGACCGGCCCGACCAGGACTCCCCGGGTGGGGCTGGACACCGACCGTTCCAGTTGCCTGTGGCTGGCTTTCCGCGAACAGCAGCGGGCCATGACCGGCGCCGGCTCTCGCTCAGAACAACTCAGGTCGCCATGGACCCTTCCGAGACCGTGAGCAGGGCGGCGAGTTGCCGCAGGCTCGACCTCACGGGTCGGTAGTAGACCCAGGTGGCGCGGCGTTCGCCCTGGATGAGGCCGGCCTCGCGCAGCACCCGGAGGTGGTGGGAGACGGTGGGGCCCGAGACATCGAAGGTGCCACCGGTGATGTCGCAGACGCAGATCTCGCCGTCGGGTGCCGAGGTGATCCGGGAGAGCAACCGGAGCCGGACGGGATCGCCCAGAGCCTTGAACATACGTGCGAGGTCTACCGCCTCGTCGGGGTCCAGTGACTCCTCGGTGATGGGTGGGCAGCAGACGAACTGCTCGACCTGATCATCCAGGACATGTTGCTTCGACATGCCTCTAGGTTGACAGATGTCAAATCAGGGTGCAAGCTTTCGCCAGACCGGCTGATTCGACGGCCGTCTAGACAAGGAGTGATCATGTTCGCCAGGTTGCGGCAGCACCGTCCGACGGCGCGCGGCGCGGAGTTCTGTGAGTCCTGTGGCCAGGTCTGCACGGTCGAGTGCCGCGTGCAGGCGCGGATCGAGTACGTCCGGGCCCAGGCCCTCTACCAGGCCGGTGTCCTGCGCTGAGTGAACGTTGACACGCAGCCTCTGAACGCACCCGGCGGTCCGGACAGTCCGGTGAAGGAGAACGTCATGAACAGCAGCACACAGCTTCCCGTCGCGGTGATCGGTGCCGGTCCGGTTGGCATGGCCGCCGCCGCGCAACTGGCCACCCGGGGTCTGCCCTTCGTCGTGCTGGAAACCGGCGACGGCGTCGCGGCCTCGGTTCGCCAGTGGGCACACGTACGGTTGTTCTCCCCGTGGCGGTTCAACACCGACCCGGCCGCCCGCACGCTGCTCGAACAGACCGGCTGGACCGCACCTGACCCGGAGACGCTGCCCACCGGTGGCGACCTGATCAACAACTACCTCGCCCCTCTCGCCGCCCACCCGGCGATCGCTCCGCACCTGCGCCTTGGGGTGGCGGTGACCGCGGTCGCCCGGCAGGGGTTCGACCGGGTCCGGACCGCCGGCCGCGACACGGCACCCTTCCTGTTGCGCCTGTCGGACGGCACGGAGCTGCTGGCCTCGGCGGTGATCGACGCCTCGGGCACCTGGCGGACCCCCAACCCGCTGGGCGGCAACGGCCTGCCCGCGCGCGGGGAGGCAGAGGCGGTGGCCGCTGGCCGCGTGTTCTGCGGCATGCCCGATGTGCGCGGGAGCCTGCGTGAGAGGGTGGCTGGCAGGAGCGTGGCCGTGGTCGGTGCCGGGCACTCCGCCACCGGAACCCTGCTCGCCCTGGCCGAGCTCGCCGAGACCGAGCCGGGCACCACGCTGCACTGGCTGCTGCGCGCGCCGAACCCCAGCCGAGCCTATGGCGGCGGTGACGCCGACGCGCTGCCCGCACGGGGAGCGATCGGTACCCGGATCAGGGCACTTGTCGACGCGGGCAAGGTCACCGTGCACACCGGTTTCCTGGTCGGCGAGGTCACCGAACAGGGTCTGCTGTCGACCGACGGGCGCGCGGTTGACGCAGAGGTGATCGTGAGCTCGACCGGCGCCCGTCCCGACCACACCCCGGCCGCGGAGTTGCGCCTGGACCTCGACCCGGTTCTCGGTTCCACCCGGGCGCTGGCGCCGTTGATCGACCCGAACCAGCACTCCTGCGGCACCGTCCCACCCCACGGTGTGGACGAGTTGTCCCACCCGGAGAAGGACTTCTTCGTGGTCGGGGCGAAGTCCTACGGACGGGCGCCGACATTCCTGCTGGCAACCGGCTACGAGCAGGCCCGCTCGGTGGTCGCCGCCCTGGCCGGCGACTGGGAGGCCGCCCGTGACGTGCGCCTGGACCTGCCCGAGACCGGCGTGTGCAGTTCCAACCTCGCCTTCGGCGACGACGAGGCTGCCGTGGGTGGATGCTGTGGAACCGCACCGGCCGTCGACACCAGGCGCGGGCTCGCCACCGGTATCAGCGGTGGTCTGCTGTCACTGCCCCTGGTGACGGTCGGCGGGAACCAGCCCTCGGGCGGCACCTGCTGCGGCTGACCACGTGACACGGCCGCCCCTCACCATCCGCCGACGGCCGGTTACATCGAGTGACCTACCCCGCCCTCACCAAGGAGCACCCCGCGTGAACGCCGGTCGTCCCGCCCTGACCCGCCGGATGCTGGCCGAGTACCTCGGCACGCTGCTGCTGGTCACCGCCATCGTCGGCTCAGGAATCATGGCCGCCGGGCTGTCACCGAACGACGTCGGCGTGGAACTGCTGGAGAACTCCATCGCCACGATGCTGGCCCTGGCGGTGCTCATCCTCATCCTCGATCCGATATCGGGGGCGCACCTCAACCCGGTCGTCACCGTCGCCGACTGGTGGCTACACCGCCGCGACGCCAACGGGCTCACCGCTTCCGACGTCGCTGGATACGTTGCCGCACAGGTACTCGGGGCGATCAGCGGTGCGATCCTGGCGAACCTGATGTTTGGCCTTCGGGCCGCATCGTTGTCCACCAGACAACGAACCGCGCCACATCTGTGGATCGGTGAGATCGTGGCGACCGCCGGGCTGATCCTGCTCATCTTCGCCCTCGTGCGCACCCACCGCACCCGGTACACCCCCGCAGCGGTCGGCGCCTACATCGGCGCCGCCTACTGGTTCACCTCCAGTACCTCCTTCGCCAACCCGGCCGTCACCGTCGGGCGGGCGTTCACCGACACGTTCACCGGCATCAGCCCGGCCTCGGTACCCGGTTTCGTCACCGCCGAACTGGTCGGTGCGGTCATCGGCGTTCTGGTGGTCGCCGTGCTCTACCCGCGCCCGGCCGTGGTCACCGGTGGCAGCGCGGCGATCGAACCGGCGGCCGGACAACTGATCGACAGCCGCACCACGACCAAGGAGGACGCCACCCGATGAGCACCGCCGCGAAGAAGCCCGGTGTGTTGTTCGTGTGCGTCCACAACGCGGGACGGTCCCAGATGGCCGCCGGTTTCCTGCGCCGTCTGGCTGGCGACGCGGTCGAGGTGCGCTCAGCCGGCTCCGCCCCGGCTGACCAGATCAACCCCGTCGCCGTCGAGGCGATGCGGGAGGTGGGCATCGACATCACCGACCAGCGGCCGAAGGTCCTCACGCCGGAAGACTCGGAAGCCTCCAGCGTCGTCATCACCATGGGCTGCGGTGATGCCTGCCCCCACTTCCCGGGCCAGACCCACCTTGACTGGGAACTCGACGACCCCGCCGGGCTGGGCATCGAGGCCGTTCGCACCATCCGGGATGACATCCGCGCCCGCGTCAGCCAACTCGCCGCCGACCTGGGTTTCACGCCGTCGGCATGAGTTGGGGCTGGCCATGGTTTCTGGTCGGTCACGGCAGGCGGCAACGGCCGGCCGGCACCCGATGCGACTCTTCTGTCGCCGTCGGTGCGAGGCATCCGGGCCCACGTTCGCGCGTCGCCACGGTATGACGCTCCTGACGAAGCACCGGGCCCAGACGGGCGGCACGGTCAGGAGCGGGGCAGCAGCCGTGCGTTGGGCAGCGGCGGGGCGGGCAGCGGTGCGCCGGGGTCGCCCTGTGGCAGCCCGAAAACCGGACGGGACCCGGGGTCGGACCCGGTCCCGTTGATCTCCGCCTGCCAGGCACGCCGGTAGGTCTCGATCTCCTCGTGAGTCCGGCCGACGAAGTTCCACCACATGACCACCTGCTCGCCGAAGGGCGGCCCACCCAGGACCAGCAGCCGCACCGGGTCGGGCCCGCTGCGAAGCTCCAGGACGTCTCCGCCGGCAGCACGGTAGGCAAGCTGGGTGGGCGCCACCGGCTGCCCGTCGACCCTGAGCTGACCCGAGTCCACCAGCACGCCGTGCTCGAAGCCGGGATCCACCTCCAGACTCAGCGTTGTGTCGGGGAGCAGGTTCAGCTCCGCGCCGACCAGTGGACTGTAGGTGCGGACGGGTGATGTCGAACCGAGGAGACGGCCCAGGAAGACCCTCGCCCGCCATCCGGGTCCGGTGACCTCGGGGGGCGCGTGGTGCTCGAAGGTCCGCGCGACGAAACGGTCCGACGCCGGCAGAGCCACCCAGAGCTGGACCCCGTGCAGGATCGTCGTGGGTGCGGTGGACCGCTCCGAGTGACTGATGCCGCTGCCCGCGGTCATCAGGTTGAGCTCCCCCGGTCGGACGAACGCGTGGTTACCGGCGCTGTCCCGGTGTTCCACCTCACCGGAGAAGAGCCAACTGACGGTCTGGAGTCCGGTGTGCGGGTGCGGTGGGACGTTCATGCCGCCCGAGTCCCGCACGTCCTCGGGGCCGTAGTGGTCCAGGAAGCACCACGCCCCGATCAGCGACCGCTGACGCTGGGGAAGGGTACGGCGCACCTCCATCGCGCGCGGCCCACCCAGGGGCACGAGCCGGGGCTCCAGCACCTCGATCCCCGCCACGGGCGGAGCGGTCGCCACCGCCCCGCAGACGATCTCGGAGGGGTCGGTTTCTGCGTTGCTCACCTGCTGCTCCCGTCGTCCAGGTTCGTCTTCATCCTGCCGACTTCGGGCGGCCCATGCCCCGACACCACCGAATCCCGCCCCACCCGGAACCCGGGACGCGGCCGCCCGGGAGCGGGATTGCCGCTACTCTCGCGGGTCCGGTCCGTCGGCGAGCGCAGGCGGATCGGACCGCACGGCCAGGTGGTCGCCGAGTAGGCCGTGGCGGCGGGCCCACGACTCGAACACCGCGGTCATGAACGGGGGCACCGCGGCGGCCAGCGCGAGCAGCGTCGTCCAGAACAGGGGCCACCTGTGTCGCCGGGCGACGAGGACCGTGGTGATCACGTAGGCGACGAACGCCGCGCCGTGGAGGCTTCCGAAGATCCTGACGCCCATCTCGGTGGTCTCGGGGACGTATTTGAGGTACATGCCGCCCAGCAGTCCCGCCCAGGTGCAGGCCTCGATGACCGCGATCCGGGAGAAGACACGGGTCAGTCGGATGGGGCGTCTGGTGTCGGTCATGGTCGGCCTCCGCGTGTGCTGGTCACCGAGGTGGAGGGACGGCCGATCACGGGCGCGGCCGTTTCGGCGTGGGGCATCCGGGCGGGCCAGAGCGCCCGCCGGCCCAGCAGTCGGACGATCGCCGGCACCAGAAGGGGGCGGACGAGGAAGGTGTCGAGCAGAATCCCGAAGGCCATCGCGAAACCGAACTGGAACAGTTCACGGATCGGCTGGGTCATCAACACCGAGAACGTGGCCGCCAGGATGAGGCCGGCCGAGGAGACGACACCGCCGGTGCGCCTGATCGCCGTGCGTAGTGCCGTGGGCGGGCGGTGGGTCCGGACCTCCTGCCGGAACCGGCTCATGATGAAGATGTTGTAGTCGACACCGAGCGCCACCAGGAAGACGAACACGTAGGCGGTGACCCGGTTGCCGATGCCCTCGTCGCCAAGAACGGTCACGGTGAAGAAGGTGGTCGCGCCCAGGGTGGCCAGGAACGACAGGACGAGTGTCGCCACCAGGTACAGGGGTGCCAGAACCGACCGGAGGAGCAGGCCGAGCACCACGGTGACGATGACCAGTATCAGGGCCACGATGTAGGTCGTGTCCCGGTCCAGGGCGGAGCGGGTGTCCGCGGTCTGTGCGGTCTCCCCGGCCACGAGCACGGTGGGGTCGGCCACCCCGGCGTCGTGGGCCGCTGTCTGCGCGGACCTGGTGAGAGCCTCGATGGCGTCCAGGGCCGGTGAGCTGTACGGGTCGCTGTTCAGGACGACCTCGAAGAAGGCCGTGTGGCCGTCCGGGCTGAACCGTGGCTGGTCCCCGACCCGGGCCACCTCGCTGTTGCTCGACAGTGCGTCGCTGACGTGCGCGGACACGCCGGGTGCGCGGAGATCCTCCTCGGCTATGACCACCACCGTGCTGGGTGCCATCTCGCCGGGACCGAACTCCTGCTCGACGATGGCCTGGCCCTGCGCGGACTCCGTGTCGGCGCGGAAACCGCTGAGGGTGTTGAAGGTCTCGCCGTAGCCGATCAGCCCGGCGCCCATCACGACCAGGAGTACGAGCACCGCTGCGGCGACCTTCGCCGGGGCGCGGGTGACCAGCGCGGCGACCCGCTGCCAAACGACTCCGCCCTGGCTGCGCTCGGCAGCCCTGCGCTCACCGCCCGGCCAGAAGACACCGCGGCCGAGCAGCAGGACGAGCGCGGGGATGAAGGTGAAGGCCACCAGCGCCATGACCGCCACACCCAGCGCCAGGTAGGGGCCGAACCCGCGGAGCGCCGGGGACAGGGCGACCAGCAGTGCGAACATTGCCAGCACGATGGTCGAGGCGCTGGCCAACACGGTCTCACCGACCATGCGGAGCGCGGTCCGCATCGCCCGTGACCGGTCCGCGTCGTCTCGGAGAGCCTCGCGGTACCGGGCGGTGATGATCAGGGCATAGTCGGTTCCCACGCCGAAGAGCAGCACCGTCATGATCGACGCGGTCTGCGAACTGACCGTGATCAACCCGGCGTCAGCCAACATGGCGCCCAGGGATTCCGACACGCGCATCGCCACGGCCACGGCCAGGAGCGGCACGAGGGCCATCAGCGGGGAGCGGTAGATGGCCAGGAGCAGGACGAGCACGAGCAGGACGGTGGCCAGCAGCAGGATCCTGTCGCCGCTGCTGAACACCTTCACCGTGTCGGTCGCGATCCCGGCCGGGCCGGTCACGGCCACCCCGGCATGCCCGGCGTGGTCGGTGGCCAGCCGGCGGACATCGCCGACCGCGTCCTGGAACGCGGCGTCGGAGGGGCTGCCGGTCATCGGCACGATGATCAGTTGCGTACCGCCGTCGGCCGAGACCAACCGGGACGCGGCGTCGGAGGTGTTGGCGGTGGAGATCACCCCGGTCTCGGCCACCCGGGCGGGGCGGTCCGGACCGGTGAGTGCGGTCGTGATGTCGGCGACCGCCTCGGCGACCCCGGCGTTCGTGCCGTCTCCGCCGTGCACCACGATGATCGCGGGCACGACGTTCCGGTCGGGTAGGGCCTGGCGGATGATGTCACGCGCCTGCATGGAGTTCGACGCTGCCGGCGGCAGGTTGGCCGAGGCGTTGTCCTCGACCGACCTGAGGGTCGGCGCGATCTGGGTGAGAAGCCCCACGAGGAGGATCCAGAACAGTACGACAACGGCGGCGCGTCGTCTCGATCCCAGGAGACGTCGGACCAGGCGCGGATACATGAGGTACAGCCCTCACAGACGGTTAGCGACAGTGGTGTCCCTAAGATGGCGCGACTGTAACAGCCGTATGGAACGTCGACGACGCGGGGCTAGGTTGAGGACGCCGCCCGTCCACGGGAGGAGGGGACAGTGCCGAAGATCGAGGCCGACAGCGTCCGGGCACACCGCGCGCAGCGGCTGAACCGGCTGATCGACGCGGCCGAGTCCATCCTCGCCGAGGAGGGGATGGATGCGCTGACCGCGGGTGCGGTCGCCGCCCGGGCCGGGATCGCCCGCAACAGCATCTACCGGTACTTCGGCTCCATCGACGACCTCCTCGAACTGGTCGTGACCCGCGAGTTCCCTGTCTGGATCTCCGCGGTTGAGGACGCGATCGCCGCCGAGGACTCTCCCCGGGAACGTGTCGTCGCCTACGTCCGGGCGAACCTGGAGCAGGCGGCGACCAGCACACACGGTTGGCGGGCTTCCCTCTCCCGCGGTTCGCTGCCGGACTCGGCCCGGCAACGGGTCCGGGACCTACACATGTCACTGCACGACGCACTCGCCCGCGTGGTCGGTGAGATGGGGCTGGCACAGCCGGATCTCATGGTCGCCGTCATCCAGGCCACCGTCGACGCCTGCGTCCGCCAGATCGACCAGGGCGCACCGCCCGCCGAGGTGTCCGCGTTCGCGGTGAGCGCCACCCGCAGGCTCCTGCACCACGGTGACGGGTGACTCCAGAGTTCCGCGTGAACTCGTGCGACCCGTTCGACCGCGCCGCGCCACCGGCACCCGCCGCCCGTGATGCTGTCCTGGGCCGTGGTTTCCCCGGGCAGGGCCGACCGACGCGCCGTCCGGGGGACGTTCGACCCTGTCACACCCGGGTCGGTTGGGGGACGGTGAGATGTACGTCCGCCAGGACATCACACCCGGGTAGCACAGGGGAAGTGACACGCGATGATGATCTGGTACGGCCACAACGGCCACCCCGGCGCCTGGGGTTGGCTCTGGATGGCGGTCGGAATGCTCGTGTTCTGGGCGCTGGTCATCACCGCCGTGGTCCTGCTGGTCCGCGCCGCCCGACGTCAG
>DATCWR010000127.1:0-6911 GCA_036566245.1 Mycobacteriales bacterium | reverse complement strand
CACCCCGGCCAGCCACAGCCGCCGGTTGGACGGCAGACGGCCGCGCCGGGTCAGCCACAGCCCCACCACCGACACCAGCAGCATCACCCCGGCCAACCCGACCATGAGCCGGAAGGTCCAGTAGGTCACCGGGATGTTCGGCCGGTAGTCCCCCGGTCCGTACTGCTCGGTGTACTGGGCCTGGAGGTCGTTGATGCCCTCCACCTGGCCGTCCGGGTTGCCGGTGGCCAGCACCGACAGCACCCGTGGCACCTCCAGGCTGTAGAGGGGGCGGCCGCCGTCGAGGGTTCCGATGGTGAACAGTGAGAACGGCGCCGGCCCGGCGGTCTGGTAGAGCGCCTCGGCGGCGGCCATCTTCATCGGCTGCTGCTGGGTCATCAGCCGGCTCTGGAGGTCGCCGCTGACCAGTACCCCCAGCGACGCCAGCAGGCTGACCACCAGACCGAGCCGCAGCGAGGGCCGGAACACCTCACGGTCCCGACCGCGGGCCAGGTGCCAGGCACTCACCGCGATCATCACCATCCCGCCGGTGAGCAGGGCCGCGGCGATGGTGTGCGGGTAGGCCACCAGCATGGTCGGGTTGGTCAGCACCGCGACGAAGTCGGTCAGCACCGCCCGGTCGCGGACCGGGTCGTAGGCGAACCCGACCGGGTGCTGCATCCAGGAGTTGGCGGCCAGGATGAAGTAGGCGGACAGCATCGTGCCCACGGCCACGACCCAGATACACGCCAGGTGCACCCGACGCGGCAGCCGGTCCCAGCCGAAGATCCACAGACCGAGGAAGGTGGCCTCCAGGAAGAACGCCAGCAGCCCCTCGATGGCCAGCGGCGCGCCGAACACGTCACCGACGAACCGCGAGTAGTCGCTCCAGTTCATTCCGAACTGGAACTCCTGCACGATGCCGGTGACCACCCCCATGGCGAAGTTGATCAGGAAGAGCTTGCCCCAGAACCTCGTTGCCCGGAGGTAGGCCGTCCGACCGGTGCGTAGCCAGGCCGTCTGGAGGCAGGCGACCAGGACCGCCAGCCCGATCGACAGCGGAACGAACAGGAAGTGGTAGACGGTGGTGATACCAAACTGCCACCGGGCGATGTCGAGCACGGACACGGTCGGGCCTTCCGGAGGTGTGACCAGGGGCTCTGAGCCCACCGCGCCCACGGTCCGTCCAGGGACTACCACCGGGTAGGGACCTACGTCCCCCCACCTCCGTCGGTACCTGTGAGCTCACTCACCGGCAGGGGTGACTCTGGGAGGTTCGGGCAACGCTCAGGGGGAACATCGCGTCCACACAGACGTTAACAACACAGGCGGTTGATTGACCGTAACGACCTCATCGCACACGACACGAAGTTGGGATGGCCCTGTGACGTTGCCTCGTTCCACCCCTGCAACGACCCGGAGAAGCTCCGCGGTCGAGCCGCGCATCACCTCGCGCCGGCATCGCAGCCAGCGGAGCGTCGAGGTGAACCCCACCCAGACCGAGGGCGCCGAGGACGAGCGCCCCGACCTCGACGAGGCGGTGGTCTCCGCCGACCTGGTCCGTGTCTACCTGAACGAGATCGGCAAGGTTGCCCTGCTCAACGCCGAGCAGGAGGTCGACCTGGCCAAGCGGATCGAGGCCGGCCTGTACGCCGCGCACGTGCTCGCCGAGCGAGCTGACACGCTACCGGCTGCCAGTGCCCGGGAACTGCGCGTACTGGTCCGCGACGGCAAGCGGGCCAAGGAGCACCTGCTTCAGGCGAACCTGCGGCTGGTCGTGTCGCTGGCCAAGCGCTACACCGGCCACGGCATGCCGTTCCTGGACCTGATCCAGGAGGGCAACCTGGGTCTGATCCGCGCGGTGGAGAAGTTCGACTACGCCAAGGGGTACAAGTTCTCCACGTACGCGACCTGGTGGATCCGCCAGGCGATCACCCGGGCGATGGCCGACCAGGGTCGGACCATCCGGCTGCCGGTGCACCTGGTGGAGCAGGTGAACAAGCTCCAGCGGACCCGTCGGTTCATGCACCAGCAGTTGGGGCGGGACGCCACCGACGAGGAACTGGCCGCCGAGTTGGACATCACCCCGGAGAAGGTCAGCGAGCTGTTCCAGCACTCCCGCGACCTGGTGAGCCTGGACCAGACCGTCGGCACCGACGAGGACGCCGAACTGGGCGACTTCATCGAGGACACCGACGCGCCGTTGGCCGAGGACGCGGTGGCCTTCGGGTTCATGCGCGACCAGATCGACAAGGTGCTCGACACCCTGGAGGCCCGCGAGCGCGAGGTGCTGCGGATGCGTTACGGCCTGGACGACGGCCGGCCGCACACCCTCGACGAGATCGGCCGGGCGTTCGGGTTGTCCCGGGAACGGATCCGTCAGATCGAGCGGGACACCATGGCCAAGTTGCGTCACCCCAGCCGCTCCCAGTCGCTGCGCGACTACGTGGAGGACTGACCATCGGTCCTGCTACCGGGGCCGGTGGGGCGCGGCGACGCGAGCCAGCCGTTCACCGGTCAGGTTCGGTATCTGGTCGGCCAACCGGTCGACCAGATACAGGAACAGCCGGGCGGTGGCCTCGGCGGTCCACGAGGTGTGTCCGCCAGCATCGGGCATCCGCAGTCCGGCCCGACCGAGCAGTTCGGGCAGTGAACGAGGTGCCGCCCGGGGCCAGACCCGCCGGGCCAGCGGCAGGGTGTCCAGCACGCCGGCCGAACTCAGCGCGGGCAGTTCGGCGCACAGTGCGTCGGTGACCACCTGGGTTCCGTGGGCCACCAGCCACCGCCCGTCCAGCACCGCCGTGACGTCGTCGGCCATCACGGCGAACGGGGGGCGGCCGGTCAGGTCGGCCGGGCGGATGCCGTAGCCGCGGGCCGCGTGGCTGGTGACCGGCCGGGTCGGACAGCCGTGCCAGGTCAGCGGCGCGCTGCTGATCGCGGCACGGTCGATGGTGACCACCGACAACTCGACGATCTCCGGCGGCTGCTGACCGGAGGTGTGCACGCTGGCCGCAGCGAACCGCTGGCCCAGAAGAACGGAGTGCGGCGGCATGGCAGCTCCAGGTTGGTCGGACCACCGGCCCCGGTGGCCGGCTGGCGATTGACGCCGTGTCCACCCTGAGTCGCCGTCAGGGCTCGGTCGGGGGCCGGGCGGGGGCCGGTCAGGGGCCAGCCCTGGGACGTCTGGTGGCCTTCTGTTGGTCTGGGCTCGATCACGGACAGTAGAAGTGTCGGTACCTGGCGTTAGCCTGCCGACTATGCCGCAGCACCCGACCCTGCTCAAGCGTCTGCTCCTCGACCGGCATTGGCAGACCCACCACAGCTTCTGCCGGGAGTACGTCCGCGCAGCCCGGTACCTGCACCCTGACCAGACCCCGGTCGCGCCCAGCCGGAAACAGTTCGGCCGCTGGATCAACGGCCACCTCACCAGGTTGCCCCACCCCGAGCACTGCCAGGTCCTCGAAGCCATGTTCCCGAGACACTCCGCCCGGCGACTGTTCGCACCCGAGCCCGCACCTGGCGTGCACACCTCGTCTGATGCCATCCTGGAATCCCCGCCCCGGCGAGAGGACCAGACCACGGACCGGCGCGACGCACTCAGGTTCGGCGGCACACTGACCGCCGGATACCTCCTGGACTCCCTGGACTCCCTGCACACCGAGCCCGCCCGCCTGCACGCCGCGCTCAACACCAGCACCACCACCCCCGACCACATCGCGGCCCTGGAAACCACCGCCGACGACCTGGGCGTACGGGTGATCCAGGCCAACCCACCGTCCACACTGATCCCCGAGGTGCTGACCGAGTTCCGCGGTGTACGGATGCTGCTGGAACGCCGGCAGCGAACCGCCGACCAGGTTCGGCTGACCCGGGTGGCCGCCCGACTGGCCATCGCGATGGGCAACATCGTCTTCGACGAGAACGACTTCCCGAACGCGGGCCGCTGGTATCACGCCGGACAACAAGCCGCGACAGAGGCAGGCGACCAGTACCTGGCCGACATGGCGCTGGGACTGCTGGGCTACCTTCCGGCGTACTCCGGGGACCCCGGAGCAGTGCTGGCACTGATTGATCCCAGGCTGGACCAGACAAAGATCACGCCAACTCCGGCAGTGGCGTTCCTGTGGGCGTCCAAGGCTCGCGCGCACGCCACACTGGGCGAGAAGATCGCCTTCCGACATGCCATCAACCGCGCCCGCCGTGCGCTTGACGCCAGCCCGGGGCACGACAGCAGATACAGCGCGTTCACCTTCCCACCTGGCAAACTCTTCTTCTATCAGGCCACCGGCTGTGCCCGACTGGGTGACGTGGAGGGCGCCACCGAGGCAGCCGATCGGGCACTCGGGCTCTACGACCTGACCATGACCGGCGACCCGGCGCTGGTCCGGTTCGACAAGGCGACCGCGCTGGCCAAGGCTGGTGAACTGGCCGAGGCGACCCAGGTGGCCTCCCACGCTCTACTCGACCAGTACACCTACCCGGGCAGCAGTGTGCTGGCCAGGGCCAGGGAGTTCGACGCACTGCTGGGTGAACCCCGCACCCCGGCGGTGCGCGACTGGCGAGAGATCCTGACCACCACCGTCCGGCCACACGCCAGGTCGGCGCCCAACACGTGACGGACGTCGTGCCGGCCGGGGAAGCCTGGTACCGGACCCCCGGGTGGCAGGCCGCCGAGGCTGAAGCCGACGCCACTCCTCGGCTTTCGTTCGTAACATTGCACGGCTGCCCGCGGAACAACACCATCATCCCTGTCTGCGTTTCAAGAATTCCTGGTTCACATCTTTCCCCGCACCCCGGTGGCTTTGTTGGATTCACTCGTGCGGGTGATCAAATACCGGGGTATTCGAGATAGAATCGGTGGCATGGAAACCATGCCTCGTGCGACTCTCCGCCACGCCGATTCCGGTGTTGGCGGGGAGTCGGATGGCGGGTTTCCTATTACCGAATTCGATCCCACCGCGGTCGCCGGATTGCTTGCTGGGTTTGACCCGTCTGGTTTGGATGACGAGGGTTTGTTGACTGTGCTCGGCGGGTTGGAGCGGGTCATTGCCG
Source organism: Mycobacteriales bacterium (assembly GCA_036566245.1). Classification (GTDB taxonomy): domain Bacteria; phylum Actinomycetota; class Actinomycetes; order Mycobacteriales; family DASULA01; genus DASULA01. The sequence goes on along the minus strand of DATCWR010000127.1, from coordinate 1,880 downwards.
CCGCACATGCGGTGCAGGCCAGGGCGATGGCCGAGTTCACCCGACACCGCCCGGCCACCCCGGGGCGTCCGTTTGGGGAGTTCGTGCCCGATGAGATTGCGGTGGAACTGTCGGTGACCCGGCGGGCGGCGGAGAACAGGGTCGCCCAGGCGGTGGAGATGACCACCCGGGCCCCAGCCGTTCTGCACGCCTTGGAGTCTGGGGTCCTGGACCTGTACCGGGCGAAGGTGATCACTGACGCCACGTACCGCCTGGATGATGAGGCCGCGGCCCGGGTCGCCAGCCACGTCGTAGGCCGCGCAGAGGGGTGTAATGCCTCAGAGGTACGCCGTATCGTGCGGCGAGCTGTACTGCAACTCGACCCCGACGGTGCCCAGCGCAGGCATGAACAGGCCCGCACCGGCCGGGCGGTGAGGGTCACCCCGGCAGAGGACGGGATGGCCGAACTCATCGCATTCCTGCCGGCCGAGCAGGCTGTCGCCGTCTACCAGCGGGTTGACGACCTCGCCCGAGGTGACCGGGTTCCTGGTGACCAGCGTGGCGCGGACGAACGACGCGCTGACACGTTCGTCAACCTGCTCCTCGGACGCCGCCACCCCGGCGCGACCAACCAACCCGACCCCGGGTTGCGGCCGTTGGTACACGTCACCGTGGCCGCCACAACCCTGGCCGGAGCAGACAACAAGCCCGCCACGTTGGCCGGGTACGGTCCGATCCCTGCTGGGTTCGCCCGGGCCATCGCCGCTGACCCCACCGGGGTGTGGAAGCGACTGGTCACCGACCCGGTTGACGGGTCACTTGTCGAACACTCCCGGAAGACCTACCGGCCACCGGCCGCACTTGATGACTTCATTCGCGCACGGGACGGGCAATGCCAGTTCCCCGGCTGCCAACACTCCGCGCAACACGCGGATTTGGACCATACGATCCCTTGGCCGACGGGACCCACCACGGCCGGCAATCTGGGCGCACTATGCCGGCGGCATCACCGCCTCAAACACCACACAGCGTGGCGGCTCACCCAGACCAACCGACGATTCCACTGGACCAGCCCAACCGGCCGCCACCACACCACCCACCCCCAAAACCACAACCCACCCTGAGTCCGGGCCACCTCGGCGACGCACCATTGACCGGGCCGCCGCTGCAACCGTGGACGGATCCGGGACGTCCACGCGCGCTCCGAACGCACCGCAGGCCGACGGGATGGCTGCATACGGAGCAGATCAGACACCCTGCCTGCGCCGGTCGTACCGCGAACGCGACGGCGAACGGGGGCTGCGCCGTCACCGCGACGGGGACGGCGCAACCATGCTCAGGTGCAGTTCCACCGCGGCGGTGGTGCGTTCGACGTCGCCGGTGGCGAGCAGGTCCAGCAGCGCGCCGCGCAGGACCGACAGGGCCAGGGTGCGGCGCGCGGCCCCGACACCACCGGTTTGGTCGCCGGCGGACCGGCTGCCAGCCAGGACGGTGAGCCAGTCCTCGACGGTCTGCCGGGCGAAACCCGCCCAGGGGCCGTCGGGTTCGGTGAGTGAACGCGCGTAGGCCTGCACCCACAGCGTGAGCAGTGGCCGGTGCCGCTCGGCGACCAGCCAATCCCAGGTGGTCCGGACCACCGTGTGCGGGACGTCGCCCGTGGCGACCCGCCGCCCCTGGTCAAGCAGCGCCAACTCGTCGGCACGGGCCCGGGCGAGCAGGGCTCGGACCAGACCGTCCTTGGAACCGAACAGGAAGAGCAGGACCCGCGGGCTGGACCCGATGGCGCTGGCCAGCGGACGCAACGACAGGTCAGCCAGTCCGTTCTCAAGGGCATAGCGGTAGGCCAGTTCGAGTAGTTCCTCCCTGCGTGGAGAAGGTGTTGGCTCGTGATCGCCCACGAC
>DATCWR010000114.1:0-2104 GCA_036566245.1 Mycobacteriales bacterium | reverse complement strand
GCATGCGCGGAGGCGCACGGCGCCTTCGCGCTCAAGGGCGCCGTCGCGATGGCAGGCCAGGTGGACGGCTGGCTGGACGCGGTCCGACGGCTCGCCGACGGGCAGGCCCGGGTCGGGGCGGGAGTCCCCGGTGTGGAGGTTTAGGCGCACCCTGGACGCGCGGGGGGTCGCCGGCACCCTGTTCGTCCTGTCCGACACCGGTTCGGTGTTCTACCAGGACGTCGGGTACGTGCAGGTCGCGGAACTCCTCGACGGCACCCGCTCGGCCGGGCAGATCGCCCAGGAACTGGCCGACCAGATGGACGGCGCCCGGGTCCTCGCCGTGCTGCGCAGGCTGTATCGCGACGGCCACATCGTGCGCGACCCGGTTCCCACCGGCCCGGCCGGACTGTACGTGGAGGGCCTTGGCATCAGGACCCGCGGGTTCGCCCAGGCGCTGGCCGCGTTCCGCGTCGCGGTCGTCGCCGGCGGGCAGCAGACCTCGGCGGAGTGCGTCGTGGACGCGCTGCGACTCCTCGGCTGTGACGCCGAGTCGGTGCACAACGACGTGTTGCCGGACGCCGACCTGACCGTGGTCCTGACCGAGGACCACCTGTGCCCGGACCTCGACCAGGTCAACACCGCCCGGTTGGCCGACGGTCGGGAGTGGATGCTCGTCAAACCTCGGGGACAGGAGGTGTGGGTCGGTCCACGGTTCATCCCACACGTCACCGGGTGCTGGAGGTGCCTTGCCGTCAGGGTGAACGGCAACCGGCAGGTGGAGCGGTTCGTCGCCCGGCAACTCGGGTTCGGTCACGCATCCGTCCCGGCGGTCGGGCTGTTACCCGGGGTGGACGGCATGGTGGCCGCGATGATCGGGGCCGAGGTCCTTGCCATCGTGGGCGGCGGTCCGTCGACCCTGGCCGGGCGGATGCGCACGGTTCGGCTCGCCGACTTCCACCACCAGGACCACCACCTGATCCGGTCGCCGTTCTGTGCGGCGTGCGGCGACCCGTCACTGGCTCGTAGGAACGCAGCGACCGTGCCGTCCAGGATCAGGAGTTCACCCGGGTTCGGGGCGGACTGGCGGCGGGTCCTCACCGCCGAGGCTGTCGGTGAGCGGCTGGACCCGTTGGTGGGTCCCCGGCTGGGGGTGGTCTCCGGGCTCACCCCGGTGCCGCGCGGCGGGTACACCACCGGGCACACCGTGGTGGCCGGCCACGACTTTCCGATGCTGGGCAGGAACCCCGCCAGGCTCCGCCGCAACCTGCGGGGGCACAGCGCCGGGCGTGGCCGAACGGTCGAGCAGGCGCGGGCCGGTGCCCTGTGTGAGGCGGTCGAGCGGTACGCCGGCATCTGGGTCGACGGTGCGGACTCGACCCGATGCGGTTGGCAGGAGTTGGACCGCCGCGCCGTGCACCCGGCCGAGGTGATGTTGTACTCCGCACGTCAGTACGCCACCCGGGCCGGGTGGAACATCCGCGAGGACAACGTAGTGCAGTGGGTGCCCGAGCCGTTCGACGAGAGCTGGCCGATCTCCTTCACCGAGGGATGGTCGCTGACCCGTTCCGAGCCGGTTCTGATTCCGTCCGGGCTGATCTGGTACGGGCATCCCGACCTTGAGGACCACGCCTACGCGGCGACCGACTCGAACGGGTGCGCCGCCGGCGGGAGCCTGGCCGAGGCGACACTGCACGGGCTGTGCGAACTCCACGAACGTGATGCGGTGGCGATCTGGTGGTACAACCGGCTGTCCCGGCCCGGCATCGACCTGGATGCTCTCGCCGACCCGTACGTGGACGAACTTCGACGTACGTACGCGCGTCACCAGCGTGAGGTGTGGGTTCTCGACATCTCGACCGATCTGGCGATGCCGTGCTGTGCGGCGATCTCCCGACGTGACCACGCAATCGAGGATGTGGTGTTCGGGTTCGGTGCCCACCCGGACCCGGTCCTCGCTGTTCGTGCCGCGCTCATGGAGATGGACCAACTGGTTCCCCTGGTCGCTGGGCGGGACGACCACGGCGCGACCCGCTACGCCACCCGCGATCCGGCCGCCCTGCGCTGGTTCCAGACGACCACCTGCCGGTCCGCACCGTGGCTCGGGAGCGGAGATGGTGACGGT
>DATCWR010000111.1:0-5477 GCA_036566245.1 Mycobacteriales bacterium | reverse complement strand
GACCCCGGTGGCGGCCGCGGCCAACACTCCGGCGGTGGCCCATCCGGCGACGCGGGTGGCGCGATGGCTCATCGTGGTACTCCTTCGGTGCGATCCGGCACGGGTTCGCTCCGGCGCACACCAGGTGTCCACAGCGTCCGCCACGCGCCCGCCGGGGCACCGGGGCACTCCGTGGCACCACCCTGCCCCCGGCCGGTACCGGTACCGTCAGGCCGATGTTCGGATCCGGTAAGTCCGGGTGATGGCCGGACGTGTGGCCGGGCGGCGTGGTCGGCCCACGTCGGTCAGGCCAGGCCCCGACGGGCCACCGCGGGAGGACGGCTACCCCGGATGGTGGCCACCATGTCCAGGGCCCGCCGGGCCGCCCGCACGTTGTGCACCCGGAACACCCGGGCACCCAGCCACGCCGAGACCGCGGCCGTGGCCAGGGTGCCCTCCAGTCGTTGGTCGGTGGGCAGGTCCAGCGACTCGCCGACGAAGTCCTTGTTCGACACCGCGACCATCACCGGCCAACCGGTGGCCACCAGTTCGGGTAGCCGCCGGGTCACCTCCAGCGACTGGTAGGTGTTCTTGCCGAAGTCGTGGGTCGGATCGATGACGATGCCCTCGCGCGGCACGCCCAGCGCCACCGCACGCTCGGCCAGTTCGGTGACCCTGGCCACCACGTCGGCCACCACGTCCCGGTACCGGCTGCGGTGCGGGTCGGTGCGTGGGGGCAGACCGCCGGTGTGGGAGCACACGATGCCCACCCCGGCTGCCGCGGCGACCTCGGCCAGTCGCGGGTCGGCGCCACTCCAGGTGTCGTTGAGAAGGTTGGCGCCCACCCCGACGAGTACCTCGGCCACCTCCGAGCGCCAGGTGTCCACGCTGATCACCAGGTCGGGATGCCGCTCCCGCACGGCGGCGACCAGGTCGGCGGTGCGGCGCAGTTCCTCGGTCGGATCCACCGGGGCGCCGTAGCCGGCCTTGACCCCGCCGATGTCCACCATGTCGGCGCCCTCGTCCACCACCCGGTCGACCGCGTCCAGGGCTGCCTGTAGCCCGAAGGTGGCACCCTTGTCGTAGAAGGAGTCCGGGGTGCGGTTGACCACGGCCATCACGACCATGTCGCCGTCCTCGAAGGTGCGGTTACCCAGGCGCAGCGTCGTCAAGACCAGTCCTTCGGTGGTCCGGGGGTGTTGTGTGGTTGCCCGGTGAGTATCCCGGGTGGTCGGTGTGCCGGCCAGCATGGTGCCCGGACGTGACACGATCGAGCCGTGAGCACCGCACTCATGCCCCTTGCCACGCCACTGGCCTACCTGCTCGGGTTGCTGGTGGTCGGCTCCCTGCTGTTCCTGCTCTCCTCGTTCCTCTTCGGCCGCGGCGAACACCTGGCCCCGATGCCACCGGACGTGTCACCGGTCGTGTTGCCCTCGGCGCGTCGGGTGTCCGGCCGGGACCTGCGCCGGGTGCGGGTCTCGGTGGTCCTGCGTGGTTACCGGATGACCGAGGTGGACTGGATCCTCGACCAGGTGGCCGACCAACTCGACGAACGAGACCGTGAACTCGACCGACTGCGGGCCAGGTTGGGTGAGTCCGACGCTGCCGGTCCGGACCCCGACCCGGCGGTGGACCACCCCGGTCCGGTCGGCGACCCGGCCATGGTGCCGGAGCCGGAACGAGGCGCGGCCGAGACACCGGTACCTGGTCCCGCCGGGGACGACCGGCATGACTGACGACCAGGTGCGGGTCGGCTTGGACGGGCGGCCACGTTGCCCGTGGGCACTCGACACTCCGGACTATCTGGACTACCACGACCGTGAGTGGGGTCGGCCCCTGCGCGGCGACGACGCCCTGTTCGAGCGGCTGTCCCTGGAGGCGTTCCAGTCCGGGCTGTCCTGGTTGACGATCCTGCGTCGGCGGGAGGCGTTCCGCGCGGCGTTCCACGGGTTCTCCGTACCCGCCGTGGCGGCGTTCGGCCCGGCCGACGTGGCACGGCTACTGGCCGACCCGGGGATCATCCGGAACCGGGCCAAGATCGAGGCCACGGTGGCCAACGCCCGGGTCGCGCTCGACCTGGACCCGGGGTTGTCGGACCTGCTCTGGTCGTTCGCGCCACCACCGGGGCGGGCCCGGCCGGGTACCCGGGCCGAGGTGCCGGCCAACACCCCGGAGTCGACGGCCCTGGCCAGGGACCTGCGGCACCGCGGCTTCCGGTTCGTCGGACCCACCACCTGCTACGCGCTGATGCAGGCCGCCGGGATGGTCAACGACCACCTGTCCGGGTGCTGGGTCGACCTCTGACCACCCCGACAGATCCGGGTGCCGGGCGTTCCGGGTAGTGACACAGAGCGTATGGCCTGGCACGCTGCGTGGTGACGCGGTCTCCCTGGAGGCGGTGGCATGGGCGGTGACCGGCACGGGTACCTCGACGCCAGCGGGCTCGACGGCAGAGTCGACGGTGGGGTTGACCTTGGCGATCGGGACGACGGCGACCCGGACCGTGCGGTTGACCGGAGCGACGGGTTCGACCGACGTGGGTTGTTGTCCGCGCTGTACCACGACGATCCGGACGACATCTTCGCCTGCGGGCTGCCGGGGGATCGCCGCCGGATGGGCCTGGACGAGGAGGTGGCCGACGGGCTGACCGCGCGCCACTTCCTGGAGCGGTTCGACCCCCGCCGGGCCAACCGACCCGATCTGGATCCCGACGATGTCACGGCCCGGATCGCCGACCAGACCAGGGCACAGCCCAGGCTGGCCCAACTCCTCGGCCAGGAACGGTGCGTGCAGCGGGTCTACGCGGCGTTCAACGGGGGTCCGTTCCACGGTGCCGAGCGGCACGAGGGCAGCCTGGACGACACCGACCACCTGTTACGGCTGGTCGAGCGGCAGGATCCGGCCCAGTTCGACGAGGGTCGACGGGCCAGGGGCATCGACGCGTTCAAGAAGGGCAACGGCAAGCACGTGTGCGCCGACTCCTCGACCAGCATCGCCGACGCGGTGGCCTATGCGGTCGCCCTGGCCCGTGGGGTCGACCACCCGAAGGTGCGCGCCGCGCTGGAGGCACGGCACGACCCGCCGAGGCGGCCGTACTACGTACACGTCCCGATCGTTGAACTCCTCGGCGAGAACGGCCACGAGTTCTGCGGCGGCTACCAGCTCGTCGGAGACGATCCCAGAGAGGCGGTCAGACATCGTGACGTGTGGGCGAAGGCGGGTTGGAAGGGCGGACCCCGCGACGGCCTACGTCCCCCCGAGGTCGAGCCGATCATGACATTTCAGGATGGCGTCATCGAGTTTCGTATCGGGCACAACGCCGCCCGGAACGGCTACGAGGTGATCTCCATGTTCCCTCGGCCGCGGCAGAACCCCGGACACCGCAACATCCGCCCGGACCACCCGCACATCCCGGACCGCCCGGATATCCCGGACCAGCCGGACCCCCTGGACCGCCCAGACCTTCTGCACCACCCGGACCGAGCCGGGGACGAGGCCGGTCACCAGCCTGCCCCACCACCCGACCAGCAGCACATGGGCGACCCCCACCGAGGGAGGCACACATGGTGAGCGCCATGAGGCACTACTGGCTGGACGACCCGGACGCGCCGTTCCGCACGCTGTTGTGCGTGGTGGGCACCTACTGCCATCCCGAGGCCGGTCCGGACGCCCACGGCGACCTGGTGCGGTTGGCCCGGACCCGTCCCGACGACACCGAGATGCGGGTGTTCAAGGCCGAGCTGCGCCGGGTGTTGACCGGCGACACCGAGGGGCTGCATCCCGACGCGATGTTCACCGCGGCCTGTTACGGCGACGGGACCGACCACGCCTTTGCTCGCCGGCTGTGGCAGCAGCTCTACCCCGGCGAGCCGGTGCCGGTGCCCTGACGTTGGTCAGTGACCGTGGAAGACCGGCTTCTCCTTGGCCACGAACGAGGCGGTGGCGTTGCGGTGGTCCTCGGTGGCACCCGCGCGCAGTTGCAGCACGGCCTCCCGTTCCAGCGCGTCCTCCAGCGAGGCGGACTCGGCGTACAGCAGCGACTCCTTGATCGCCGCGTAGGCCGCGGTCGGTCCGTTGGCCAGCCGGGCGGCCAGTTCGTGCGCGGCGATGAGCACCCGGTCGTCGGGCACCACCCGGTTGACCAGGCCGTACCGCAGGGCGTCCTCTGCGGTCACCGGTTCGGCCAGCATGAGCAACTCGGTCGCCCGGGCTCGACCGACCAGCCGGGGCAGGGTCCACGAGGCGCCCGAGTCGGCGCTCAACCCGACGTTGGCGAACGCCAGCAGGAACCTCGCGCTCTGGCCGGCGATCCGAAGGTCCGCGGCGAAGGCCAGTGAGGCACCGGCCCCGGCGGCCATGCCGCCGACCGCGGCCACCACCGGCTTGGGCATTCTGGAGATGGTCAGCACGATGGGGTTGTAGTGCCGCCGCACGGTGTCCAGCACCGAACCGTTGCCCTGCCGAAGGAGTTCGGCGTGCTCCCGTAGGTCCTGCCCGACGCAGAAACCGCGACCCTGCCCGGCGAGTACCACGGCACGCACCGCGTCGTCGTCACGCGCCTCGGTGAGTGCGGCGAGCAGCGCCTCCTTGAGTTCGATCGACAGCGAGTTCATCGACTCGGGTCGGTTGAGTGTCAGGGTCGCCACACCGTCGCTGTGGTCGACGAACAGCGTCTCGGACAAGGGGACCTCCCCGGTTTTGCCGGAATGTGAGATACCGCGCTCCGACCTTACGACCTGCGCCCCACCGTCGGTGTGACGCCTGGCAGACCAACCGGACCGGAGGTTCCGGGAGCCGCCCGGAGACCCTTCGGCACCTGTTCGGGACCTGTTCCGGACCGTTGGGTTTCCGGATCCATGCCCGATGCGAGACAATGATCCAGTCGATACCGTCCGCACGGCCCTGCCGCGCGGACAGCACCTGTGCTGACAGGCGAAGATCAGGAACGGGGATCAGCAGGGATCCCGCTGGAGGAGGCACGCATGGCGGCGATGAAGCCGCGGACGGGCGATGGTCCGCTCGAGGTCACGAAGGAGGGACGCGGGATCGTGATGCGCGTTCCACTGGAGGGCGGCGGCCGGCTCGTCGTCGAGATGTCGGTCGACGAGGCCAACGCCCTCGGCGACGCGTTGAAGTCCGCTGCGGGCTGATCGCGCGCGTGCTCGCCGGCCAGGTACCGGTCGGCCGCGTGTGCGGTGGCCGCGTGCCCGCTGACAGAGCAGCCGATGACACGGCATCCGATGACAGGGCGGCCGGCGGCGGGGCACCGCCGTACCGATTAGGCCGGTCCCGGCCGTTGACGCCGTGGACCATGGCTCGTCGACACGGTGGTCCCGCTCGGCCGCCGGCGCGGTGGTGTGGCCGTTCGGGCACGCCTGGCCTCGACCGAGTACCACCCAGCCCCGAGCGGGAGTAGCCATGCTGTCCGTTGTTCTGACCGGTTGCGCCGGCACCGCGGCCGCCGTCGCCGTGCCGGTGCACCCGAACCCGGACGGGCC
>DATCWR010000105.1:0-7381 GCA_036566245.1 Mycobacteriales bacterium | reverse complement strand
CGGCGGCGGCGGTGGCGGAGGTGGAGGAGGCGGGGGCGGACACGCGCACGGCGGAGGTGTCACCTGGGCACCACCGACACACGACGCGGCCGAACCCCCGAGCACCGCGGCGGCATTGCCGCAGACATCCACCGGAACCGTCACCGGAACGTCGACCTGGTTCCCCGACAGCAGGCCAGAGCTGCCGTTGGTCCGGTTCCTGTCCCCACTGCTTCCGGGCGTCGCGGTGGCCCCTCCGGTACAACTCGCCACGGCGTTGCCCACGGCATTGCCGCAGACATCCACCGGGACGGTGACCGGAACCGAGACCTGGTTCCCCGACGCGATCCCGTGCTCACCCGACGTGGAGCCGCCGGAGGAGCTGTCACCATTCGCCGACGCCCCGCCGACGCACTCGGAACCCGCTCCCCCCAGCACGGCAACCGAGTTGCCGCAGGCGTTCACCGGGGCGGTGACCGGTACGTCGATCTGGTTTCCGGAGGCCAGACCGTTCGCACCCGACGTGGTCTTCCCGGGCTCCTGGCTGGAACCCGACGCCGTGGTCCTCGCACCGTGGCTCGTCCCCGTGGCGCTCGACCCGTGGCTACCTCCGGTGGCCGGACGACTGGTCGTCGCCGGGTGGCCGTTGGTCGCCGTGTTTTGCGCCGTGTGCGTCGACCCGTGGCTCGGGTGACGTGCCGGCGCGTCCGTCGAGGTGGTTGACGTACTGGTCGCCTGCGTGGCCGGACCGGACGTTACGGCCGCTCCGCCCTCACAGGACCCGATCGCCCCGCCGAGGACGGACACCGCGTTGCCACACGCGTTGACCGGCATCGTGACGGGGATTTCCACCTGGTTGCCGGACACCACACCGTTCTCGCCGCTGGTGAGGGGGCTGTCGGCATTGGCAACCCCCGTTCCCACCATGACGAGTCCGCCGGCGAGTACCGCGGCCTGTAGGCCTCGCCTGACCCATCTTCGGTTCACTGAGGCTCTCTCCTCTCCGAGGGGTTCTTTCAACTGCGGACGACGTACGTCGCCGCACGTGCTCGACGACGTCCGCCATGCGCGGAACCCGGACGGCATGCACTCGAGCGCATCTGTCCGGCCGTGGCCGACGGGAGTTCCCCGTTGGCCCAGGACCCGCTCAGTCGGGAGAGGTGGTGGGTCGGTCCGCCGTGTGGCAGACCACAACACCGGGCGCAGCCGGCCTCACCGCCCGGAACGGCGGGCGGGCAGCGTACCCGTCGACGGGGAGTGCCGCAGACCCCCCGACGTGGTGAACCTGACCCAGGCCGGAGCGCCCCGCCGACACCTGTTCCGGCAGTGGCGCATGCAGACAGCTCTGGTCAGACGGACAGTTCCCTGGCTCTGGGCCGGGGGGTGCACCGGGCAGGTCCGCGCGCACCTGGTGGGCACGCGGACCTGCTGCGGCGGGCGAACCCGACGGTGCGGCCTGCTCCACGGCGGGGGCGGAACGGCCGCCGTGGAGACGCTCGATCACGCTGGTTCGCACATACTCGGCGGGTGGGCCACCGAGCGATCTGGTCCTCTGGAGTGGCCAGGGCGCGGAGGCCGGAGGGGGATACGCACCGTCCGGGGACACTCCCTTCGCGACCACGCCCGCCACCGGCGCCGTCGAGGTCCCGATGGCGACGTCGGTGGGGCTCTGCTCCTGGTTGGGTACGCCGGTCTCGTTCGGCGGGGAAGGATCCGGCAAGGATGGGCCGGTCACTGGGGAGAGAGTGGCAGTGACCGGCGCCAGCATCTGGGCAGCCAGGTCGGTCTTGTCGGTCCTGGCTGGTTCGTCGGCAACCTGGCCAGCCTGGTTGACCTGATCGACCTGGCCGATCTCGTCAACCTGGTCGGCCGGGCCAGGCAGCTCCGACCACCCCGGCCGGCCGCACCGACCGACCCCGTCTGACTGTTCGGAGCCCTCACGGACTGACCGGGCACTCTCGACCGCCTCACCGGGCCGCTCGGTCTGGTCGGTCCGGCACCCCCGGTCGGAAGCCGGGGCGTTCGCCAGAGCGGTGGAACCGCTGGCGGGGGCCGACTCACCGCCCTCACCGGTGCGGAAGCCGGACGCCACACCGCCAGGCATCGAGTCGCCAGGCATCGAGTCGCCAGGGCGCGCGGAGGCCTCATCCGTCGCAGGGGCCGCGGTCGGAGACTCCGATTGGTTCGGCGAACCGCTCCGAGGACGATCTGTCGGCAGAGTCGGTCCGGAACCACCGACGTCAGGCGCGTTCCGGGACGGGCGTTGACCCGGCAGCGCCTGGGGGTCGGAGGATGCGGTCGCGCTGACGCGGGTCATGGGAAGGGGACCCGACATCGGGTCGGCAGACGCGGCATGGGAAACCGCTGTCCCGGTGAGCAGCCAGCCGGCCATGGTGAATCCGGTGAGAAGCACCACCCGACAGGCCAGACGACAAGCCAGACGACGGGCCGACGCGGGCATGCCGGAACCGGATGGCTCCGAACCCTCGTCTCCTGCCATGCCACCGTCCATCTGTTGACCACGAATGGTGAGTGATCCGTGACTCAAGGTCTGTAACGACGCCCGGTCGACCCCCGTTACGTGGATCCTGGAAAACCACGGGAACCCGTGGGTTCGGTCGGGGACGGAGGAAGGGGAAAGCTGGCATACCGCCCACCAGGCGGCCTGCCTCCGCCACGGCGGGACAGTGCCGCGACCGAGTTTCCCGGCGATCGTCGACGCGGCGGACCGGTCCAGCGCATAGCGTGAGGACGTGCGTGACAGTGACACGAAAGCCGTGAACATCCCCGCCAACCCGGACCAGGTCTCGGTCGAGGAGTTCAGGACCGCACTGGGTTACTTCGCCAGCGGTGTGACCGTGGTGACGGCGCGGGACGTCGATGCCGGCGTTCGGGACGAGGGCGAGGACGTCGCGATGACCGCGACAGCGTTCGTCTCGGTTTCCCTGGAGCCGCCGCTGGTGTTGGTCAGCGTCGGAGAGGGCTCACGGATGTTCGACGTGTTGTCCCACCAGGACCACTGGGCGGTGTCCGTGCTGAACGAGACCCAGTCGCACATCTCTGCCCGGTTCGCCATCCGCGGTCGGGTCAGCGACCGACTGTTGTTCGAGGACCTACCCCGACACCGCGGCCCGGCGACCGGTGCGCTGATCCTGGACGGCGCGCTGTCGGCCGTGGAGTGTCGCACGGTGAACCGGATCCCGGCCGGCGACCATACCCTGGTGATCGGACTGGTCGTTGGCGTGGAGCACCGCCCGCCCACGGCCGGTCCGGCCAGCGGGGAGACCATGCCTCTGCTGTACTTCGGTGGGCACTACCGCACCATGCGGGACCGTTCGGAGAAGCGGCGGTGACCCGACCGGTCGCCGACGACCCGGCCCGCGGCCCAACCGATCCGACCGAGTCACCCGACCAGCACGGTCACCCCATCGAGCGCTCAGGTTCGTCCGGTTCATCCGGTCGGCAACTCGTGGTGGCCGGGCTGATGCTCGCGTTGGGACTGGTCGCCCTGGACAGCACGATCGTGGCGACCGCGGTGCCTTCCATCGTGGGTCAGCTCGGCGGCTTCTCCCTGTTCGCCTGGGTCTTCTCCGCGTACCTGCTGGCCCAGACGGTGTCTGTCCCGGTCTACGGGAGGATGTCGGACCTGTATGGCCGCAAGCCGATCCTGCTGGCCGGCGTGGTGGTGTTCATGCTGGGCTCTGCGTTGGCCGGTGCCGCGTGGAACATGCTGACCCTGATCCTGTGCCGCGGCCTACAGGGTCTGGGTGCCGGCGCGGTGCTGTCCACCGCCAACACGGTCGCCGGTGACCTGTTCGACCTGCGTGAGCGGGGCCGGGTGCAGGGGTGGTTGGCCAGTGTGTGGGGGGTGTCCGCGGTGGTCGGACCGACCCTGGGCGGACTTCTGTCGGAGTACACCACCTGGCGGTGGATCTTCTATCTGAACGTGCCGGTCGGGACCGCATGCCTGTGGGTGATCTCGCGGTACCTGCGGGAGAACGTCACTCCGTCCCGGCACCGGTTCGACGTGTTGGGCAGTGTGCTGGTGGTGGGCGGGATCGGGTTGGCCATCCTCGCCCTGATGCAGGGCGGGGTGACCTGGCCGTGGCTGTCCGCGCCGAGCCTGGCGATGTTCGCCGGGGCGCTGCTGCTGCTGGTCGCCTTCGGGTTCCAGGAGTGCCGTACCGCCGAACCGACGCTGCCGCCGTGGTTGTTCACCGACCGCAGGCTGCTCGGCGCGAACGCCGCCACCCTGGTGTTCGGCGTCGTGGTGATCGGGTTGACCGTCTACCTGCCCACCTACGCCCAGGGTGTGCTGGGAGCCGGCGCGGTCAGTGCCGGTCTGGCCCTGGCTGCCATGTCCATCGGCTGGCCGTTGACGTCATCGCTGTCCTCCCGCCTCTACCTGCGCATCGGCTTCCGGGACACCGCATGCCTTGGGGCGGCACTGTGCGTGCTGGCCGGGGTGCTGCTGGCCCTGCTCCCCGAGGAGGTGCCGCTGTGGTTGGCTGCCGGCGCCAGCCTGCTCATGGGCGGCGGACTGGGGTTGGTCTCCACCCCGCTGGTCGTGGGAGTGCAGTCGACGGTCGGCTGGGACCGCCGCGGTGTGGTGACGGCCACGAACATGTCCATGCGTTATCTCGGTCAGACCGTTGGGGCGGCCCTGTTCGCCGGCATCGCCAACTCCACGTTGGCCACCCGGCTGGCCACCGCGCCACCGCGGGTGCGGTCCGACCTGCCCGGCGACGTGGACAGCACCAGTCAACTGCTGGGTGCCGGACGGCTGTCCGCGGAGGCCGCGACCTACCTTCGACACTCGCTGTATCTGGGGGCGCACCACGTGTTCGTCACGTTGCTGTCGGTGGCGGTGGTGTTGGTCGCGGTGCTGCTGGTGGTGACCCCCCGACGGTTCGGGGCACCGGTCGACCGTTAGCCCGCCGGCAGCCGATGGGCCGCCGGAATCACAGGGTGGGGCCCAGCCGGATCCGTGGCGCGGTGACGGTTCGGGTGACCGCGTCCGCGGCCTGCTTCTGTTCCAGGCCGCACGCCCGGAGTAGGTCCACCGCGGCGGATCGGAGCTGACCGACGATGACCTGTGCCGAGATGGACATTCCTTCTGGTATGTCGGCGGTCATCCGGCAGGCCCGCAGCAACTCGGCCCTCGCCCGCTCCGGGTCGCGGTCGGCCAACAGGTCCTCGAGCAGCAGCCGTACCGCCCCGGCGACACCCTCCAGTGCCTCCGGGACACCGAGGGGCGCTGGTTCACCCTGGCTGACCAGCGCCCGGGACCGCCTGGTGAGCACCCGCAGGTTCCGCAACACCGGGTCCATCCGCTCACCAAGCCGGAGGTAGGGCATGACCCGGCCCTTCTCCCGCCAGCGATAGGGCGCGAGCCGAACGGTTTCGGCCGCGCCCTCGGCCGCGTCGACGAACTCGTCCAGCGGCTTCTCCACCGCCCGCACGGTCTCGGCGGCAGCCCGCACCGAGGAGTGGGTACCGGCCCGAAGTGCCCTGGCCAGATCGCAGAGCGCGTCGGCGAGTTCACTCAGCATCGGGGTCGCACTCCGCCGGACGATCCTCACCGGGTTGGCCGGGAGCAACAGGACGGCGACCAGCAGGCCCACCGCCCCTCCGATGAGCGAGTCGTACAACCGGTCAAAAAGGAGGTTTCGCACCGGAACGACCGTGGCGATGATGATCGCGGTACCGCCGGCCTGCATGGTCACCGTGGTGCTACCGCCGAGCAGGATCGCGACGATCATGGAAAGCGAGACAATCAGGGCAAGTTGCCACGCACCGGTACCGGTCACCTGGACCAACAGGTCACTGACCAGCAGGCCAAGCGCCACGCCAAGGATCAGTTCGACGGATCGACGAAGCCTCTGGCTCAACGAGACCGCCACGGTGATCAGCGCGGTGACCGGCGCGAACAGGGCCGGTGCGTCCATGAAGAAGCTGGTCGCGAGACTCCAGGACAGGGTGGTGGCCACGGCCGTCTGCACGATCAGCAACCAGTACCGACGCAACCGGGCCAGCCGGGCGCGCATGAGGCTGGCGAGGTCGACCTCGAGTTGGGGCAGGCGGACCGCCCGTCGGAGGACACGCCCGAGCGCACGACCAAGCCTGGCGCCGCCGTAGGGCCTCACCCATCCAGGCTACGGAAAGCCGACGATTCCGCCCTTCGGTCGTGACGGCGGGTGACTGGTCCGGCGGCGTCCGGGCGCGGCAGGACAGGTACGGGTCTGGGCCTGATCGCTGTTGCGTCGTCCTGGTGACGCCGTGGAGCGGGCCGCCGCGAGCCTGTGAACCGTTGCCAGAGGCCACCCAATAGGGTGGCGTTGTGACGGACAGGCTGGTGTGGGTCGACTGCGAGATGACCGGACTCGACCTCGGAACCGACGCGCTGATCGAGATCGCCGCGCTGGTCACCGACTCGGAGTTGAACGTGCTGGGCACGGGAGTGGACGTGGTCATCCACGCCTCTGACGAAGCCCTGGCCGGCATGCCCGAGGTGGTTGTGGAGATGCACGCGCGTTCCGGCCTGACCGAGGCGGTGCGGGCGTCCACGGTCACCCTCCCGGAGGCGCAGCAGATGGTGCTCGACTACGTGCGCGCCTGGGTGCCCGAACCCCGCACCGCGCCGCTGTGCGGGAACTCGATCGCAACCGACCGGGCCTTCCTGTCCCGCGACATGCCCGAACTGGACGGCTGGTTGCACTACCGCATGGTCGACGTGTCCTCGATCAAGGAACTGTCCCGCCGGTGGTACCCGCGGGTGTACTTCGCCCAGCCGCAGAAGGGCATGTCGCACCGGGCGCTGGCCGACATCCGGGAGAGTATCCGCGAGCTGCGGTACTACCGGCAGACCCTGTTCGTGCCGTTGCCCGGGCCGACCAGCGAACAGGCCCAGGCGGCCGCCGCCGAACTGCTCGCAGCCGACGCGGCCCCCTGATCGACTGCGCCGCGCACACCACCCTCGGTGACCGGGTATCATCAGCACCGCACCACGCACGGCGTGGTCGATGGTGGGTGTAGCTCAGCTGGTAGAGCACCGGGTTGTGGTCCCTGGTGTCGTGGGTTCAAGTCCCATCACTCACCCCAACACGAGGCGGTCCCGTCACTCCGACGGGCCGCCTCGCTTCGTTGTCAGCCCGTCCGTACCGCGACGAGGTCTGCCAGCGTGTTCGGACACCGGCGGGCAGTGCACCGGGGCGCGCAGCCGGACACTCGTTCGCAGGTGGTCCGACCAGCCTGGTATCCTTTCGGACCGTTGCACCTCACAGTGCGGCAGTTCGCGCCGCTAGCTCAATTGGCAGAGCAGCTGACTCTTAATCAGCGGGTTCGGGGTTCGAGTCCCTGATGGCGCACAACACCGCAGGTCACAGGCCCAGGGCTTGTGACC
>DATCWR010000098.1:0-8509 GCA_036566245.1 Mycobacteriales bacterium | reverse complement strand
AGCACGGCGCGGGCCGCGTTGGCCCCACAGGCACCGTGCACGCCACCACCGGGATGGGCCGAGGCTCCGGCCAGGTACAGACCAGGCACCGGCGTCTCCGCCCTGGCCAGGCCCGGTACCGGGCGGAACACCACCTGCTGGTGCAACGCAGCGGTCCCCCCGTTCACCGCGCCGGACACCAGGTTGCGGTCCATCCGGGACAGCTCCGAGGGGCCGTCCACGTGCCGACCCACGACCAGCGACCGGAATCCGGGGGCGCGCCGTTCGATTGCCTCCTCCACCCGGGTCACCTGCTCGGCCAGCCAGTTGTCGGTCCCGGAAAGCCCCCACGGAACGTGGGTGTAGGCCCACACCGAGGCCTTCCCGCTCGGAGCCCGGCTGGCGTCGACCGTGCTCAACTGCCCTACCAGGACAAATGGCGGATCGGGCAGCAGCCCGGAGGCGAGTGCCACGGCACCACCGGCCAACTCGGCCATGTCGCCACCCACGTGCACCACGGCCGCGTCGCGGGCTGGCCGAGCGGTCCAGGGAATCGGCGCGGACAGCGCCCAGTCCAGTTTCACCGTGCCGTGATCCCAACCGAAGTGGCGCAGGTCGCGACGCAGCCGGTCGGGCAGGTGGGTGTCACCGACCAACTGGTGGTAGAGCGTCGGGGCGGCCACGTCGGCCAGGACCGCGTCGGCCGGTTCGACGTGACCGTCGACCAACCGGATCCCGGCCGCCCGGTCACGGCGCAGTTCTATCCGGGTCACCGGGGCGCCACAGACCAGGCTCCCGCCCCGACTCGTGAGCCGGTTGACCAGCGCCTCGGTCAGTCGGGATGCCCCACCCTCGGGTACCGGGTAGCCCACCTGCTGGCCCAGCATGGCCAACATCCATCCGAACAGGCCGCTGCCCGCGGCGTTCGGACCCAGGTCGCTGTGCAGGGCGTTACCGGCCAGCAGCAGCCGGCCACCCTCACCCACGAACCGCTCCTCGCCCATCCGCTGTGCGGACAGCAGGGCCCATCGGGTGAACCGCAGCGCCTCAGCCCCCGAGCCCAGCGCCCGCAGCAGTCCGAGTGAGGGGCGCAGGGGTGGGAACGGTCGCAACAACGAGCCAACCAGGTGCGGTCCGACCCGCTGCCACTGTTGGTACATGGCCTGCCAGGCCGCCCCGTCGGGTGGGGCGAAGCGGGCCAGCGACGCGGCCGTGTGACCGACATCCCGCGACAGTTCGACGCACCGCCCGTCCGCGAGTACGTGCGCCAACTCGACCGGAGCGTGTCGCCAGACCAGTCCGTACTCCTCCAGTCGCAGGGCGCGCAACACCGGTGAGGCTGCGCCCAGCGGGAAGAAGGCGGCGCCCAGGTCGCTGTGGAAGCCGGGCGCGGTCAGTTCCGCGCTGCGCACCGCGCCACCCGGTTCCTCGTTCGCCTCGAACACGGTCACCCGCCAGCCGGCGTCGGTCAGCATGTTGGCGGCGGTCAGTCCGTTGTGTCCCGCGCCCACCACGACGGCATGCCTACGTCGACCCACGGTGTCGGCGGTTCCCGCCCCGGGCCCGACCCAAACCGGATCCGGGGCGAGGTGACCCGGTGTGCCCGGACCACCCTGGTGCCCGTGCGGTATCTCAGTCGGTTCGGCCGGAGTGGGCCAGAGGTGGCCGGGCTCGGTCGATCCGCAACCGGGAACTGACCCGGCGCTCGACCACGAAGCTCAGAAACGGAACGGTACCGGCCAGCAGCACCACGCCGGTGACCATCAGTGACCAGCGACTGCGTATCGCCAGATCCAGGGCGAACAACAGGTAGACGATGTACAGGAACCCGTGCGCCGGTCCGACCACCGCGACCATGGTCGGCTGGTCGGCGAAGTACTTCAGGGGCATGGCCACCAGCACGAGTAGCAGCAGGCCGACGCCCACCACGTAGGCCATCACCCGGTATCGGGTGACCGCCGCTGAGTACCGGTCCGCCGTGGTGCTGGTCACTGCTCACGCCTCCCTGTCAGGGATCGTTCATCGCTCGGGGCATCGATTTGATGGACTCACCGGGTCTGCTGTCGGTCCCGCGCGTGCAGGTCAGCCAGGTACCGGTTGTAGGCGGCGAGTTGTTCGTCGGGTTCGTCCGTGCCGGGGGCCGGAGCGGGTCGACGGTGGCGGGTCAGCACCCTGGGTAGCGGAACCTGGTCCGGCGCGCCGCCGGTGCCCGGGCCGTCCGTCTGCGACCGGCCCACGGTGGCTGGTACGCCGGTCGAGGGACCAGCCGGTGACCCCGGGTTGACGGTCTGATCTGGCGCCGGCCGGGTCATCCCAGCGGTTTCCGTGGTGTCGGCGCGGCTGTCTCGGATGACCCGCCACCACATGAACAGTACGAACAGGGCGAAAGTCGGCCATTCCAGTGCATAGGCATAGCTGCGTAGGTTCCCCGCCTCCCCGCGACCGAGTTGCCACCACCCCAGTGCGAGGAAGGCGACGGTCAGCACGATGGCCAGCAGGTGTAGCGCGAGCCATCGCGGGTGCAGCATCGACCGACGCACGCCACGAGGGTAACCCGGTCCCCACATCGGCCCGGCCGCGGCCACCACCGGGCCACCGGGCGGGGCGACGGCCACCGGGGCGACGGCCACCGGGGCGACGGGCACCGGCACGACGGGCTTCGGGACGACGGGCGCCGAGAGGCAGGCACCGGCAGCCGCACCGATTCACGACGACGATTCTCGGCGGCACGGGCCAACCATCCACCCTCCGGGGATATCCGGCCCCGCTGTTGATCGACGCCAGCTTTCGCCACTATTTTCTGGTGCCTATGCACACGTGTCGGAAGTCGGGTGGCGTTGTACCGCCGGGACGAGGATGCCCGCGCCGGGCTCGGGTCCGCACATCGAAACCCCCCGCATCCTGGCGCGGGATCGTGCCGACAGTATCCGGCACGGAGTTGAATTCTCTGCTCATACCGTTCGCACACTCCGGTGGTGTGTCCGGATGTGATGGGCTGGCAGGGTCCATGGTCAGGCGCGCAGGAGTGGGACTCAACAGGTGACTTATCCGGTCGACGGGGCGCACGCCCCGACCAGCCGTATCCCCGAACCCGACCCGTCCGCGCGGCGGCGGTTCGTCCGGGCCTGGATGCGGGCGATCACCGGAACCAGCTATGTTCCGATGGACTCCCGGGAGATCGAGGATTTCCTGCTCTCCCTGACCGACCGGCTGGTACGCGGATTCACCAGGGCGCCCTTCGACCCGAGTGGGCCGCGTGAGGTCGGTCGGGCACTGGTACGCGCGCACTTCACCGGCACCGACGCACTCGGCCAGACCGTGGCCATCCTCGGCGAGTACCTGTTGGCCGAGGCCGAACGGGCGACCCCCGGCTGCGGCGTCGACGTGGGACAGACCTCCCGGTTGGCCGCGGTACAGGGGGCCCTGGCAGCCGGTTTCGCCGAGGAGTTACGGGAGCGCACCCTGGTCGAGCAGGAGGCCATCCGAGATGCCGTACTGCTCGCCCGGGACGAGGCCGAACACGCCCTGGCACAGAGCGAGGCGCGGTTCCGGGCGCTGTTCGAGAAGGCCGCGGTGGGTATCGCCATCGCCGACGTCGACGGGCACATTCTCAACGCCAACGAGGCACTGGCCGGCATGCTGCGCTGCCCGGCCGACGAACTGGTGTCCTGCCGGATCAGCGACTTCCTGCACCCCGAGGACGCACCCAGCCTACAGGTGGCCTACACACAGATGAGGCTCGGTGAACGGGACCACTTCCGTGGCGAGAAGCGTCTGGTCGGCCGGAACGGGATGCCGGTGTGGACGCAGGTGGCGGCCTCGCTGATCCGGGACGGCGGTGGCGCACCCCGGTACACCGTGGCCATGTTCGAGGACGTCACCGAACGGCACCGACTGCACGTGCGGCTGCGTTACCAGGCACTGCACGACCCGCTCACCGGGTTGCCCAACCGGGCCCTGTTCGTCGAGCGCCTGCGTGAGGTGTTGGCCAACGCCGGACCCCATACCCGGATCGGGCTGTGCTACCTGGACCTGGACGGGTTCAAGGTGGTCAACGACAGTCTCGGCCATGATGTGGGCGACGAACTACTGGTCACGGTGGGGCGACGGTTGGACGCCTCGGTGTCACAGGCGGGCCACCTGGTCGCCCGGATGGGCGGTGACGAGTTCGTCATCCTGGTGGAGGACTCCACTGGCGACGACCAGGTGATCGACCTGGCCGACCGGGTGTTGACCGGGCTGGCCGAACCGGTCCGGGTGCGCGGCCACCAGTTGACCGTGTCGGCGAGCATCGGGATCGTGGAGCGGCCGGTGGCCGCGGCCAGTGCCGCCGAGCTGCTCCAGGCTGCGGACATCACCCTGTACTGGGCCAAGTCAGAGGGCAAGGGGCGTTGGGCGCTGTTCGACGCCGACCGCAACGCCCGGCAGATCACCCGGCACACCCTGTCGGCGATGATGCCGGCGGCGTTGGAACGAGACGAGTTCGTGGTGGACTACCAGCCGCTGGTGGCGCTGTCGGAAGGTTCCCTGATCGGCGTGGAGGCGTTGGTCCGCTGGCACCATCCGGACTTCGGCCTGATCATGCCCGACCGGTTCGTCGAACTCGCCGAGGAGACCGGGTTGATCGTGCCGTTGGGCCGGCACGTGCTGGCGTTGGCCTGCGGGCAGGCCAGTGCCTGGCGTTCGGCAGCCGGCGACGCGGCCCCGTTCGTGAGCGTGAACCTGGCCGTGCGCCAGTGCCGGGATCCTGGCCTGGTCGCCGATGTCGCCCGCATCCTGGAGGACACCGGGCTGGAACCTGGGCAGCTCCAACTGGAGATCACCGAGAGCGCCATCATGGGCACCGACGACGAGGCGCTGGCCGCACTGCGGCTGCTGTCCTCGATGGGCGTCCGGATCGCCATCGATGACTTCGGCACCGGATACTCCAACCTGGCCTACCTGCGCAGGCTTCCGGTGCACGCGTTGAAGATCGCCGGGTCCTTCGTGGAGGGTCTGCGCTCCGGAGACGAGGCCGTGGTCGACACCCAGATCGTGGCCACCCTGGTCTCGCTGGCGCACGCGTTGGGCCTGGCCGTCACCGCCGAGGGGGTGGAGACCCGGGCGCAGGCGCATCGGCTGCGGTCGCTGGGGTGCGACGCCGGACAGGGTTGGCTGTTCGCCCGACCGGGGCCGCCCGAGCGGATCTCCGAGTTGCTTGCGGCCGGTGGCCCGCTGGTCGACCAGACCGATCGGTCAGGCTGACCAGCGGGCCTGGTGTGGTCGGTGTTCAGTCGTCCCGACCCGGGTCGGGAAAGAAGTCGCCCACCACCAGTGCCGACCCACCGGATGCCGCACAGACGTATCGGCCGACGGCCAGGTCGAGCACGCCCAGCCCGAACGGTGAGAACACCACCGTCTGGTCCGCCGGCACCGTGCGTCGGCCGGTGAGTACGTCGTACAGCGTGCCGTGCACGAAGTCGCGGTTCCCGGTGGCCTGCTCGGTCAGGTGCGGTGAGGTACCGGCACGGAGGCAGTGGTCCACGTCGTCGACGATGTTCGTCGCGCCCAGCAGGACCTCCACCGCCAGATCACGCAGCGACACGTGCAGGACCACCGGATGGTGCGAGAACCAGGACGGATCATGTATGTGCGGCCTCGCGGCGGTGGTGGCGAACACCACCAGGTCGTGCCCACCCACCAACTCCTGACCGTCCACGACCGGGCGTACCGGACCCAGGCCGTTCCGTTCGGCCGACCGGGCGAAGTCCTCGGCTCGCTCGGGCACCGCGTCGAAAACACCCACGGTGTCGAAGGCGAACCCGGTGGCAACCAGGTACCGGTG
Organism: Mycobacteriales bacterium; assembly: GCA_036566245.1. Classification (GTDB taxonomy): domain Bacteria; phylum Actinomycetota; class Actinomycetes; order Mycobacteriales; family DASULA01; genus DASULA01. Next base: position 2,706 of record DATCWR010000098.1, on the reverse strand, counting down.
GATGTGCCGGGCGATCAGTCCGGCGCCGTAGAATCCGACCGATCGGGGACGCACACGGGTCCGGGTGAGATGGTCCGCCGCCAACGCGGCCGACGCCGCGGTGCGGGTGGCGCTGATGATCGATGCCTCCAGGCAGGCGAACGGGTGGCCGTCGTTCGGGTCGTTGAGGATCAGCACCGCCGATGCGCGGGGGAGTCCGTTGGTGAGGTTGCCGGGAAAGCTGGCAATCCACTTGAGACCGTCCACACCGGCGTGGTTGCCGTCACCGCCGATCGAGGCGGGCAGCGCGATGATCCGCGAGTCCGGTCGGTCCGGAAACCGCAGGAAGTGGCTGGGCGGGTTCACGGTGCGGCCCTGGCCGTGTGCCAGGTAGGTTTGCTCGACGACGTCGACCACCTGGGCCTCACGGCTCGCCAGGGCGGCCTCGACGGCCGGCCCGCCGATCACCGCGAACGTGTGCTGCCGGACGGTCATGACGCGGCTCCTTCGCCTGACTGGAGGGGGCCGGACAGTGTGGCCGGCAGCGTGGTGACCACCAGTTCGGCCAGTGGCCCCGGGCGGGTGCGGTTGAAGTAGTGGCCCCCGTCGGGGAGGGTCAGCATGGTCACCTCGGCGGCGAGCAGGCCCCAGTGGCCGGGCGTCTCGGCGTGCCCGAGGGTGAGTGGGTCGTCCAGGGCCACGATCTGGGTGAGTGGGCAGTCCACCCGGGCCCGGTCGGGGTGGGTCAGCACCTCGGACAGGATGCGGGCCGACTCCACCGAGTCGGTCCGGAAGGCGTGGGCCAGGTCGGCGATCTCGGCAGTGGACAGTTCGTCCAGGTCGCGCATCCCGATCCGGTCTCGCACCCACTCGGCCACCTGCTGGTCGGAGAACCGACCGAACTCCTCGTCCGCGTAGTGATCCGGGTCGGCGCTGGGCAGCAGTTTGGCCGCCGTGAACACCCGCGACACCGTCACCGTCCGCTCGGTGAGCAGCCGGGCCAGCCGTACCGCGAGCACCGAGCCGGAGCACTGGCCGAACACCGCGATCCACCGGTGTCCGGCGTCGGCCAGTTCGTCAGCGACCGCCTCCATGGCCCGATCCAGGCCCAGCGACGACGGCAGCGGGTCGGTCAGTGTCCGCCCGGGTGGTTCGATCCCGTACACGGTGAGGTCCGCCGCCCGGTCGGCGAGCTGCCTGGCCAACGGCAGGAAGTTCACCGCACCACCACCGGCATAGGGTGCGCAGACCAGCGCCGGACCACCCTGTCGGCCCCGGGCCAACCTGATCAGCAACGGTCGCGGTGCGACCTGACCGGAGTCCAACAGTGCGGCCAGGGTCCGCACGGTCGGGTGTGTCACGATGTCCCGGAGCGCCAACCGGCCGTCCGACCGGGCGGCGACCTTCATCGCGGCGAGCGAGTGCCCTCCGATCTCGAAGAAGTCGTCGTCGCGTCCCACCCGCTCCGCCGGCACGCCCAGCACCCGGGCGAACAGCGTCGCCACGAACAGTTCGCTGGTACCCGACGGCAGTTCGCCAGACGGTGGGTGTTCGGACCGGTCCGAACCCAGCCGATCGGCCAGTGTCCTCCGGTCAACCTTTCCGTTGGCGCCCAGCGGCAGGGTCTCCAGGGCCGTCACGGAGTCGGGCAACATGTAGTCGGGCAGTACCTGCGCCAGAGACCGTCGAAGCCCGGCGATCGACAGCGTGGCGGCGCCGAGGTAACCCACCGCCAGTCTTCCGGCCGGCGTGACCACCGCCACCGCACCGTCCACGCCGGACAGTGCGGTGAACGCACCCTCGACCTCGGACAGTTCGATCCGGAACCCACGGAGCTTGACCTGGCTGTCGAGGCGACCGGCACAGTCCAGGGTGCCGTCAGGCAACCACCGCCCCACGTCCCCGGTCCGGTACATCAGCGCCGACCGGTCGTCCAGGGTGTTGGGTTGGAACGCCTCGGCGGTGCGCTCCGGGTCGTTCACGTACCCCCGACCCACCCCCACTCCGGTCACCACGATCTCCCCGTAGCAACCGACCGGCCGGTGTCGACCGTCGGTACCCACCACGTGGATGCCGGTGTTCGGCAGCGGTCTGCCCACCGGGACCCGAGACCCTCGGACGGGACCGTGCATCACCAGGTGCGTCACGTCGTCAGCCGCCTCGGTCGGGCCGTAGGCGTTGACCAGTGGTACCCCGATCTGCTCGAACCAGCGACGCACCAGCGGTACCGGTACCGGCTCGCCGGTGACCATGCCGGTGCGCAGCGCGGGTAGTGCTCGGGGTCGACGGGCGTTCTCGGTCAGAAGCGCGTCCAGATAGGACGGGACGAGTTCGAGTACGGAGATCCGGTCGGCGGCCAGGTCGTCCAGGAAGGACGGAGCATCGGTGACCCGGTCCGTGTCGTACAGCACTGTCTGGGCGCCGACCGTCCAGGCCGCGAGCAACTGCCAGACCGAGATGTCGAAACTCTGGCTGGCGGTCTGTGCGATCCGGTCATCGGGCCCGAGGCCGAGTTCGTCCACCTTGGCCAACAGGTGGTTGAGCATGCCGGCGTGGGTGATCCGGGCGCCCTTCGGTTCGCCGGTGGAGCCGGAGGTGAACAGGATGTACGCGTCGTCGTCGGGTCGCACGGTGAACCCGGGCCCGGCGGTATCGCGGCCGCCCCCGGGCGGTGGTCCGGTGCGGGCACCGGGCGCGACCGTGTCGTGGCCGACCACGCGGCACCGG
>DATCWR010000075.1:0-14603 GCA_036566245.1 Mycobacteriales bacterium | reverse complement strand
CGCCTCGCTCACCGGGACGCGGCAGTGTCGTACCGGCGGGCACGCAACGCACGTACCACCTCGTCCCGCTGTTCGAGCATCAGTCGACGCAGCGCGCCGGGTATCTCCCCGACCAGGAACCGGTCGGTCCGCTGCACGGTGGACTCGGCCACCACCGAGGGGTACAGCCCGGTGACGACCCGTTGGGCGCTCTCGCTGGAACGCCGTTCCCACACCTGCCCGACCACGTCGAAGTACCGGTCCACGTAGGGCTGCAGCAGGGCGAGGTGTGCCGGGTGGTGGAACCCGGTGATCACCGCGACCTGCATGGCGTTGGGCAGGTCGTCGTCCTCGGTGGCCAGCCGCCACGCCTCGGCCTTGGCCTCGGCGGTGGGCCGCAGCGCCCGTGCGGTGGCGGCCCGACGTTGCCCGGTGGAGGTGGGATCCCGTTCCAACTCCTCGTCGATCTCGGCGTCGGTGGCCGCCCCCATGGCAACCAGCGTGTGCAACAGCGTCCATCGCAGTTCGGTGTCCACCGGCAGCCCCTCGACCACCACCGACCCGTCCAGCAGTCCGCGCACCACCGCGACGTGCTCGTCCGTGCGGGCGCTGGCGCACAGTGCCCGGGCCCAGGCGAGCTGGTGGTCGCTGCCCGGTTCGGCGCCGCGCATCACCCGGGTGGCCCGGTCGGCCAGCAGCCGCAGCCCGGTGGGCGCCCAGTCCGGGTCGGCGAACCGGTCGAGTGCCTCGACCGCGTGCCGGGCCAGCGACTGGGTGAGCCCGATGTCGGTCTCACGCTCGCCGCCGGTGAGCACCAGGGCCACGTAGTCACGGGCGGCCATCGCCCCGTCGCGGGTCATCTCCCAGGCCGCCGACCAACCCAGCGCCCGGGGCAGCGGATCGGTCAGTTCACCGATACGGTCCCGGACGGTGGCCAGCGAGCGGGGGTCCAGCCGCAGCTTGGCGTAGGTCAGGTCGTCGTCGTTGACCAGGAGCAGGTCCGGTTGCAGCACCCCGACCAGATCGGGCACCTCGGTGCGCGCACCGGACACGTCCAGTTCCACCCGCCCGGTCCGCCGCAGCGGCGTACCGGTGTAGAGGCCGATGGCCAGCCGGTGGTCGCGCAGCATGTTGTGCTCGCCGGGTGCCTCCTGGAGCAGGGCCACCGAGGTGAACCGGCCGTCCTGGCCCACCTGGAGGTCGGCCCGGACGGTGTTGATCCCGGCGGTGCACAGCCACTGGTCGGACCAGCCGGACAGGTCCCGGCCCGACACCTCCGTGCAGGCCCCCAGCAGGTCGGCCAGGGTGGTGTTGCCGTACTCGTGTCGACGGAAGTAGACCTTCATCGAGTCCAGGAATGCCTCCGTGCCCACGTAGGCGGCGAGCTGTTTGAGCACGCTCGCGCCCTTGGCGTAGGTGATTCCGTCGAAGTTCACCTCCACGGCCTCGATGTCGGGGATGTCGGCGACGATCGGGTGGGTGGAGGGCAGTTGGTCCTGCCAGCAGGCCCAGCTCTTCTCCACGTTCGCGAACGTGGTCCACGCCGAGGTCCACCGGGTGGCCCGGCTCTGGCACAGCGTGCTGGCGAAGCTGGCGAACGACTCGTTCAGCCACAGGTCGTCCCACCAGCGCATGGTGACCAGGTCGCCGAACCACATGTGTGCCATCTCGTGCAGGATGGTCTCGGCTCGCCGTTGGTAGGCCGCGTCGGTCACCCTGGAGCGGAACACGTACGCCTCGGAGAAGGTCACACAACCGGCGTTCTCCATCGCGCCGGCGTTGAACTCCGGCACGAACAGTTGGTCGTACTTGTCGAACGGGTACCGGTAGTCGAACGCACCGTGATACCAGTCGAAGCCCTGCCTGGTCACCTCCAGGATCGCCTCGGCGTCCAGGTGTTCGGCCAGGCTGCGCCGGCAGTACACGCCCAGGTCGATGCCGTCATGGTGGGCGGTCACCCGGTGGTAGGGCCCGGCGACCACCGCGGTGATGTAGGTGGACAGCCTGGGGGTGGTGGCGAACCGGAACAACCGGGCGCCACCGGGCGCGTCCTGCACAGATTCCACTCGCCCGTTGGACACCACCTGCCACGTGCTGGGCGCGACCACCCGGAAGGTGAACTCCGCCTTGAGATCCGGCTGGTCGAAGCAGGTGAACATCCGCTTGGCGTCTGCGGTCTCGAACTGGGAGTACAGGTACACCTCGTCGTCGACCGGGTCGACGAACCGGTGCAGCCCCTCACCGGTGTTGGTGTAGAGGCACTCGGCGTCGACCACCAGTTCGTTGTCCGCGGCGAGCCCGGTCAGCACGATTCCCTTCTCAGGGGTGTACCCGGACACGTCCACCGGTGTGCCGTTGAGCGACGCCTCGCCGATGTGGTCGGCGGCCAGGTCGACGAACGTGGTGGCACCAGGTTCGGTGCACCTGAACCGCACCGTGGTACGCGAGTGGAAGGTCCGGGTTCCCGGCTTTCCCGCTCCGTCCGTCAGGTCCAGTTCGACGTCGTAGGACGTGACGTCGATCAGTTCGGCCCGCCTCCTGGCATCGTCGCGGGTGAGGTTGGGCATGGACACGCGGTCAACTCCTTCGGGGTGGTTCGGTTCCTGTTGCTCGGCCCGGGATCGCTCGGCTTCGATGGCTGGCTTTCGGGTCGTTCGGCCTCGGTTGCTGACCTCGGCTCGCACTGTGGCAACCTGCGCAGTGTGGCACGGTCGGCCGACACGTCACACCGCTCCTCTCCCTCGACCCGCACCACGCCGTGGCCGGTCCTGACGGCATGCCCGATCGGACCGAACCGTGGGAATGTGGGACAGGTCGCTGACGCTTGCCCCCTCGAAGGTTCCGGCACGAGTAGGTTCCGGCACGAGTATCAGAGCGTTAGGAGAAACCGTGAGCGAGCGCACCCGGGTGGATTTCTGGTTCGACCCCGCCTGTCCCTGGGCGTGGATCACCTCGCGTTGGGTCCTCGAGGTGGCACGGGTTCGCGACATCGAGCCGCGTTTTCATGTCATGTCCCTGGCCGTGTTGAACGAGGGGCGTGACCTGCCCGAGGGGTACCGCGACCTGATGTCCCGCGCCTGGGGACCGGTCCGGACCTGCATCGCGGTCGAACAGAAGTACGGCGCCGACACCCTCGCCTCCGTCTACACGGCCATGGGCACCCGGATCCACCAGCAGGATGCCGGCCTGGGCCGCGACATGGTGGAGTCGGCGCTGGCCGAGGCGGGGGTCGCCACCAACCTGGCCGATGCGATGACCGACGACTCGTACGACGCCGCGCTACGGGAGTCCCACCAGGCCGGGATGGGGCCGGTCGGTATGGACGTGGGTACCCCGGTCATCCACGTCGACGGGGTGGCGTTCTTCGGCCCGGTGTTGTCCCGCATTCCCCGTGGTGAGGAGGCGGGGCGGATCTGGGACGGTGCCCGACTGTTGGCTGGCTACCCGTACTTCTACGAGCTGAAGCGGACCAGGACCGAGGGCCCCAACTTCGACTGACCCGGGTCGACCGACCAGCGAGCGGTTTCCCACCCCGGCGGCGTGGTGGAGGTCCTGCTGTCCACGCCGCCGGGTGTCCGCCCCACCACGCCGCCGACGGGCCGGTCGGCGGCACCCCGCCATCGCGGTCGAACACTCGTATGGTCGTCCGATGGAGCGAATCTTCCACATCACCGACGCGGTCACCTGGCGGGCATCCCGATGGGACGGGTACCTGAGCGGTGACACGTTGGAAAGTGATGGATATATCCATTTCAGCCTGAAAGGCCAGGTCGAGCGGGTCGCCAACACCCGGTACCGCGGGCAGCGGGGACTGGTTGTCCTGGAGGTGGACCCGCAACGCCTGGAGTCTCCGGTCCGGATGGAGGCCGCCGAGGACGGTGAACGGTTCCCGCACCTGTACGGCCCGCTGGATGTCTCCGCGGTCATCCGGGTGCACGAACTGCGATCCAACCCCGACGGCAGCTTCACCTTCCGCGCCTCGTCCGGATGACCCCACGATCGGAACCAGGCCGCACCTGACACACTGCCCAGCATGCGCGTCTATCTCGGCTCGGACCACGCAGGCTTCGAACTCAAGGCCCATCTGGTCGACAGACTCCAGGCGCTGGGTCACGAACCGGTGGACTGCGGCCCGACCAGCCTGGATCCGGACGACGACTACCCGCCGTACTGCCTGGCCACCGCCGAGCGGGTGGCCGGGGACCCCGACAGTCTGGGCGTCGTGATCGGCGGGTCGGGTAACGGCGAACAGATCGCCGCCAACAAGGTGAGGGGCGTGCGTGCCGCCCTGGCCTGGAACGAGCAGACCGCCCGGCTGGCCCGGGAGCACAACAACGCCAACGTGGTCAGTGTCGGTGCCCGCATGCACACCCTGGCCGAGGCGACCAGGTTCGTCGAGGTGTTCCTGGCGACCCGGTTCGCCGACGAACCGAGGCACCTTCGGCGGATCGGTATGGTCAGCGCCTACGAGTCCTCGGGAACCTCGGACCCGGAGTGATCCGGTCGGCCCGGACCGGACCGGGTGGCGCGGGGGAGTTGGTCCGGGGGGACGTAGTGTCGGCGTACCACGACCAGTTCGGCCTCGGCAGCCCGCAGGTCCGCCTCGGACGGACGCGCCGCGTCGCGTGCCCGCAGCGCCCCGGACACCCCGACCTGCGAGGGGCCCGAACCGACCAGTCCACGCAGGCCCCGTTCACCTCGTTCGCCCCGATCGTCCCGATGAGGGCGCCGAGCCGACCCTTGTTGCCGCACCGGGCGGGTGTCCACCGACGCGGACCCACGGGGCGGGGTTGGCCGGGCCGGTACGGACGGCGCGGGTCCCTCCCGCCGGGGCCGCTCGGTGACGGTCCGTGCGGGCGGGGCCTGGCCGGTGGATGCCTGGTCGGTGGATGCCTGGTCGGTGGGTCTCCGGTGGGGTTCGGCGTTGTCGGCCGGCGTCTCACCCGGCAGCGACCCGTCGGACCGGTACTCGGCCCGCCCGGGCCGGCGGGGACGGTCCCGGCGCACCCGACGGCGGGCAAACCTGGGTTGCTCGTCGGCCACGCTCGCCTCCATGTCTCACGGCGGTCGCCAGCAGAAAGGAAACCACGGTGCCGGAGGGTCACATCATCCACCGCCTCGCCCTGGCCCACAGTCGGCTGTTCGCCGGCGCGCCGGTGCGTGCGGCCAGCCCGCAGGGCAGGTTCGAGCAGGGTGCGGCCCAACTGACCGGTCTGGTCTTCGACCACGCCGAGGCGCACGGCAAGCACCTGTTGCACGCCTACCAGGGCCAGACGTGGCTGCACGTCCACCTGGGTCTGTACGGCAGGTTCGAGGTGGGTGAACTGCCACCACCGGTGCCGGGTGGCACGGTACGGCTGCGTCTGCTCGCGGGGCGGCACTGGGCCGACCTGCGCGGACCGCACACCTGTGAACTGCTCGGGCCCGACGAGGTCGCCGCGTTACACCTGCGGTTGGGACCCGACCCGTTGCGGGCCGGCGAGGACGGAGAACGCGCCTGGCAGCGGATCGCCAGGAGCCGCACCCCGATCGCCACCCTGTTGCTGGACCAGTCCGTTGTCGCCGGGGTGGGCAACGTGTACCGGGCCGAGGTGCTCTTCCGGCAGGCGATCGAGCCGCACACCCCGGGCCGGGAGTTGTCCCGCCCACGCTGGGACGCGGTGTGGAACGACCTGGTGGCGCTGATGGCTCTGGGGGTGCGCGCCGGGCGGATCGACACGGTTTGTCCAGAACACTCGCCCGAGGCTCAGAGCCGGCCACCCCGCCAGGACCGCCACGGTGGGGAGGTCTACGTGTACCGGCGGGCCGGTCTGGGCTGCCTGGTGTGTGGCACACCGGTGCGGGCCGAACAGCTCGCCGGCCGCAGGCTGTACTGGTGCCCGACCTGCCAACCCGGGTAGTTCGTCGGTGCCCGGACCTCGGTTCGTCACCGGGACGGGGCCTCAGAAGACCTCCGGGCACCAGGGTGCCCGGTCGGTGCCGAACGCGCCGCCGACCACGGCCACCGCGCCCCGGCGCAGCTCCCGCACCCGCCCGGCCGCGGCCAGTACCGGCAGTGACGTGCCGCCGAGCAGGGCCGCCCCCAGTTCGGTGCTGGTCAGCGCCAGGTCGGCAGGGTCAACGGTGCGGTGGCACTCGGCACCCTGCGGCCCTCCGGTGAGCCGCCACCGACCGGTGTTCCACGGGCAGAACTCGTCGACCACGTCGAACACCACGTCCACCTCGCGGGCGTAGCAGCGTGCGGACAGGGCCCTGCCGACGTCCACGGTGCGCACCCACAGGTTGTCCCCGAGTGACAGTTCCACCGATCGGGCGTCACTGACCAGGTGTTGTAGTGGTTCGTCGAGTGGCCGGTACGGCGCCCGGATCTGGCGGACCAGGTCCAGACCGAGGAGAAACGACCACACCGCCGCGTAGGCCGTCGCGGTGGCGGCGGCCAGTTCTCGCACCTCCACCTGGTGGTGGGGCCCGGACGGCCGCCAGTCGGCCCTGATCCGGTAGAGGCAGTACCCGGCGATCTCCCCGTCGGCCTGCGCGCACACCACCGCCCGCAGCGCACCGGCCCCCCCACGCCGGTGCTCGGGGTCGGCGGTCTGGTACTCCCACCAACGGCCCGGCCGGTTCAGCCAGCCCACCCTGTGTCGACGAAGTCGGTCCCACAGGTCGCCCACCAGCATGGGCACCTCGGCCACGGTGACCTGTCGCATCCGGGTCGAGCCCAGGTCGGTACCCGGACGCAGTGCCATCCGTCGGGTGTGACCGGTGAGCACCGCGTGACGGGCCGCCAACCCGTAACCGAAACGACCGTAGATGGGAGCCTCCGACGCCCACAGCGCCGCCACCGGTTCGTGCTGGTTCTCGAACAGGTCGGTGAGTTGACGGCGCATCAGCGCGGTCAACAGGCCCTGACGTCGGTGCGTGGGCGCCACCCCCACCATGGTTACCGCCGCGACCGGCACGCTGCGGCCGGGCAGGGTCAGTTCTCGGGTGAACGCCGCCGCGGTGGCCACCACGGTCTCCTGCTCGAAGGCGGCCAGGCTTCGTTCCGGTTCGAACACGGTCCGGTCCGCGGACCTGTCAACCTCGTGTACGTCGTTGCCGAAGGCGTCGGCCAGGGTGCGGTAGAACTCGGGAAACTCCTGGCCGGCGATCGGCCGGATGGTCGGTGTGGTGCCGTTGGTCACCTGTTCTGTCTACCGGGAGGGCCACGACCCGCGCGACGTGTTTTCGGGCGCCTTCCCGGGTCCGGCGTCGGGCGCGGGCTAGGGTCGCGCCACCATGCCCGTTCGCCCGTTCGCCCGTCTCCCCCCGCGCGCACGGCATCCCCGTCGCCGGCCCGGGGACGCTGCCGCATTGGCGACACTGGTGTCGGTGTCCGTTGTGCTCGGCCTTGTGTCGGTCCGCTGGCCCACCGGTCTGCCGCTGCCCACCGGCCTGAGCATGCCGCTGTTGCTCGGTGGCCTGTTGCTACCCGCCTGGGTGATCAGGACCCTGATCGGGGTGGCCGCCGCGATGGTGGTGCTGGCCGCGGTGGTGGTGTGGCCCCGGGTGACCCAGCCGCCGGCGGCATCCCTGCTCACCCTCGGCGCGGCGGCCGTGGTGGCCGGTGAACTGGCCCGGCGCCGGGAGCGGCTCGGCGGACACGACTCGCGGCCGGACATCATCCTGTTGGAACTGCGTGATCGACTCGGCGTCCAGGGAGAGTTGCCATCGCTGCCCGCCAACTGGCGGGCCGAGTCGGAGCTACGTCCCGCCTACGGGGCCAGTTTCGCCGGGGACTTCCTGGTGTCCAGTCTGGTGGAGTCTGGTCCCGAGCGGTCACTGGAACTGGCTCTGGTGGACGTGTCGGGCAAGGGTGTCGGGGCCGGGACCAGGGCGTTGCTGCTGTCCGGCGCGATGGGTGGACTGCTCGGCTCGGTGTCCCCGGAACGATTCCTGCCCGAGGCCAACCGGTACCTGATGCGGCAGCGGTGGGGCGGCGGATTCGCCAGTGCCGTGTACCTCAGGCTGGACCTGGTGACCGGGGACTACCGGATGGAGTCGGCCGGTCATCCGCCGGTCGCACACTACGGGGCCGGTAGTGGGACCTGGCGGTTGTCCCGGAGCAGCGGTCCGCTGTTGGGGGTACGGCCGGACGTGTCGTTCGAGCCGGACAGTGGCCGGTTGCGGCCCGGTGATGCGCTGCTGCTGTACACCGACGGGGTGGTGGAGGGGGCCGGTCGCGACGTGGACGTGGGTATCGACCGGATGCTTGGCCAGGCTGAGCGTCTGGTGGCCCGTGGTGGGTTCGGGGGTGGTGCCCGATACCTGCTGGACACCGCCGCGGTGCGGGTGGACGACGACTGTGCCCTGGTCCTGATCTGGCGGGAACGCTGAGTGGTCCACGGAGTCGACCGGGAATCCGTTGTGCCGACATGATGGGTAACCGAACCGGTCAGGATCCGGCGCGACCGGACGGTGGTTTCCATGCCGTCGCCGGGCCGGGACCCCGGGTCAGGGGGTCACGTGGTGAGCCCCCCGAAGCCGCGGTCCGCAGGGACGATCGGTGGCATCGTGAGATCACACATCCAGGAGGCGTCGACCATGCGCAGACGACGGAACCGGGCCGGGGCACGCGCCTCGGTGGTGTGGTGGCCACTGCTCGCGGTCGGGGCGTTGTTGGTCGTGGCCGGTGCGGCGGACCGGATCTACCGGCTGTACCGCGACGGGGTCACCACCTACGGGGTGGTGGTGATCGGATTGGCCCTGATCGCCCTGTACACGGTCAGCCGGATCCGCCGATGGTGGCGCTGATCGGCCTCCGACGCCGGTGACCCGCCCCGGACCGTGGGGTCCGAGAGCGGGTCACCGGTGGGTCGGTACCTGTGGTTCGTTGTACCTGGCGTGCTCAGCTACCTCACGGGCAGGTGTTCTGGGTGGTCAGGAAGATGGTGATGATCAGCTCACCGGGTTGAACCTCTGTCGAGACACTTCCGGTGTACCAGCCATCCTTGGACGCGGTGACGGTCAACGTGCCGTTCGGGTCCGCCAGCCACAGACCGTAGTTGGCGCTCACGTCTGTCCTCATGGTGAAGGTGGAGGAGTTCAGGACGGCCTCGATGGTCGCCCCCGACAGGGAAATGAAGTTTCCGGAGCAGTCGATACCCACCACGTTGCCGACCACCAGCGACCACGTTCCCGGCGCGCCGACCGACATCGTCATGTCGACCGGGGACACCGGGTAGGGCGAGTCGGTCGCCACGGCCAGTTTGCCGGTGTAGGTGACCGGCTGGGTCACCGTGCCCACCCCGGCGTCGAAGGTGGCGTTCACCGTCACGCTGGCTCCCGGCTGGATGGTGAATCCGGTGTTGTCCACCGACAGCCAGGTCACGTCCGCGCTGCCGTCACACCGGTCCAGTCCGGGCAGCATCTCGCTCTGGGCGATGGCGTTGTCTCCACCGGCCGAACCGCCGACGGTGACGAACCCGCAGGCGCTGCCAGCTCGGTAGACGGCGTTGTTGGAGTTCGGCACCGTGGTCCACGCCCCGGCGCTCGGGTCGAAGGCGTAACCCTGGTTGGTCACCGTGGTGGTGCCGTTGGTGACTCCACCCGAGGTGACCAGCATCCCGTTCACACCGGCCGAACCCATCGCCCACAGGTCGACGGGCAGGTCCGCGATCGCCGACCAGGTGTTGGTGGCCGGGTTGTAGACGTAACCCTTCCTGGTGTCGACCGTGCCGGAGATACCACCAGCGCAGTACAGCTTGCCCGCGATGGCGCCGCAGGCCGCCCAGGAGGTGGACATCGGGTACCCGGCGGCCTGGCTCCAGGTGTTCGTGGTCGGGTTGTAGACCATCACGTCGGTCGAACCGCACGCCGTGGCGTCACACCCGCCGACCACGTAGAGCCTGCCGTCGAGCACCGACACCGCGCTGGCCGCGTGTGGCTTCGGGTTGCTGGCGCCGGTCGACCAGGTGCCGGTCGCCGGATCGTAGATCTCGGTGGCTGCCACCGGCGCACCGGTGCTGACGTCCCAACCGCCGACCACATGGAATTTGCCCCCCAGGTAGCCGACGCCCGGCGCGTCCCGTCTGGTCGACATCTCGGTGATGGCCGACCAGGTCTGCGTCGCCGGAGCGTAGACCGCACTGCTGGCCGGGCCGACCGACCCGTTCATGCCGCCGAAGGAGTACACCCTGCCGTCGTCGGCGGTGGCCACGGCATTGTCCATCACCGGAGCCGGATAGTCGGCCAGCGCGGTCCACGGCTCCGCGGTGGTACTGGCATCAGGCGGAACCGCACCACCACCGGGAAACGCCCCGACCCGCAGTGGGCTGAAGGTGCCGGTGACCTGGTGCACGGGCGAACCCTGCTGGGTCAGCAGGCCCGAGCCGCCGCCGGTCTCGGACAGCGTGACGTTCACCGGTGCGGTGCCGTCGTTGAAGAACGTGACCGGGTGGCTGCTGGTGGTGTCCAGAGCCTGGGTCGCCGAGACCGTTCCGGTGCCGACCACCACGTGGCCGGCCCTCAGCCCGAGGTCAGCCCTGGTCACCGCGTCCGCGACCACGTTCACCGACGCTGTCACCTCGTGGTACGCCGACGGCGACAGCGACGCGGTGAACGGGTGTGACCCGGTCAGTGCGGAGAACATCCAGTAGTAGCCGTCGCCCAGGTTCGGGTCGTCTGCGGTTTCCGCCGAGGTGGCCGTCGTGCCGGGCGCGTCGTCACTGGTCACCACGGCGCCGGCCATGGGGGTTCCGGTGTTGCCGTCGACGACCTGTCCGGCCACCAACCCGCCGGGTATCGGTGCGCAGCTACGCAGGCCGACGTAGATGTTGTCGACCTGCCACCAGAAGCCCCACGCGTCGGAGTAGTGGAACCGCACCTGCACGGTGGAGTGTCCGGCAGCCTGCGGGATGGGAATGGTCACCACAGACGGTCCGCGGTGTGAGTCGCGTTCCTGGTGCAGGACCGTGGTCCAGGTCGTGCCGCCGTCCAGGCTCAGATCGACGTCACCGACGGTGTCCAGGAAGGGCGCGTAGTCGTTGTTGAACCCGATCGACGGCGTGCTGACACCGGTCAGGTCGATCAGGGGGGAGACCAGGTCGGTGTCCTGGACGGCACTCGAACCGTAGAAGTCGCTGTCCACCACGGCGAAGTTCCCGCTGCCCCCGGTGTGGTTCGGCTCGCCGTTCTGGTCGCCGAACGTCCACGCACCGCCACCGGAGTGGTCGACAACCGTCCATCCGGGCGGCGCGGTGGTCCCGTCGAACGGTTCGACGGGCAGGCCGTCGTAGTGGTAGCCGTATCCGGCGGCGGTGCAGCCCACCCCGTTGATCGGCAGTGCGACATCACGGGTGGTGTTTGCCGCACCGACCTCAGCCTGGGTGTTGATGGTCAGGTACTCGGGGTACTGGCCGACCACCCGCAGCGTGTAGGAGGCATTGGCCGGAGCGGTCAGTTGGTAGTTCCCGGTGAACGGGTCGGTGTACACCGACGCGATCGGGGTACCGGGCACCTCCACCCTGGCGTAGAGCGGCCAGTGGTGACCCGAACTGTCGGTGACCGTGCCGCTGAGGGTGACCATGGGCTGTAGCGTCATGGTGAAGTTGGTGGTGGTGTTCCCGCCGTCGGTCACCGTGACACCGGTGCTGGTCGTGCCGTGGCCGTACCCGAACGCGGATGCGGTCACGTCGTAGCTGCCGGCGAGCAGGGTGAGGCTGTAGTGCCCCTGCGCGTCGGTGTTGATCGACGCTCCGCCGGCCTCGACACGGGCCCCGGCCAGGGGATGCCCGTCCGCGGCGTCGGTCACGGTACCGGAGATGTACCCGTGTGCCGCAGCCTCGCCAAAGGCCAGTGTGCCGTTGGGGGTGCCCATGCCGGTCGGACCGTCGTAGCCAGGACCGGCGGTGCACAGGTAGCTGCCACAGAACGCGTTGTTTCCCGTGGTGACGTCGTTGAGGGCGTCTGGCCAGGCGTACGGGTAGGCGTTGGCAGGCTCGTCAACACCCACCCGTCCACCCAGTGCGTAGGTCGAGGCGATGATCGGTGCCGACGCCGACGTGCCTCCGAAGATCATCCAACCGTTCTGCCCGTAGGTGTTGTAGACCGAGACACCGGTGTTCGGATCGGCCACCGCGGCCACGTCCGCGACGGTCCGGCGCGGACAGTCCGCGTCGGTCTGGAACGACGGCTTGGTGTCGAACCGCGAACACCCGCTGCCGGTGCCACTCCACACGGTTTCTTCCCAACCGCGGGTGTTGTTCGCCGGAGTCAGCGAGGTCCCACCCACCGCGGTCACGTACTTCGAGGTGGCCGGGTACCCCGTGCCGAAGCCGTGGTCACCGGCGGAGGCCGTGAACACCACGCCTGGGCGGTTGAAGATCGCCTCGTCGTCGAGGTTCTCATCCGTGTACTCGTTGATGCGGTAGCTGTTTGACACGTACTTCGCGCCCAACGCGACGGCCTGGTCCACCGCCGCGTACAGGTTCCCGCTGGAGTTGCTGTCGGCTTCCACCAACAGGATGTTGCACAGTGGACAGACAGCCGACACCATGTCGACGTCCAGGGCGATCTCCCCGGCCCAGCCCACGTCCGACTTTGGATACGTTGTGCCACCACGCTGGTCGACCTTACGGAAGCAGCCGTTGGCCGTGGTACACGGTGGCAACCCGAACTGAGTTCGGTAGATCGCCAGATCCGCCTCGGCGTTCGGGTTGTCGAAGGCGTCGACCACCGCGACCGTCTCACCCGCGCCTGCTGTCATCGAAGGTAGGTCGTAGGCGTCCTGGAGGTCCGATGGACCGTACCCGGACGGCGTCTCGCCCGGACCCAGCAGCCCGGTGGGACCCCCGATGTCGGTCCGCACCACCGACATGCAGCTCGCCATGCCATCGGCCGACACGTCCCCGCACAACGACGTGGACGGGCCCGACTCCGGTGTCGCCGGCTTGGTCATGGTCTCGGTGGTCAACGGTGCCGGCGACTCCGTGTCGGGCGCCGCCTGCGCCGGGATGGGTAGCAAGAGTCCGGTCAGGACAGCGAGGGCGACCGTGGCGACAGCCGAGGTGGCTGCCCGTAATCTCCCGGTGCGATACATCAGGTCCTCCAGCCGGGTCGGCATTGGGCCGGAAATGGCTTCGCCGTTCCGGTGACGGCGTGGGACGCGGGGCCGCACTGCGGACTCCGGTCCGGAGGCGGACCCTAACGAGTGGTTGTATGACTACACAAGGTCACAACACGGGCGGTTCTTGGGCATTACACGGGCATTTCCGGCGGGTACGTTCTCCGCAGAAACGGATAAACTACCCAAAAGGACATCTATGCCCGTGAGCACCGCATAGCAAATTATATTCATTCCAAGATCGTTGGACGTATCGCTCAGGTCGAACGTCTCTGCCCCCGGCTCGACCATGAATCCGATATGCCACCGATGAAACGGTGAGATCTGGGGGGTGACGATGACACTGCTGGACGTCGACATCCATGGAAACGGCGACGATCCGCCCGCGGGTGAGGTTCCGCTGCTGGTGTGCATCGCAGGTGACCTCGAGAGCCGGGTTCGGCTGACCCGGTTGCTCGACGGTTACGGGGTCGTGCTCATGGTCCCCGACGCGAGCACCGCACGGTCGGTGTTGGGCGAACGTGGTGAGCGGACCGAACCGACCCGACGGACCGGACGGGGTGACCGGATCCGCGCGTCGGTGATCAGCCTGGGTGACCTGCGGATCGACCGCTCACGACTGGAGGTGCGCTGGCGCGGAGTCCCGTTGGAACTGACCAACCTGGAAAGGGAGGTACTGACCTGCCTGGCCGACGAACCGGACCGGGTCTGGTCCTACGAGCAGCTTCACGTCGCGGTGTGGCGAAGCACCTACGTCGGCGACCGGTCCAGTGTCCACTCGACGATCAAGCGGCTGCGCCGCAAGCTGCGCGAAGCGGGCGTTGACCTGATCATCCAGGCCACCCGTGGGATCGGCTTCCGGCTGTGCTCGACCACAAACCAAACCTGACCTGACCCGTTCCACCGCCACCATCGGCCACCTGTGAATCACGGCGGCCAACGCACACACCCCGGGCGCTTCGGGGGCACCCGGGAACCAGAGGACCGTTCGCCCTCCTGCTGTCACAACACAGACCCAACATCAACAACACGCCACTCTCCTGCCTCCTCGCCATTCAGGCCTTCGCGATCAATCCATTGCATGGATTGTCGGAACGGACCATTCGGTGGTCCAACCCGACGCGTTGGACGAGATTCCGGCCCTGCGGTCCGGAAAAGAGTGGATCACCATGGCGGCCTTTCAGATGAACGGGCCTACGCCGGTAGAACCAACGTTGATGGCGCCCGATACCCGGTGTATCCCAACCGGCGTCGACATACCAATGGTCCTATCCCGTGTCCGAGCGGACCGCGCTGCGCGTGGATGGCATGACGACCAGCGGAGAAGGCACCGGAGGCGCACCCGCACCGGACGAGACGACGCCGTGCCTCGACGCGTGCGGTGGCCTGGGTCACACGCGGTGCCTGTCACGTTCCGGCGGCGGTGCTTGTCGCATGGACGTCGACGCCATCACCTCTGGGAGTGAGAGATGCAGACCGACCACCAGATCGTCGTCCTGGGCGCCGGGTACGCCGGGATGAT
>DATCWR010000065.1:0-10608 GCA_036566245.1 Mycobacteriales bacterium | reverse complement strand
CGGCGGCGGTGCGGCGGGCCGCCCACCCCGCTGGCCACCGCGGATCAACTCCGAGAGCGCATCTCGGCGATCCGCTCCTGGTAGCGACCTGTTTGCCGATGTTGTGACAAACGCCGGAACGCAACTGCCCGCCCTGGTTGGGGCGGGCAGTTGCGGAACCGGCGACTTTGTCGGTATCGGGTCGGCCCCCGGCAGTGCGAACCGACCGCGGTCAACTCTTCTCGTTGCCCACGATGTCCACGGCTATCTCACGAAGCTTCGCGTCGTAGGCACGGGCGTGGTGGCCACAGAACAACAGGTCGCCGCCACCCGGTAGCACGACACGTACCTTCGCCTGCGCTCCACAGCGGTCGCATCGATCGCCCGCGGAAGGGGGCGCTAGAGACGTGGGCGGAGTCAGCGTCGGCGTCACGGCGATCCTTCCTTCTCTCGTTTGACGTATAGGTCAACCGGTCTGGGGGCTGATGCGTTCCTTCCTCGCGTTCCAATCGGATCACAACCCGATCACACATGCCCGCTGATCGGCGTGCCTCATGGGCCGTTCGGGCTAACGAGCGTGAGTCCAGGCCTGTCCCGGACGGAACCAGACACTGGTGGAACCCCTGCGAGCACCTGCGAACCCCGGGTGACCGGGTCACCACGGTCAGCCCGCCGTCAGCCCCAGCCGTCGGTCCGGCCGTCAGTCCAGGTAGTCGCGAAGCACCTGGGACCGGGACGGATGCCGCAGCTTGGACATGGTCTTCGACTCGATCTGCCGGATCCGCTCACGGGTGACCCCGTACACCTGACCGATCTCGTCCAGGGTGCGGGGCTGGCCGTCGGTGAGGCCGAACCGCAACCGCACGACGCCGGCCTCCCGCTCGGACAGCGTCTGCAACACCGACTGAAGTTGGTCCTGCAACAGGGTGAAGCTGACCGCGTCCACCGCGACGACCGCCTCGGAGTCCTCGATGAAGTCACCGAGTTGGCTGTCACCCTCGTCGCCGATGGTCTGGTCCAGCGAGATGGGCTCCCGGGCGTACTGCTGGATCTCCAGCACCTTCTCCGGGGTGATGTCCATCTCCTTGGCCAGTTCCTCCGGGGTGGGCTCGCGTCCGAGATCCTGGAGCAACTCGCGCTGGATCCGACCCAGCTTGTTGATCACCTCGACCATGTGTACGGGGATCCGGATGGTGCGGGCCTGGTCGGCCATCGCCCGGGTGATCGCCTGGCGGATCCACCAGGTCGCGTAGGTGGAGAACTTGTAGCCCTTGGTGTAGTCGAACTTCTCCACCGCGCGGATCAGACCCAGGTTCCCCTCCTGGATCAGGTCCAGGAAGGCCATGCCGCGACCGGTGTAGCGCTTGGCCAGCGACACGACCAGCCGCAGGTTCGCCTCCAGCAGGTGGTTCTTGGCCCGCTCACCATCGCGGACGATCCAGTTGAGGTCCCGCCGCAGCGGCGGGGAGAGCTTCTGCCCGTCGTCCTCGACCCGGCGCAACCGCTCCGCCGCGTACAGGCCGGCCTCGATCCGCTTGGCGAGTTCGACCTCCTCCTCGGCGTTGAGCAGCGCGACCTTGCCGATCTGCTTGAGGTAGGCGCGGACCGAGTCGGCCGAGGCGGTCAGTTCGGCGTCCTTGCGCGCCTGACGCAGCGCTTCGGACTCCTCCTCCTCGTCGTCCCAGGTGAACTCCTCCTCGTCACCGGAGACCGGCAGTTCGACCGGCTCGTCGATCGCCAGCCCTTCGGCATCCTGACCGCCGGCCTTGGCCGAACCCTTGTTCGTGGCCGAGGCGGTGCCCGCCTTGGTCGACCGGGTCCTGGTGGTCTTCTTGCGGGTGGTGGCCCTGGTCGACCGGGTTGCGGTGGGTGCTGGGGTCGACGGCGCGGTCGGGTCCGAAACCGACTCGGTGGCGACCGACACGGACGCCGCCGAGGCGGCCGAGACCGTGCCCACGGGTGTCGTCCCGGCCGGCGCGTCGGTCCCCGTGCCGGCCCGACGGGTGGTCGGGCCGGTGTCCCGGTTCGGTGGCCGGTCCGGTCCGGTGCTGGTCCGTCCGGTGGCCGGGTTCGGTACCGCCTCCACCGGTGGCTTCGTGGCGTCCCGAGGCGGGGCCTTGGCCGAGCCTCGGGAGGACGAGCCGGTGGCGCTCTTGGTCACCCGGGCCCGGCCCGGTGTCGCCGCCGCCGCGGTGCGTCGTCGGCTGCGGCTGCCGTTGGGTGAGGTGGACGCGTCAACCATGACGGTCACTCCCGACTCGATGAGGGTCCGCAGCACCCGTTTGCCCTGCGAGGCAGGTATGCCGGCCTCTTCGAACGCTCGGTGGATCTCGTCGTTCCGAAGATAACCCTGGGCGCGGCCATGTTCGACGAGTCGCTCGGTGATGGCCTTCGTCTGCGAGGACACGGTGCTGCGGGACACGGTGCTGTCGGACCGGGGGTCAGCGGGTGTCACGAACGCCCTTTCACGAAGCGGTGCCTGCCACGCGGGGGACAGGCCACGCGCACGACCGGACACGTTGCCAGTGGCGGCAGGATCTTGGGGAGGGTCGGTGTCGGGCCGGGGTGGCTCGAACCGTGCGTACAAGTGTAACTTCGGCCGCCGGGGTGGTGCGTCAACCGGTGGCAGTTGCCCCGGTGTGCGCGTTGCGCGCAGGACGCCGTTGTCACGATTTCATCACTCACTTAACGGTCGATTACCCCGTCGCTGGAAGGTCACTCACCACGTCGTTGGGCCGCGGCCAACGCAGCGCCCACGATACCCGCGTCGTTCAACAGCTCGGCGGGTCGGATCGGAGTTCGCAGGTCCACAAGGGGTACCCACTGGTCTGATTCCTTACTCACCCCGCCGCCGACCACGAACAGATCGGGGGTGAACAGCATCTCCAGGTGCCGGAGGTACCGCTGGACCCGCACGGCCCACCCGGGCCAACTCAACCGCTGTCTGTCCTTCACCGAGGCGGCGGCATCCTTCTCGGCGTCATGCCCGTCCAGTTCCAGATGTCCAAGTTCGGTGTTGGGCACCAGCACCCCGTCGACGAACAGTGCGCTGCCGATCCCGGTACCGAAGGTGAGCATGATGACGACGCCATGGGCATCCCTGGCCGCGCCGAACCGCAACTCGGCGAGACCGGCCGCGTCCGCGTCGTTGAGCACGGTGACCTCACAGCGGGTTGTCCGGGTGAAGACCGAGTCCGCGTCGGTGCCGATCCAACTCCGGTCCACGTTGGCCGCGCTCCGGGCGATCCCGTGCTTGAGGACGGCGGGGAAGGTGGCCCCGACCGGGCCGGTCCAGCCGTACTCGCCCACGATGTCGCCGACCACGGCGGCCACCGCCTCGGGGGTGGACGGGTTTGGGGTGGGCACGCTCTGTCGCGCCGAGGTGAGTTCACCGGTGCGCACGTCGACGACCGCCGCCTTGATCGCGCTTCCGCCGATGTCGACGCCGAACGCTGTGGACACCCGCGCACCTCCTGGTTGGCCTACCGTCGAGGTATGGCCGGGGGCCCGACTCCCACACCGACTCCCCGGCCGATTCGTACTGTGGTCGGATGCTCCCATGAAACCTCCTGCCCATGATGACCCGGCTGAACCCACCGAACCCACTGAACCAATGACTGAACGGGGCGATTCTCCCGGCCCGGGCAATTCGCAGGAATTGGTCGGGGTGTCGGCGGCGATCAGTTCAACGCGACGGCCAGGGTCACCAGATCGGGCGGAGTGCCCAGAACCAGCCGAGTTGGTGGAGTTGGCAGTGCATCTCGTCCATCGGGCCGGCGCACTGGTGCTGCGGGGACGGGCCGAGGCCGGGCCTGACGGGCTCGGCCGGGACCTGTCCGGCCGGTTGCGGGTGGCCACGAAGAGTTCGCCCACCGACGTGGTGACCGAGATGGACCGGGCCGCCGAGCGACTGGTCGGCTCAGAGTTGGCCGTCCGCCGTCCGCAGGACGCCGTGCTGGGTGAGGAGGGTGCCTCCCGGGCGGGCAGCAGCAGGGTGCGGTGGGTGGTCGACCCCATCGACGGAACGGTCAACTACCTGTACGGCATACCGATGTACGCGGTGTCGGTGGCCGCCGAGGTGGACGGGCAGGTGGTCGCCGGTGCGGTGCACAACCCGGTGTCCGGCGAGACGTTCCGCGCGGTGCGCGGGGGCGGCGCCTGGCTGGGGGACCAACGGTTGGGTGGCCCGGGTGCCACCTCGCTGGGCCAGTCCCTGGTCGGTACCGGATTCGCCTATGACGCGGCGGTGCGGGCCGAACAGGCACAGGTGATCGCGCGACTGCTACCCGTCGTGCGCGACGTGCGACGGATGGGAGCGGCCAGCCTTGACCTGTGTTACGCGGCGGCGGGACGGCTGGACGCCTACTTCGAACGCGGACTCAAACCGTGGGACCACGCGGCCGGCGGCCTGGTGGCGGCGGAGGCCGGACTGGTGGTGCACGGTCTGCGTGGACGCCCGGCCGGACCGTGGTTCGTGCTGGCCGCCGGCGCGGGCATCGCCGAGGAACTCACCACGGTGTTGGAGGCTCTGGACGCCGACGGTCGGTGAGCTAACACTCTGGTTCGCCGAACTGTTCGGCGGCCTTGGCATTGGCCTCGGCCACGTCGGCGGCCTGCTTGACCTGTTGTGGGGTGGCGACCTTCGAGAACTTCGGTCCGATGGCCAGGTCCACCACGGCGTCGGTGCGGGCGTCCTTCACCAGGGCGATTCCGGGGAACTGGAAGCTCAGCAGCACCGCCTGTTGCGCACCGGCCGAGCCGTACCGGATCTCACCGACACCCTGCACGTTGCGCTCGTCGCGGATCGGGTCGTTGCCGGTCGCGTCGATGGCGAAGTGGCGCTTGGTCAGTTCCTTGCTCACGGTGCCGGCCAGTCCGGCCCGGTCCGTGCTGTTGTAGACCCGGACCTTGACCTTCTGCGGGTCCATCTTGAGTAGCCCGGGGGAGGGTCGAGGCGTGCAGGCGGCGTTCGAGGTGGGCCGCGACGGGTGGAACACCCACCACCACACTCCGATCGCCACCACGACGAGCAGACCGATCATGATCAGCGCTGGTTGTGGTCGACGGCCGGGACGGGGTCGCCGAGGCGGCCGACGCCTGGGTACCCGCCCCAGCGGACTGAGCATGGTCATGCGAAACTCCCGGACGACATGGCCGGACTGTAGCCAGTCGCCATCCTCCCGGCGAGCAGCAACCGGCGCAATGCCGCCGTGACCGTCCACACCACAGACGCCGCAGCGACCTGCGGCCCCGTCGCGATCAACCGATGTCGCCGCTGGCCAGGACCGCAAGACCTCGCCGTACCAGGGGATCAATGGCCCGGGCCGGCGGGTCGTCGTGAGACCCGACCATCGCGCCCGCGCGTTCCCGCACCACGATCCCGGCCACCACCACGGCCAGTTTGAAGAACCCGAAGGCCATGTACCACGGCAGGTCGGTCACGTCCCGGCCGGTTCGGCGTACGTAGTCGGCGACCACGTCGGCGCGGTCGGGGAAGCCGGGCAGCGCGGTCACCGGCGGTACCACCGCCGGACCGTCCAGTGGCTCGTCGCGGGCCTGGGTCCAGTACACGAGTAACAGGCCGAGGTCTGCCAGCGGATCACCCAGGGTGGACATCTCCCAGTCCAGCACGGCCAGGATCCGGGCCGGATCGGTCGGGTCGAACATCACGTTGTCCAACCGGTAGTCACCGTGGACCACCGGGCCGGTCGGGCTCGCCGGCATCCGTTCGCCCAACCGTTCGGCCAGCCGATCCAGATCCGGGCGGTCCTGGTCACGCCAACCTGTCCACTGGGTGACCCATCGGCGCACCTGTCGGGTCAGGTAGCCGTCGGGGTGACCGAACCCGGCCAGTCCCACCGCCCCCGGGTCGACCGCGTGCAGGTCCGCCAGGGTGCTCACCAGGGCCTCCGCCATCGCCGCCCGCTGCTCGGGCTGCGGCGCGTACCCGGCCGCAAGGTCCGGTCGGACCACCACCCCGTCGACCCGCTCCATCAGGTAGAAGGGGGCGCCGAGCACCGACGGGTCGGTACACAGGTGCAACGTCCTGGGCACCGGCACGGTGGAGTCGGCCAGCGCGGACAGCACCCGGTACTCCCGGCCCATGTCGTGTGCCGTCGGTCGCACCGCCGACAGCGGAGGTCGGCGCAGCACCACGGTGCCGGCGGGGCAGGCGACCGTGTAGGTGAGGTTGGACCGGCCTCCGGTGATGAGGTCCACCGTGCAGTCCCGCCAGGCTGGCTCGCCCAGCACGTGTGCCAGGTACGGACCGACAACGGCGGGTTCGGCTCCACGAGAAGTACTCACAAACCAGGACGTTACCGGTGTTCACCCCTGCGCATGGCCCGCGCGACAGCGCGCCATTGGCGTCGTTGCTCGGCGCGCAGTCTGGCGTCGTGGCGGGACCGCAGCCAGGCGGCCTCGCGGCGCAGTTTGTGGTAGCTGGCCAACCTCGCCTCGGTGAGCCGGCCGGCAGCGACCGCGCAGCCCGGCTCGCCGGCGTGCCCACAGTCACCGAACCTGCACCGGGCGGCCAGTTCCTCGATGTCGGCGAAGGTGTGGTCCAGCCCGTCGGTGGAGTCCCACAGTTGCAGGCCCCGGATGCCGGGAGTGTCGATGAGTACCCCCAGGCCGGGCAACTCCACCAGTTCCCGGGCCGTCGTGGTGTGTCGGCCCCTACCGTCGGACCGGGTGGTGGCCACGGTCAGCAGGTCGGTACCGGCCAGTGCGTTGACCAGGCTCGACTTCCCGACCCCGGAGGCGCCGAGCAGCACCATGGTGCGCCCGGGAGCCAGATGGCCGGCCACCTCTGCCACGCCGCGACCATCCAGGACGCTGACCAGGTGCACCGGCACTCCCGGCGCGGCGTCGGCCACCTCATCGCGTTCGGACCCGGCCGTGGTGCACAGGTCGGCCTTGGACAGCACCACCACCGGTTGGGCGCCGCTGTCCCAGGCCACGGTGAGCATTCGGTCGAGCCGGGGCAGGTTCGGTGGTGAGGCCAGTGACACCACCATCAGTACACGTCGACGTTGGCGGCCAGCACCTGAGCCCGGGTGTCTCGGCGACCCGCACCACGTGTGAGTGCGGTGCGTCGGGGTAGGACGGCTCTCAGGTCGCCCTGTTGGTCGAGCAGTACCCAGTCGCCGGTGACGGGTTCGACTGAACCGGACGGGATGTGTCCGCCGTGCAGGTGGACGTCGGTGTCGCGACTGTCGGTGAGCACGTGGACACGCCCACGGTCCACCCGCGCGACCCGACCGGGATGTGGGGCCAGTTCGGGAGGGCGGGACATGCGCGTGTACAGGTCCAGCCGGAGCTGTTCCCAGTACGGGCTCCAGCCCAGGGTGACCAGTCGGTCACCAGTTCGCGACCTGGGGGAATCGTCAGGTGGGCGGCCTGTGTTGTCGTGGGTTGGTGAGGGCACCTGGGGCTCCTGGAGACGGGAGGAACGGGTGGGCGAGGTTGGTGGGCGGTGATCCCACTGCGGGACGCACCGCGGTCCGGGCCGGAACGAGCGCGGGCATGCCGTCACCTCCGTCACATCTGGAAGCCACCATCCGGGTGGCGCCTGGGAACGCCTTCAGCCGGCACGGTAACCTTCCGCGCCCGCACGACCGAACGATTTCAGCGTCCAGAAATTTGGTTGCGCGGAACGGGCACAGATCGAGGCGCTGGCGCGTTACTCACCGCGCCACCCGCACGCACGTCAGGAGTGACGACATCCATGGCTACCGACTACGACGCCCCACGGCGGAGCGAGGCCGACGAGATCGGTGAGGACTCCCTGGAGGAGTTGAAGGCCCGTCGAGTCGACGCCCAGTCCGGTTCGGTGGACGTCGACGAGGCTGATTTCAACGAGTCCCTGGAACTGCCGGGCGCGGACCTGTCCGGCGAGGAACTGACCGTCAAGGTGCTGCCCAAGCAGGCCGACGAGTTCACCTGTTCCAGTTGTTTCCTGGTCCACCACCGCAGCCGGTTGGCCGGTGAACGTAACGGTCAACCCGTCTGCCGGGACTGCGCCGCCTGAGGTGCGGCCACCACGGGGCCAGGGGAACTCCGGCGGCGACCACGCCCCGGAGCCCACCCCCCGGTCCGGTGATCTCGGCGAGTTGGTCGCCCGGGTCGCCGACGATCAGGTCGGCGGCGCCGAACGGCGACGGCGACTCGTCGCGTTGGCGGCTGCCCTGGGCACGGGTGCCAGGACCGCCGGTGTGCGCGCCGTGACGGCCGGGCACTGGTTGACCGACGTGGTCACCGACACGGCTCCGAAATTACCGATCAGAGACCGGGCCACCCTGCTCGAACACCATCCGGGTCGCACCGACGACGAGGTCGCCGCCGCGCTGCTCCGCGGTGCGTCGCTGGCCAGCGCCGGTGTGGGCGCCGCCGCCGGTGCGTTGGCGGCGGCCGAGTTCGTGGCGCCGCCCACGTTGCTGGCCGTGCCGTTGCAGTTGGCCGCCGAGACCCTGGCGGTGACCGCGATCGAGGTGAAGCTGGTCGCGGAACTGCACGAGTTGTTCGGCACACCGGCCACCGGCCAACGCACCGCCCGGTCAGCCGCCTACCTGATGAGCTGGGCTCGTCAGCGGGCTGTCGACCCCATCGTCACCGGTGGTCTGGGGGCGGTGCTCGGACAGGCGGCCAAACGGGAGCTGCGTGGCCGGATCATTCGCCGGCTCGGGCGTAGCGCCACCAGCCTCGCCCCGTTCCTCGCCGGTGCGGTGGCCGGTTCGGAGGTGAACCGGCGGGCCACCCGGGCGCTGGGGGAGAAACTGACCGCCGAGCTGCGCGAGCGGCAACACCCGCGGGGTACCACCGGGCAGTAGTCCCGGCTATCGCTGGTCGACGCCCCGGGCCCGGTTCAGGGCGGCGGCCAGACCGGCGGCGTGGCGGGTACTGACCAGCCAGTACGGGGTGGGGTCGTCGGGGTCGTCCAGGGCCACCACCACGGCGTGTCGCACCCACGGGCGCAGCACCACGAAGGCCGCGGGATCGCCGCGGGGGCCCAGCATGACCCGTCGACCGGCCTCGTCGAGTGCCTCGACGTCGGAGATGAACCGCACCGGCAGATGTGCGTCGTCGACCCACAGTTCGCCGTCTCGGACGCCCACCGGCAACCGGCCCATCCATGCCAGGGCCGCGACCACCGCAGGCAGCATGATCAGGTAGGGGAGCACACCCCACAGGCCCGAACGGCCGGAGTGCAGTTCGGCGGCCATAAGACCACCCAGGCCCAGGCTGACCGGCCACCACCACCACGGAACGTACAGACGTTCGTGGTAGGTGACCTGCCTGGCCGCTTCCTTGTCGTCTGCCGCGCGGTCGGACACCTGCCGAGGGTAGCCTTGCCCGCTGTGCCCGATGCCAACGAGCCCCCCGAAGTTCTGGTGCGGCGGCTCGATCCAGACGTCCCACTGCCCAGCTACGCCCTGCCCGGCGACGCGGGCGCAGACATCGTGACCACGGTGGATGTCGAGCTCCCCCCGGGAGAGCGGACCGTACTGCCCACCGGACTGGCCATTGCTCTGCCAGACGGATATGCCGCGTTTGTCCACCCGCGCTCGGGGCTGGCCGCCCGGTGTGGCATGTCACTGGTCAACGCACCCGGCACCATTGACTCCGGGTACCGCGGTGAGATCAAGGTGATCGTGCTCAACCAGGATCCCCGGGAGGTTCTGCGCCTGTCGCGTGGGGACCGGGTGGCACAACTTGTTGTCCAACGGGTGGAACGCGCCCGGTTCCGCGTCGTTGACAGGTTGCCCGACTCGACCCGGGGGGTCGGCGGGCACGGGTCGACGGGTGGGTTCGCCGGGCTCGCCGGGTCCGCGAGGACCAGCGGGTCCGACGGGACACACGACGACGGGGTCGGTGGCGAGGGAGTCGGCTCGGGTGCGGCCCGGGCGGCCTCCACAGAGGGAGTGCACTGATGGCGTTCGGACGACGGGGGCGCGGCGCGCACCGACGAAGTGCCCGGGCGAAGATCGACGCGACGGTCCCCTGGGACGAGCCCGAGCGGGACGATGCTCCGCCGACCAGTGGCCCGTGGGATCTGGGCGACCTACCCGACGACGGCATCACCCGGGTAGACCTGGGTTCGCTGCGGGTGCCGATCATCGAGGGCATCGACGTTCGGGTGGAGGTGAGCGCGGAGGGCGTGATCGCCGCGGCGACCCTGTCGCAGTCAACCAGCCAGATGCAGGTGGGGGTGTTCGCGGCGCCACGTACCGAGGGAATCTGGGACGAGGTGCGCAAGGAGATCCTCGGCTCGATCGCCTCACAGGGGGGAACCGGCCAGGAGGTGCGCGGCACCTTCGGTAAGGAGATCTCGGCCCGGCTGCCGGTGCAGGGTGGGATGCAGCCAGCCCGGTTCGTCGGAGTGGACGGCCCCCGGTGGTTCCTCCGCGCGCTGCTGACCGGCCCGGCGGCCACCGATCCGAGCCGAGCGTCGGCGCTGGAGGACGCGCTGCGTCAGACCGTGGTGGTACGCGGCGACGATCCCATGCCGGTGCGCGACCCACTGCCGATGCGCCTGCCCGCCGACCTGGCCGAGCAGGCGGCCGCTCACCAGCAGCACGCCAACCGGCAGGGGGCCTCACCCAACGGCGCGTGATCCTCGGTGTGCCGGCG